>CAZUHN010000306.1:0-6073 GCA_964620535.1 uncultured Nitrospinaceae bacterium | reverse complement strand
TGCCACGGCGGACCTCAGCCGCGTCGACCACATCGTCATGCAACAATGTGGCCGTGTGAATATATTCAACGACGCAACTGTGGATAATGGCACGGGGCCCTTCGTAACCGCACGCCTTAGCGCTCAAAAGCAAAAGCATGGGCCGAACCCGCTTCCCTCCCGCCCTGCTAAGATAGCCGCTCACATCAGGGATAAGAACGACATTCGAGCGGAAATTCTCCTGAATCGCCTCCTCAACTCGCTCCAATTCAAGTGCGAGGGTTTCGACGATTTCAGAAAACTTCATTCTCTGCCCCGCGCATCCCGAAATGCGATGGAAATTAATGAGTTTTGAGGAAATCTTCACTCGAAAATGGTCTTCAAGCAGATCAATCTAGGGGGGGAGACAAATGTCTGTCAAGGCCGCGGAGACCCTTCCCAAGAGACGCTCCCTTCGATATTGTAGCACATCCAATCGGAAACTTTCGGCCTTCAGGAATAGGATTATGAATAAGAAGATACGCATCTCCGTTGGAAAAATAGATATGAAGGCCACCCTCTCGGATGGCCCCACCTCGAATCGCCTATGGGAAATTCTTCCTATTTCTGCGAGTGTAATTACATGGGGCGAGGAAATCTATTTTACAATTCCGCTCGAAATGCCCCTGGAGTCCTCAGCCCGGGAGGAAATGACGGTTGGGGAAATCGCCTATTGGCCTCCCGGGAAAGCTTTTTGCATATTCTTCGGTCCGACACCGGCCAGCACAGGAGAGGTCCCCCGGGCCGCGAGTGCGGTGAATCCCCTGGGCGAAGTAGAAGGAGATGCAAAACGCCTGCTGGAAATCCAAAATGGGGAAAAAGTTCAGATCGAGAGGGCCCAATGAACCGGAAGGAACAATCTTTTTTCAACTTTGAAGCTGCCCCGTGCGCGGTGCTTCATTACAGCGAAATCGGCCTAAAGGGGAGAAACCGCCCCATCTTCGTTGACCGGCTCCGCCATCAGTTGGAAAAAACCACGCGCCCTTTCGGCACCGGCCGGGTTCAAAAACTCCCCGGACGGCTCTTACTCGGCCTGGGAGAAGAGGTCGATTGGCCGGAAGTGTGCGAGGCGCTCACCCGCGTTTTCGGGCTGGCCTATTTCGCCCGGGCACTACGTGTGCCCCTCGACTTGGATTTCGTTTGTGAAGCCGCCCTTAAAATGATCGCCCCGCAGCACATATCTACTTTTCGTGTCCGTACGCGGAAAGGATTCGAGAGCGTTCCGATCAGCACGCGCGAATGGAACACCATCATCGGCGGCCAGATCCAAGCTCGACGTCACCTGCCGGTCAATCTGGAGATGCCCCAAACCACTGTGACCGTCGAAGCCCTGCCGGACGAAGCGATCGTTTATTCCGAACGCGTTCCGGGGCCGGGAGGGCTTCCCGTCGGAACAAGTGGCCGGGTAGCCGCAATGCTTTCGGGAGGGATCGATTCTCCTGTCGCCGCGTACCGGATGTTGAAGCGGGGCTGCGAAGTCGTTTTCGTCCACTTTCACGGCGCGCCGTACGTCAGCCGGGCATCTGCCGAAAAAGCGCTCGATCTCGCCGGTATTCTCGATGGCTATCAACTCGGCAGTCGAATCTATCTTGTTCCTTTCGGAAATTTACAAAAGGAAATCGTTTTATCGACAGCACCCACAAGTCGGGTCGTCCTCTACCGGCGGTTTATGGCCCGCATCACCGACCGAATTGCTACCCTCGAAAACGCGAAGGCCATCGTGACAGGCGAGAGCTTGGGCCAAGTTGCCAGCCAAACCCTCTCTAACCTGATCGCTATAGACGAAGCCGTCGACACTTCGATCCTGCGGCCCCTATTGGGGATGGACAAGGAGGAAATTGTGTCGGAAGCGAAGGCCATCGGCACATATGAAATTTCGATCGAACCCGATCAGGATTGCTGTTCCCTTTTTGTTCCTGGCCGCCCCGCCGTCCGCTCCGCATCCACACACCTTCGCAAACTCGAATCCGCGATGAAAGTGGAAAGGATGGTCGAACAGACGCTGGAGGAAAGCGCGGTCCTCGAGATCCGACGGGGGAAACGGCCCCAAGCCAAGTACTTATCCGAAGTGTTTTCGTTGGAGAATTCGAGCGCATCATGCGAGGCGGAATCGATAGGTTCGGACAACTCTAAATCAGTACGTTGACATCGCACATATTTCGATTATTTTTTGTGGTAATTTTTCTAATCGTTTTTTTATGCCATGCTATTTGAGATCAAGCATATCTAAGAATGAGAAATCAATAAAAGAAGGATCTCTCAATAAATACTCTTTCTCTGCGATAAAGTTCCTCGTCATAAAACACTTTTTCCTCCCTTACTTCCAACTTCTCATGAAATCTCGCTCCTCCTCCAAGCCCACGTAAAACCCCCCAGGCCAAGGGCCATACCCGCCGCGAAAATGGGCCATGGAAATGCTCCCGGCATCTCCCCTCGCATGACCTCCGGTCCCAGCCAGATGAAAGAGATGATAATGAGAAAGGCCGCGAGGAGCTCGGCCGTCCACCCCAAGCTCCGAGGGTGAATTCATTTCCCCTGTCGACGCGGAGTGCCACGGCAGCACTCGCTCCGATAAGTCCCACCGAGACCAGGCAAGGTGCCCAAACCGGGCCGACCCAGGCGATGGGAATGAGAAACAGGATGTCTAAGGTTGGCAGGGAAGGAGGCCAGCCAAGTATCACCCAAAGCCAGACGTAATAGAAAATATCCCACACCCCGAAGGTCACCATCAGAAGTCCAAAGCGCACTCACATCCGGCGATCCGACAGCCAAGAGCAAGATGACAACATGACCATCGTGGCGGTCTCGCGTGCCAACTCGACCCTGAGAATCGGACCGAAAGGCTGAGCCTCAAGAGGAAAAATAAAACCTTGTGGGTGAAAAAGTTTTCGGAGATAAACCACAACAGCCGCTTCCACAAACGCGAAAGCAATCGCCCAAACTGTGATGCCGGAGAGCTTATTCCAAACGCTAGCCCCTTTAACCCCTCTGTCATTCTCCATGACAAAGGCCGCCCCGCTCAAGAGATTTGGCGAAGTTTTTCAAGTATTTCTTCGGGGAGAAGTTCTGATGCGACACCATTCTCCTTCGCCTGTTCAGGGGTGCGGATGCCTGGTATAACCGTCGCAACATCTGGATTTGAAACGCAAAAACGGATCGCCAATTCCGCCAATGAACAGCCCAGGGACTTCGCCACTTCTTCAATTTTTTTCCGCTGGATGAGCAGGTCAGGAAGCTTTTCGGGTCCAAGATGACTCTTCCGACGATCATCCTGCGAATACTGGGTTTTCTCTGTAACGCGCTCCGAAAACAAGCCCCGCTTAAGTGGAACGCGGGAGATCACTCCCATATTTTCCCTTTTTCCATCGGCGAAAACCGCCGCGGGCTCTTGCAGGAAAACATTGTATTCCATCTGCAAAACGTCGGGCCGACCATTTGAAACGGCATACTCACACTCTTCCACGGTGTTCACCGAAACACCCCAGCTTTTGATCTTTCCTTGTTCCTTGTACTTTTCGAGAAGATCAAAGCTGTCCGCCGCCTTCATGTTCTCCAAGGCCGGATTGTGGAGGAGGTAAACATCTATGACCTCTACTCCCAGCCGCTTTAGGCTTCCTACGGCGCATTTTTGAACATAATCTGGATCGTAACTCCGCTCCCCCGTCGTCATGTTGCTCCCGCCCTTTGTGCAGATGACAATTTGATCGCGATCTTTCCGTTCTTTGAGAAAACGACCGATGACCTCTTCGCTCTTTCCATCGCCGTAGCCTATAGATGAATCGATGAAGTTCATGCCCGCGTCAATTGCAGCGTGCAGCGCTTTGTTACTCACTGCATCGTCGACGGGACCGAACATTCCGCCGATGGTCATTGCACCGAAGCCGACGACCGAAACCTCCAACTCAGTACGACCTAGCTTTCGTTTATCCATACCTATTTCTCCATAGAAAAATTGAATAACGGAAAAGAGGTTCCAGCGCCAACCTTAATATTCAGGCAGGTCGACGTGAAAAAAGCCGACCTCCATTCGGCCGGGCAAAATGTAGTAATGCGGGATATCTTAGACGTCCACCTCAATGGTTCCTGCGGGACCTTCCACTACTTCGCCAAATACTGCGGCGGCGGCAACGCCTTCAGCGTGAAAACGGCCTACCAAGGCATCCGCTTTTTCACCGTCCACGGCGATAAGGAGGGGACCCGACGTTTGCGCGTCATTCAGTAGAAATGCCATCTCCTCCTCCACCCGTTCTTTGTATCGGACAAATGGCTGTGTCCACTCCTTATTCCGATGGCCACCGCCGGCGGTTCCGACGATGGCGTGAGGCAGTATGTCATCGAATTGCGGAACACGGGAAAAGTAAACCTGTGCGCGATGTCCGCTCGCTTCCATTAGATTGTGAAGGTGCCCCAGCAGTCCAAAACCTGTAATGTCCGTACAAGCGTTTCCGCCAAGTTCCATCATCAATTGACCGGCCTTTTGGTTCAAAGTAATCATAGAAATTTCCGCTTCCTCTGACAGCCCCACCCGCAACTTCTCGTTATTGCCTAAAAAACTCCGGGCCGTTTGAGGTAAGGGGTTTCCCTTTTTTTTAAGGTTGGTGATGATGCCTGTTCCGATCTTTTTTGTGAGAACAAGTTTGTCCCCCACCCGCGCTCCTTTATTCGTCATCATTTTTCTTGGATCTACCGTTCCTGTTGCGGCGATGCCGTACATCGGCTCGGGACCGTCAACACTGTGGCCACCGACAATAACGCCGCCAGATTCTCGCATCTTGTCCGCCCCACCTTCTAGAATCTTTCCCAAAACATGAATATCCATGTGGGAAGGGAAGCTAACCAGGTTCAATCCGGTAACGGGCTGTGCGCCCATCGTGAACAGATCACTTAGGGCATTTGCGGCTGCAATTTGGCCAAATAGATACGGATCGTCCACAATGGGGGTGAAAAAATCCACTGTTTGAACAAGGGCGAGATCCTCCCTAAGCCGATAAACTCCCGTATCGTCCCTAGGGTTCGTTCCGTAGAGAAGATTGGGATCGGCAAATGCCTCCAGTCCGCCCAATGCTTTCCGCAGGTCCACCGGACCTATCTTCGACCCTCATCCCCCTGCCTTAACCATTTGGGTGAGAAAGATTTTCTTTTCGGATGAAACCGGCATATGCCCTCCAAAACGAATTTCCAAAGAAAATACGACTATCCAGGCCAAATTATATTACATATTGGGACGATTCTCGACAAACGGCCGCATGAACGTGTCAGTCTTAATGAATTCACATCGGGGAAGATTGCGGTCGGCAGGAGAAGGACTCAAAAACAAGCTCAACATCACAGCACCCGAGGAGAAATAGAATGAAGATTGTTCTTCTCGACGACTACCAAGATGCTGTCCGGCGCCTGGATTGCTTCGCCAAAATGAAAGGCCATGACGTCACCGTATAAAACGATACGGTGAAAGAGATTGACATTCTGGTCAATAAAATGAAAATCGCAGACGCGGCAGTCCTCATCCGTGAGAGGACAAAAATAACCGATGGACTCAATAAAAAACTTCCGCGCCTCCGCTTAATAAGTCAAACGGACAACGGCATTTCCCATAATGACCTTGACACTTGCACCCAATATGGCGTCGCCGTGGCGGCAGGTGGTGGTTCCCTATTGCGGTCCGCCCCTCCATCCGCTTAAATGCCCCCCACCGGTGTATCTTTTCGACACCCGCACGCAGGTGAAATACCGCGTCGGCTCAACGGACCGCCATTTTCACCCCGGGAGGACCTGCTTTGGACTTCGCCTTCGACGAGCGCCAGGAGCTGATGCGCCGCACCCTCGACGAGCTGCTCGTGCGGGTCTGCCCGGTAGATTACACCCTCGCCTGCGACCGCGAAGGCCGGGCCCCTGAGGAGGCCTACCGGACTTTGGCCGAGGGAGGCTGGGTCGGGATCGCCGTCCCCGAGGGGTACGGCGGCCGTGGGGCCGACTTCGAGACCTACTGTCTGGTGGCCGAGCAGATCGCACGCGGCAATGCCTCTACGGCCCTCACCTTCAACATGCACTGCCT
>CAZUHN010000305.1:0-15527 GCA_964620535.1 uncultured Nitrospinaceae bacterium | reverse complement strand
GCGGGCAGTAGAGCATGTAGGGGAAGAAGTGACCGTCCCGGAGCGACGCGCGTGCGGGGTTCTTGCCCAGGCGCGTTCGACGCAGCGCCGCCGGGTGATGCCTTCGGCTGAACGATGGATCGTGCGTGAGAAGGTGGCCCGAGCGGCGCAACCACGATGAGTTCACCTGGGAGTGTTTGGCGATTGAGGTGGGCAAGAAGCTAAGCTCGGTGGACGTGCTGGAGCGGTTTTCCAGAAGGGTAAGGGAAATGACGAGCCGGCCTGAGGCGTACTCCGCTTCTGTGGTTTCAAGCGGTTCGATTCCCGCAGCGCGCATTCGCTCGGCGGCGGTGCGAAGGAGGACCGAAACAAGAGGAGTCTTCGATTTGAACTGATACTCCTCACTGCGGGAAAGGTTGCGCTCGCTCAAAGCATCTATTCCGACGAGGACGAGACGGGTGCGAACGAGCGGGAAATTCGCGTGCAAATTGGGAATCCGCACCTCGACCCCATAGCTTTTCACCGAGGTTTGGGCGCAGCCTCCGGCGAGGATAAGGAGGAAAAGCGAAAGGATCCGTACCATTGCGATGGAGTTCGGCGTTCCCTCTGGATTATTCGCAGAGCAGACCTTACATGTGCACAATCTGGCTCCGAGGAGAGGAATCGTCAACCAGCCAGGAAGGGACCGCGGAGAAGTTGATGCTTTCGGGATCTGTCAAGAATATTTGGGAATGTGTAAACGACTTCTTGCGGGTGGCAATCGCAGGCCGATATACTTGTCGACCGCCGGGTACAATCTTTTTTCCATGGTGGTTTCGCATGAAGGTCGAGCTGATTTTGGTCGAACTGAACGAGTTGCGAAAAGAGACTTCATCGGGTGATGAAGACGTGGAGGGGATCGCTCTCTACCATGCGTTTTGCTTTGTTTCCTATGAAGTAGGTCCTTTCACCGAATTCGTGGAGCAGGGTGAGGAGCCGATTGACGGCCAGGTAGTCCCCTCCGGTCCGCGTGCAAAGGAACTGCTCGCCGCCCTGGAAGGGTTGCGCGAGGAAGCGGCAGGCGATGAGGATGCCACGGAATTCATCGCCCTCGACAAAACCACCGCCTTCATTTCTAGAAAGATCGGTGATTTTCAGTCCTACCTTAACGAAACCGAAAAAATCGGTTAACAGCCCCTGGTGCGGTGAGGCGGAGGATATCAAGCCATGAAATTCGTGAGGAGGTTTGTAGGAATATATTTTTTGTGAACCCTCATCGTAAGGAGGCGGGTTCGGATGCTCAGAGATGCTTTTTTCCTCATTTGTATCTTGTTCCTAGCAATTGCAGCCTTCTTTTTGCCCCAGCCCGCTGTACCGGCCCCCGTGTCTCCCCAAAATTATATTTGCTATCGCTACGTAATCGACAGTCGGAGGAGCCGGATTTCCTTCACCTTCCGGGGTTTGGTTCTTCCATTCGATGGTCACCTCAGCGCCCTCCAGGGAGAAATTACATTGAGGATGGGCAAAACCTTGCGGAAGATGACTGGAACTCTCCGCATCGAGGCCGCTTCGGTTTTCACCGAGGATCCGATACATCTGAAAATGATGCGAAATCAGGTTCTCGAGGCGGGCCGGTATCCCGCCATCGAGATGGAAATCACCTCTGTCGACCCCGTTGCACCATCCCGTGTTCGGGGAAGAGAAAAAGAATACGAGTTTCGTGCGAGGGGCGCGGTGCGGATGCACGGCGTGAAAAAAAGCGGAACCTTTCCTGTCCGCCTTTCTGATACGGGAACCTCCTTGTTCGTGAACGCAAGAGGGATGTTTCGCTTATCCGATTTCGGAATGTCTCGCCCAAGGGTTCTTCTTCTGGTTCCTGGCCATGATCAGGTGGAGGTGCGGATTCGCCTCATCGCACATCCCGCTCCGAAATGAATATTCCTGGAGAATGTCTCCCGTATGTTGGTGTCTCTCGGTCATAAAAAATAATTGGGGGTCTGCTCCGTCTCCTTCCGTCAATCAGTGAGAGGCGGTGAGTGTATGATGCGTACGCCCCTGCATATGGGTCCTTGCTGGAAGGAATACGCACAGTGTATCTTCAAACTTGATCAAACAAGAAATTGGCCTGAGGAGAAGTCATTACGCCATCCTGGGGAGACATATGGAGGTCATTGTCCGGATGGATTGTTGCATTGATGAAAGCATGATACGGCCGGATTGTTGGTGAGATTGCCGATTCGGCGAATGATACCGGGAGGAGGGAAATGGATTTCGAGTTGACAGAAGTGCAGCACGATGTCCAGCGAATGATAAAAGATTTCGTCGATCGTGAAATCCACCCGGTCGCGTTGGAGTATGAAGTCGAGGACAGGTACCCCACGTCCATCGTAGAGAAGATGCAAGAACTCGGGCTGTTCGGATTCACCATTCCGGAAGAATACGGTGGGAGCGGGATGGATGAAGTGTGCTACGCCATCGCGATGGAGGAAATTTCGGTGGGTTGGATGAGCATCGCTGGTGTGCTGGGAACACATATGATGACCGCTTGGATGATCAACCGTTACGGCACCGGAGAGCAGAAGAAAACCTACCTTCCCAACATGGCCACGGGCGAGTGGCATTCGGGCATGGCACTGACCGAACCGGGCTCCGGGACAGACGCGGCGGCCCTCCGTACCACCGCCCGGAAAGAGAAGGATCAATGGTTGATGAACGGAACCAAAATGTTCATTACCAACGCAGAGCACGGAACCATGTTCAGCGTCTTTGTCCGGACCGACCCTGAGGCGTCCAAGACGAGGGGGATCTCCTGCATCCTGGTCCACAAGGGAACCTCCGGATTCAGCGTCAGCCGTCATTTGAAAAAACTGGGATACAGGGGAATCCGCTCAAGCGAGCTCGTGTTCGAGGACGCGCGTGTTCCGCTGGAAAACCTACTCGGGGATGAAAACGATGGATTCTCGATGATCATGAGCGCGCTGGAGGGAGGGCGGGTCAACGTGGCGGCGCGTAGCGTGGGCCTTGCTCGCGCCGCCTTCGAGGATTCCATTCGTTACGCCCAGCAGCGTGAGACCTTTGGCAAGCCCCTCGCCCAGCACCAGCTTGTCGCCGCAAAGCTCGCCGAAATGGCGACTCGCATAGAGGCTTCTAAACTGCTCACGTACCGTGCCGCCACATTAAAAGCGGCGGACGTGCGCTGCGACCTAGAGGCCGGAATGGCGAAATTCTTCGCCTCCGAAACAGCGGAGTTTTGCGCGAGTGAGGCAATTCAGATTCACGGCGGGATGGGCTATATCCAGGAGCTTCCGGTCGAGCGCTATTTCCGGGACTGCAAGCTTCTCACAGTGGGGGAAGGCTCCAACGAGATTCAGCGCATCATCATTGCCCGCCGCTTGTTGGATAAGTTTCCCGTCTGAATTTGATGTATGGCCCCCGCTCTGGGCGTCCAACAACCAACGGAAACCGTTGCAGCTTCCCAACGAATATTCGGCAAAGAGATCTCTCCCCTTCCGGTTACTCAGACGATATGATATGATGCTTTTTCGTTAAGGGCATAATTTACCTTTACTTCGAAGGGGCAGGCACCCTTCCTAATCCCTTTTTTTCATTTTCAGAAGAGAGATCATTGTATGCAATATAGTGAATTGAATCCGCAACAACGTCTTTTGCTGGGTCCCGGACCGAGCCCGGTGCATCCCCGTGTCCTGAAAGCGATGAGCACCAATGTTGTCGGTCACATGGACCCGAGATACTTTCAGGTAATGGACGATTGCCAGGCGATGCTTCGCGACCTTTACGGAACTCAAAACCGCGTAACCTTCCCTATTTCAGGAACGGGAAGCGCAGGGATGGAGACGTCTATCTGCAACGTGGTCGAAGAAGGCGACAAGGTAATCGTCTGCATAAACGGATATTTTGGCGAGCGCTTGGCGGATCTGGCCGATCGTTACGGCGCCGAGGTGATCCGGGTGGAGGCTCCGTGGGGCCGAACCATTGATCCGGCCGATCTGAAAAAGACGCTGGATGCGAACCTCGATGCCGCCTTGGTTGCTATCGTTCATGCCGAAACGAGTACAGGCGTACTTCAGCCTTTGGAGGAGATTGGCACGATATGCAGAGAGCACGGCGCTCTCCTTTTGACTGATTGCGTCACTTCGCTGGGCGGGGTTCCGGTCAAACTGGATGAGTGGGGGGTTGATGTCGCCTACAGCTGCTCTCAGAAGGGCCTCTCCTGCCCGCCCGGTTTGGCGCCCTTGAGCATGAGCGAGCGGGCACTCGGCAGGGTGCGCGAGCGAAAAGGTAGAGTGAAAAATTTCTACTTCGATGTGGATATCTTATCGAAGTATTGGGGTGCCGAGCGCGCCTACCACCATACTGCCCCCATCTCGATGGTTTATGCGATTCGAGAAGGCCTCCGCATTGTTTTTGAAGAGGGCTTTTTGGCCCGTTTCGATCGCCATATGCTGGCGAGCGGTGCCCTCCAAGCCGGCCTTGAGGGCCTTGGACTTTCCATGTTCGCCCAGGCGGGAATACGCAACCCCACCCTCAACACCGTCACTGTGCCGGAAGGGGTTGACGAAGCAGCCGTCCGCAAGAGTCTTTTGGACGAGTTTAATATTGAGATTGCGGGCGGATTGGGCCTCCTCGCCGGGAAAATTTTGCGAATTGGCATGTTGGGATCCGGGGCGACCCAAGCGAATGTGGTGTACTTTCTCTCGGCCCTGGAGGTGATTTTCAAGCGCATGGGATATATTGAACTGGTAGGTGGGGCGGTTTCGGCAGCCACACGCGTTTTTGCAGAGGCCGAGGCGTAGTTTTCAGCCGAGCCATCGAAAGGAGTTACAGTCATGTTCCCGACCTTGGGATTCCCAGAACTTTTGTTGATTCTTGCTGTATGCGTTCTCATCTTCGGTGCCAAGCGGCTGCCCGAGATTGGATCCGGTATGGCGAAAGGTATCCGGAGCTTCAAGAAGGGACTGAATGAAGATCCGGGATTGCCGGCGCAACAGGAGGTGGAAACCGCAAAGGTCTCCGGAGAGTCGGCGGGGGAGGGAAAGTCTTAAGTCAGTAGCATGTTGCATTCATGGGCATCCGAATAGCTAGGGCTCCGAGCACGCTGGGCTATGGCCGCGTCCCCTTAGATACGAAGGTAGCGCGCGGCGTGCCGACAGGGCCATGCGGGAAACGGCGTGGCCTCCCAATTTTTCGGAAAGGAGCGCTGGGCGGGGAGGCGGCCCGAGGAGGTGCCGTCCATGTGACGGCGACCGGATCGGGAGATGAAGCCAGGCCAGTTCCGCGTTCGCGGTGGCTGGCTTTTTTTGTTTGTTGAGGGAAGCGGGAGATGGAATTTTTTAAAGTCGTTTCTCCGGCGGAGGCCATGGAGGCGGTTCGGGGGTTTTCGCCCGTATCCGCTGAGACGGTGACCACGGCCGACGCCGTGGGGCGAATCCTCGCCAAGGATGTCCTGAGTCCCGTCGACTTGCCGGACTTTCCCCGGGGCACCATGGACGGCTTTGCACTGCGTGCGGCCGATTCCTTCGGGGCGAGCGAGTCGATCCCAGCCTACCTCGGAGTGGTTGGTCATGTGCCCATGGGGACCGCTCCCGGCTTCCGGATCGAGAAAGGTCAGTCGGCCCGGGTGAGCACGGGTGGGATGATCCCAGAAGGGGCGGATGCGCTTGTCATGGAGGAATTTACGGTTGTCCCTGATGAGACGACTTTGGAGGTGCGTCGGCCCGTCTCGGTCGGAGAGAACATCCTCGCGGCAGGAGATGATCTCAGGGCGGGCGAGCGGATCCTCTCGGCGGGATCGCGCCTCAAGAGCCACGACATCGGTGCCTTCACAGGTGTGGGTGTCACCTCACTGGAGGTTCGGCGCAGGCCCCGTGTGGCGATTCTCCCGACAGGGGACGAACTCGTCGATCCGGGCGCAGAGCCTCGGCCGGGCCAAGTCCGAGATATCAACCGCTTTTCCCTCGCGGCCGCGGTTTTGGAGGCCGGGGGGATTCCTTCGGCGGAGGAAATACTTCCCGACGATCTGGCCGTCATCCGGGCCCGGCTCGCCCATGCGATCGAGTGGGCGGACCTCGTTATGATCTCGGGCGGGAGTTCGATGGGAGTACGCGACTTCACGGTGGAGGCGATCGATTCCTTGGGGGAACCCGGGGTGCTCGTCCACGGGATCTCGATCAAGCCAGGAAAGCCGACCATCATTGGCCGGATTCGAATGGGCGTGGTGGACAAGGCCGTGGTGGGGATTCCCGGCCATCCAGTCTCGGCCCTGATGATCTTCCACGCCTTCGTCCGGCCCATCCTCCGCCAGCTGAGCGGGGAGATTCTTTCTCCCGTGGCGGACGAGAGGGGAATCATCGCCCGCATTTCCCGAAATCTACCCTCCGCCCCCGGGCGGGAGGACCTGGTACGGGTACGGCTTGAGAATACCGGAGAGGGCGTTCTCGCCCATCCCCTCATGGGCAATTCGGCCATGATCTCAACCATGACGAAGGCGGACGGGTTTATCTCCATTCCGCTCGAGCGGGAAGGCCTACCGGCTGGTACGGAAGTGCGCGTGACCTTCTACTGAGATGGTCGAAAAAAATCGCGGAGAAGCCGAGATTTGAACCAGAAGGTGGATGAAATGTCGCCCCCCCTGGCGGGTCGGAAGATTTACCTGGATAGCGTTCCGCGCGAGGAGGCCCTTGCACGCCTCATCGGGAAAATGGGCGCGCCCGGCGGTCTTCCGGCCGAGGAGGTGCCGGTTTCGGATGCGCTGGACCGCATTACGGCCGAGGCGGTCTTTGCGGCGATATCGAGCCCACATTTCCATGCGTCGGCGATGGACGGCTACGCCATCCGTTCGGAAGCCTCTTTCGGGGCCTCCCCGGTTTCTCCGCGATTGCTCCAGCTGGGCGAGGAAGCGCAGCCCGTGGACACGGGGGAACCCCTTCCTTCTGGGGCGGACTCGGTGGTCATTGTGGAAAATGTCCATGAAACGGGGGAAGGAAAGATTCAAATCGATGCGGCGGTGGCCCCGTGGTCGAATGTGCGCGTTGCGGGGGAAGACATCGTCGAAGGCCAGCTTCTGCTTCCGTCGGGCCACGCGCTCCGGCCCTTCGATCTCGGCGGACTGCTCGCGGCGGGGGTGACGAAGGTGAAGGTGCGAAGGCGGCCTGTCGTCACCCTCATCCCGACGGGAGATGAGCTGGTACCGCCAGGGGCCGCGCTTCGGCCCGGAGACCTCATCGAGTACAATTCTGTAGTGCTCACCGGCTTCATTGCCAGTTGGGGTGGGGAGGCGAGGGCGCTCCCCATTGTGGTGGACAGGCTCGAGGAAATCGAGGAAGCGGTCAAGAATGCGGTCGAATGCTCCGATATCGTCCTCGTGAACGCGGGCTCCTCGGCGGGCCGGGAGGATTACACTTCTGCCGTGGTCCAAAGGCTAGGAGAACTCCTGGTTCACGGGATTGCCATATTCCCGGGAAAACCCACCATTCTCGGTATCACCAGGGGAAAAGAAGGTGGTGCGGTCCCCCTCATCGGGGTGCCGGGCTATCCTGTCTCCGCCGTCCTCGCCCTTCAGGAGTTCGTCCGCCCCCTCATGGCCCATATGATGGACGCCCCCTCCCAGGCGGCGGCGGGTGTCGAGGCCTTCATGAGCCGGAAGAGCGCCTCTCGCCTAGGCATGGAAGAATTCCTCCGCGTCAAGCTTGGCAAGGTGGGCGAGAGGATGATCGCCCTTCCCGCCAAGCGGGGGGCGAGCGTCATCAGCAGTTTACTCGAAGCAGACGGAATCGTTCGAGTTCCCTTGAATTCAGAAGGAATCGAGGCGGGCGCACGTGTTTGCGTCGAGTTGCTCCGGCCCCTCGGCGAGGTTCGGGGGAACATTCTCATGGCGGGGAGCCACGACAACGCGCTCGACCTCCTTTCGGCTGAAATTCGCGGAAATTTCCGTAACACCTCCCTGTGCACCTCGGCGGTGGGTTCGATGGCGGGCCTCATCGCCCTGCGCGCCGGGGAGGCCCACCTCGCCGGGAGCCATCTGCTCGACCTCGAGACGGGGGAGTACAACTGGAGTCACATCCGCCGCTACCTCAAGGATCGCGAGGTGGTGGTGGTGAACTTCGTCCAGCGCGAGCAGGGGATCCTCCTCCCCCGGGGAAACCCTAAGGGCATCCGATCGGTGGCGGACCTGGTCCGGGAGGAGATCACCATCGTCAACCGCCAGAGCGGCGCGGGAACCCGAATTCTCCTCGACCATCTTCTCGCCGAGGCCGGGGTCGACTCTGAGGCGGTGCGCGGGTACGGGAGCGTCGAGACCACCCACTTGGCCCTCGGCATGGCGGTGGCGGCCGGCCGCGCCGACTGCGGGCTGGGAATCCGGGCAGCGGCCCGGCTCCTCGGGCTCGATTTCGTCCCCCTCGGGAGCGAGCGCTTCGACTTCGTGATACCCGCGGAGCACTGGGATACAATCCCTCTCCAGCGCCTCGTGGAAATCCTGCGGCGCGAGGAATTCCGTGCGCGTGTCCGGGCTTTGGGGGGGTACGATACAGCGCTCTCCGGGCGGATCTTGGATCCGCCCGCCCCGGATTGAAAGGATTTCACCAAATGTCACCCCAGCTGTTCGACGCATACGGACGCGGGCACGACGACCTTCGGATCTCGGTGACGGACCGCTGCAACTTCCGCTGCTTCTACTGCATGCCCGAGGAAGGCATGACCTGGCTGCCCCACGCCGAGATCCTCACCTACGAAGAGGTCGCCCGCGTCGTCCGGATCACATCCGAGCTGGATTTCGTCAGCTATCATCTCACCGGGGGGGAGCCCCTCTTGCGGAAGGACCTGGACGTGCTCGTCCGGAAGATGATCGACATCCAGCCGGAGATGGATTTGGCGCTCACCACGAACGGGGTGTTCCTCCCCCAGATGGCGAAGCGCCTCTATGCGGCGGGCCTCCGGCGCGTGAACATTAGCCTCGACTCCCTCGATGAGAAGAAATTCTTTCTCATGACGCGCCGCGACATGTTCGAGCAGGTGATAACGGGAATTGAAGCGGCCGCCGAGGCGGGCTTCAACCCTATCAAGATCAACGCGGTCGCCGTTAAAGGGGTGACCGAGGGGGAGCTTCCTCGATTCGCCGAATGGGCGCGGAAAGCGGGCCACATCGTCCGCTTCATCGAGTACATGCCCCTCGACGCCGACAAAGCCTGGGAGCGGGACAAGGTGCTGACGGCGGAGGAGATCCTGGCGGGACTCTCCGCCGCGGGGGAGCTCGTCCTCACGAGGGGCCATCCTTCGGACCCCGCCGTCCGCTACCGCTACAAGGACGGCCGGGGGGAGGTGGGGGTCATCGCCTCGGTGACGCGCCCGTTTTGCCAGGCCTGCAACCGGATCCGGCTCACCGCGGACGGCATGGTCCGGACCTGCCTCTTCGCCGCCGCCGAGCACGACCTCAAGGTCCTGCTGCGGCGCGGCGCGCCGGACGATGGAATCAAAACCTGGTTGGCCGGGGTCGTCCGGACCAAAACCCCGGGCCATCTCATCGGGCAGGAGGAATTCGCCCCGCCCGATCGCACTATGAGCGCCATCGGGGGATGAATCACTTTTCCGGGAAATTTCATGGCTAAAAGGATGTCTTCGAAAAGGACAAGGGGAAAAACCGGCAAGGACTCTCTCGTGCGCTCGGACGGCCGGTCGCCCGGCGCGATGCGCGAGGTAAATGTCCAGCTGGACTACATCCTGACCTGCCCCGGCAGCTGCCTCATCGAGATGGGGCAGACCCGGACCCTCTGCACGGCCTCGGTGGAAGATCGGGTGCCTCCCCACCGGCGCGGGACCGGAAAGGGGTGGGTGACGGCCGAGTATTCCATGCTTCCCGGAAGCGGCTCTTCGCGCGTTTCTCGGGAGCGGGCCCGCGCGGGAAGGTCGATGGAGATCCAGCGGCTCATCGGCCGCTCCATGCGCGCGGTCGTGAACATGGATCTCCTCGGGGAGCGCACCATCTACATCGACTGTGACGTACTCCAGGCGGACGGCGGTACGCGCTGCGCGGCCGTTACGGGAGGCTACCTGGCGCTGGTGCGCGCCGTCGCCAGCATGATGCAAACCGGTCACTTGGATGCCTATCCCCTGATGGGAGCGGTCGCCGCGGTGAGCGTGGGGATGTTCGCGGGAATCCCCATCCTCGACCTAGACTACGGCGAGGACGCCGGGGCGGAGGTGGATATGAACGTCGTTATGACCGACGAGGGACGCTTCGTAGAGATCCAGGGGACGGCGGAGGGTCGTCCCTTCCGGAAGGCGGACATGAACAAGCTCCTCTCACTCGCCGAAGATGGCATCCGCCAGCTCCTCGAAATCCAATCCCGCCACCTCTCCTCCGCATAGCGCACTCCGATGCGGATCGTTCTCGCCAGCCGCAACCCGGGGAAGGCGCGTGAGGTTCGGGCCGCCCTCGAAGGCCTTCCCGTACGCCTCCTCACGCTGGAGGAAGCGGGGGTTCGCGGGAAAATTGAGGAGACCGGAACGGCGTATGCCGAGAACGCCCGGTCGAAGGCGGAGGAGGCCTCCCGCCTGAGCGGTTTCCCCTCCCTTGCGGACGATTCCGGGATTGAGGTGGAAGTGCTGCCGGGGGAGCTGGGGCCGCGCTCGGCGCGGTTCGGCGGGGAAGGGCTGGACGATGCGGGGCGGAACCGATTGCTCCTCTTCCGCCTCGAAGATGTGGAGGAAAAAGACCGGGGAGCGAGATATGTTTGCGTCCTTGCCTACCACGCGCCGGGCGGGCCCAGCGTCCTTTTCGAGGGAGAACTCCGGGGCCGGGTGTTGCAAGCGCCGCGGGGGGAGGGAGGGTTCGGCTACGATCCGCTTCTTTACCTCCCCGAACGGGGTTGCACAGCCGCTGAGCTGGACCTGACCACGAAAAACTCGATCAGCCACCGGGGTCGGGCCTTGACGGCGTTTCGCGCGTGGCTGGCGGAGGAGTTGGCGAAAGGGGGCGGCGAAGGGTAGCCGGGCGTACGGAATTCTCCCGGGGTTGTTGCCCCCTTGGGCGGTGCCTATACTCCTGAAGAATTTTGGCGGCCGTGTGAAATCAGCTGGCCTGCGGATGCGTCGGATCCTCTGGCCGTTTTTCTGGTTCCGGCGCGGCAGGAACCAACAGTGGACCATGCGCGATTGGAAGAAGTTCCCGAGGCGGCCGCCGTCGGCCGGACCGCAGAAATATATAAAGACATCCGGGCGACTCTGCGCACCACCCAGGTGGGCCTCCTGTTTCGGACACTGGCGGTTCACCAAGCCTATTTCGAAGCTACCTGGGCCACCCTTCGGCCGAACGCCAGCATCTCCTATTTTGAGCGCTGCGCCGACGGTCTCCGCATGCGGACGATTCCTCCGCTTCCCTCCGACGTGCCGGATCACGAAGAGGAGCTGGAGGGCCTCGGCTATAGCGAGGATCAGGTTGCCGAGATTGCGGGCGTCATCGAAGTGTACAATTACGTCCTTCCGAAGGAGCTCATGTTGGCCGCCGCTCTCAAGGGCAGCCTCAACGGCTTGAAGATCGGGGACGTGAAGCCCGGCTTCGAGGAGGACCTTCGGCCTCTTTCGGAAGGGCCGCCCTCCTCCATGCGCACTCCGCGCCTGGCGGATCCGTCGCTGGCAGAGGGAGAAACGGCCGGCATGTTCGGCGATTTGCAGAAACGGTTCGGGTCCGAATTCGTCGCCGACCTCTGGAGGGCGTTGGGGCATTTTCCCGATTATTTGGAACTGGTGCTCCCCTTCCTGGAAGAGGAGATGGCGAAAAAGGGTTTTGAAATCACCGTCAGCCTTTCCCAAGGCGCGGCGGGGGCGGCGGCCCAGGAGTTTCCCTTTCCGGTGGACCTCTCCCGGGAGCGGGCGCTGGAAACAGGATGTGCCGGAGAAGAGTTGGACGGGATCGATCGGAAAATCGATCATCTCATTCATCTCATTCCCCGGACCCATACCGCCCTCCTCTTCCTCAAGGCGGCGGTTGTGGGCGAGGGCAGGGTGCGCCACATCCCGTTCGAGGGGGAGTGAAAAAAGGAATCGTATTGTTTCCGCTGCCGAAGGGGGAGGTGGCTGCCCGGTTTTTTCTCAAATTCGGAGGGAATTGCGTTATGCAATATGGACAATAAATTCTCGAAAAATCGGTTTACTTTCGCCATTTTTTTGGGAATTTTTCAGGGTGTCCGTGATTATCTACTGGACAATCCGATGTCCCTCAGTATACTCGATGTACGGTCACAAAACGATGCGGGGGGTTTGGGGGGTCTCTTAGCGGGGCCGGGCCATCGGGCCCCGTTTTTTTGATCGCGGAATAATATCGCCATCCGTCACTCGTCCGTTTTCCTCCTTCGGCCAGTCGTTTTACCCGTAATGCCGCATTTTCCCAAAATTTCACTCCGTGAAAAACCTTTCCCCAATAATGGCCTCAAGCATGGGAGACACGAAGATGGCCGGATATGTCATCGCGAAGATCAATTTAAATGCTCCCGAAGCGTACAGTGAATACGTAAAGCAGAATTCGCAGACCGTCGAGAAATACCGAGGCCACTTCTTGGTTCGGGGCGGAGAGATGGAGGTCCTCGAAGGCGAATACCCCTACCCGCGTGCCGTCGTAATCGAATTTCCCAGCGTCGAGGCCGCCCGCGAGTGGTACAACTCGCCCGAGTACGAGGGACCAAAATCAATCCGATTGGCCACGGCGGAAACGAACTTGGTTCTCGTTGAAGGGGCGTAAATCACCCGTGAAGGGAAGATGCTAGGCCGACTCTTCGAATCCGAATGCCGCGGATTGAATCCCTTCCCTTTTTGAATTGATTGACACCCATGAGGCCGAGGAGGAATATTCCATGCGTTCCGGGTATTGGGGAGAGAATTTGTCGAGATTCAACCCGATACAAGGAAGATCATCTTTTCCGATCTGGGGCGCCCGTAGCTCAGCTGGATAGAGCGGCGGACTTCTAATCCGCAGGTCGCAGGTTCGAATCCTGCCGGGCGTGCCATATTATTCGGTGTTGTCCGTCTTTCCTTGTGGCCGTCCGGCTGCTGCTGAACGGCCGCAAGCGGAAGGCCGAGGCCTCCCCGGCCCGGCGTCGATCTGGAGATCGTCTCTGCAGGGGGAAAACGGCTATGATCGGGGAAGGAAAAGAAAATTAGTCCTGGGGCGGTTTGAGCCACTGGAAAAAATGGAATTAAGCCCTCGGTATGTGCGCGTGAAATTCGCCGGAGAGACCGTCGCCGACAGCAAGCGCGCCATGCTGATGCACGAAGCGAACCGTATACCGGTGTATTACTTCCCCAAGGAAGACGTCCGGATGGACCTGGTACGGCGGACCGATCACGGCACCCACTGACCCGTCAAGGGGAGGCGTCCTATTGGACGCTCACCGTCCAGGGCCGGATGGCGGAAAAACGCGGTTTGGGGTTATGAAGACGCGATTGAGGGATCCGGCGTGCTGAAGGATTATGTCGCCTTCTACTGGGACAAGATGGACGCGTGGTACGAGGAGGACGAGGAGATATTCGTCCACCCGCGGGATCCGTATAAGCGGGTGGACGTTCTGGCTAGATCTCGACACGACCGCGTGATGGTCGCCGGAGAGACCGTGGCGGACACCCGCAAGCCCCGCCTTTTGTTCGAGACCCTCCTTCCGGTGCACTATTGCATTCCCCACGAAGATGTGCGGATGGACCTGTTCGTGCCGAGCAATAAGAGGACGAGATGTTCGTACAAGGGAAAAGCCGTCTATTGGTCCGTTAAGGAGAAAGGGCAGACAGTGAAGGACATTGTCTGGAGTTATCTCGAACCCATCCCCGAATGCCCCAAGATTAGGGGAATGTTCTGCTTTTTCAACGAAAGGGCGGACGCTATCTACGTGGACGGGGAAAAGATGCCCACGCCGGATACCATCTGGTCGTAGCGAAGAGCAGAAAACCACCACCCCATGACGACTGCAAACGAGAAGGCGGAAAAGGGTTCGTTTTTTTTCTACGGCTGGGTCATCGTCGGGCTCTCGTTTTTCACCCTGGCGTTCCACATCTCGGCCCGGTTTTCCTTCGCCATTTTTCAGGTGCCCCTCATCGCCGAGTTCGGCTGGGGGCGCGGCGCCCTCGGGGGCGCCTACGCTTTAATGATGGCGGTCTATGCCTTTTTCAATCCCTTCATGGGCTCGCTCATCGAAAGAAAGGGCCCCCGCGCCGTCATGCCCTGGGCGTCGGTTTGCATCGGGGGCGCGCTGGCGGCCGGCTACTTCATCACTTCCCTCTGGCACGTATATGTCCTCACGGGGATATTCATCGGCGCCGGAACGGCCCTGAGCGGTTTTTCCATGCACAGCGCCCTCATGCCGCGCTGGTTCGCCCGGAAGAGGGGGCTCGCGACGGGCATCGCCCTCTCCGGGATCGGAATCGGATCGCTCGTCCTCTCGCCCGTCATCGAGCGAATGATCTCAGCCTTCAGCTGGCGGGCGGCGTACCTGGGCTACGGCATAATCGTTCTTCTGATTCTCGCTCCGGCGAAATTTCTCCTGCTCCGGAACCGACCGGAGGACGTGGGCCAGGCGCTCGATGGCCTTCCGCCCGAAGCGGCTGGAGCGCTGGCCTCGCCCCCGGAGGTCGGCGGGCCAGATCGGCGGGTGGGCGAGACATTCCGATCGGTCAGAGGGGACAGCCGCTTCTGGGTGCTCATCTTCATTGGCTTCACCATCGGGTTCAACGCCAACACGCTTTTGAGTCAGCTCCTGCTCTTTTTCGTGGACGCGGGCTACGGCACGGCGACCGGGGCGATCATCCTGGGAATGACCGGCGTCCAC
This sequence comes from uncultured Nitrospinaceae bacterium, assembly GCA_964620535.1. Lineage (GTDB taxonomy): Bacteria > UBA8248 > UBA8248 > UBA8248 > UBA8248 > CAZUHN01. Next base: position 744 of record CAZUHN010000305.1, on the reverse strand, counting down.
CGCATCGTGGGGAGCGTGGGCGTCGGATGGCTGAGCGATCGGATTGGTCGTCTCCGGGCCTTTGCGGCCGCGGCGTGCGTTTCGATCTTGGCGGTGGTCCTCCTCCTCCTGACCCCCGGGCTCGGCACCGTCCCCCTTCCGGGCTATCTGTTCGCCTTGCTGTTCGGTTTCGGGACGGGAGGGATGAGCGCCTGTTATTCGGCTTTGGCGGGCGACAACTTCAAAGGGCCCACCTTCGGCGTCATCATGGGTTTCATCGAGATCAGCTATGCCCTAGGCGGTGCGGTCGGCCCTTCCTTGGCGGGATTCGCTTTCGACCTCACGGAGAGCTACTTGCTTCCCTTCTCCCTCGATATTCTTTTGTTGCTCACCGCAGTTATTGTCTCCCTTCTTATCCGTAAGGGGCGTCGGCCTTCCGGGAGGGCTAGCGGGATAAAATTCCGCCCCGGCGCACCGGCCCGGCGCAAAGAGATGGCGAAAAGCTTGCTACCCTCCATCGGCTGTGCGAAGATACTCTCCGGTTTCCCTGAAAGAGCCGCGTGAATAAAGGAAAAAGCCGAAGGGGGCGTTGTGAGGATTTTCCCGGTTTGGAGGGAGAATCCTTTTCCGTATAGGGCGGGATTTGGTCCGGAGATCTGGGGATCGGATCCGAACGCGGACGTGCCGAGGAACCGGACGCGGTGGGTGTAGCTCAGGGGTTAGAGCGCCGGGTTGTGGCCCCGGAGGTCGGGGGTTCAAATCCCC
>CAZUHN010000304.1:0-20830 GCA_964620535.1 uncultured Nitrospinaceae bacterium | reverse complement strand
GGGCATACCAACCCTTCATGGAGAGTAATAGCGGCAAAAAATTATTCCTGGGCGACGCTGGTGACGTTTTCCGCCTGCAGGCCCTTGGGTCCTTGCGCAATTTCGAAATTGACGTGCTGTCGCTCTTTCAAGGATTTGAAGCCCTCTCCCTGAATCGCCGAATAGTGGACGAAAATATCTTCCGCTTCCTCTTGAGAAATGAACTCGTAACCCTTGGAGTCGTTAAACCATTTCACTGTCCCTTCAGCCACATCTCTTCCTCCAGATATAGTGCATTTTTCCGCGAGCATGCTATCCGCCGAAGAGGCGTTCTCGCCCGGTCTCGCAACGCCGGACGAGAAAATTGAAACGATTCCCATTAAAATGTCTATGGTATTGAGTAAAGATAGAGTGCGGGCAATCCTCATCTTGTGTCAAGTTCGATATTACGAATATTAATACTTAAATCTGTCTGATCTCATACGTAGCCTTCGGGATTGATTTGTGCGTCGATGACCCACGGAATGCCCGATTTCAGGGCCGTTTCAAGAGTCTCCTCCAGTTCCTTCTCGGAATTCACCCGGGCGGCCTCGAGCCCAAAGGCGCGGGAAGCGACCACGAAGTCGGTTTCGCCGAATTTGGTTCCTAGGCGCTGGAAGGATCGGGAATCTTGTTTGATCTTTATCTCGTTCAGATAGCCGTCGTTAAAGATGACGATTACGACGGCCAGTCCTTCGCGGGCCGCCATCTCCAAATCCCCCATCCGCATCAGGAATCCGCCGTCTCCCGTGAGGCACACGACGGGATTATCGGATTCGAGTAATTTCGCCGCCAGGGCTGCCGGCAACGCCACCGCCATTGATCCGAGGCCGCTCGAGGTGAGAAATCCCCGCGCCCGCCGCGACTCCCAAATATCGCTCGCAAGAACCTTATGCCTTCCCGCATCCGCCGTCAGAATCCCGTTCTCGGGCAACTGTTCCCGGATGACCCGGATGGCCGCCCCCGGCATCAGTCCTTTCCCGTTTGGATTGAGTTTGCCCTCTCTCAATGATTTGTATGAGGCAATCTCTCCCGGTTCCCAAGCGTTTTCAGAGGAGAGGGAGTTCGTCAAGGCACAGAGGCTGTCCGTGAGGTCGGCCACCACTTCCACCTTGGGATGAATGACGTCCTCCAGATGAGGGACCTCGTCAATCAGGACCACAGGTTGTGGGTGGTCCCAGTCTCCCGGCGGAAAGAGTTCCACGGGGTCGAAGCCGACCACGATGAGGAGGTCGGCTCTTTCCAGGAGATTTCGCTCTGCGGGAACCCCCCGGAAAATTCCCGCCGCGAGAGAGTGATTTTCCGGAAGGACGCCTTTCGCCGTCATGGATTCGAAAACGGGAGCGCCGAGCCGCTCGGCGAATTTGACAAAAGAAATCTCTGTCTCTTTGCCGGATCGGTTTAATTGAAGTCCGGCGATTACGGCGGGCCGGACCGCTTTCGAAATTTCTTTTTTGGCGGCTGCGAGGCCGGGATGGTCCGTCCCAATTCGCCCGATGAATCGTTTCGGTGGGTCGATTTCTTGAAAAGCATTCGAGGGCGCCTCTGCTTGCATGAGGTCATAGGGAAGGTCGATGTGGACCGGCCCTTGGCGTCCCTCCATTGCCAAGAGCAATGCCCGCCGCATCGTTTCCGGCGCGGAATCGGCGGTCAGCTTGAAGGTCCCCTTGGAAATGGGACGGTACAACCGATCCTGATCGATCCGCTGGCGGAGCGCCCGCAGGAAAACAGAGTCCGCAAATCGATCTGTGAGGACAAGGCAGGGGGCCCGCTCGAGCCAGCAATGCGCCGTGCCAAGGACGGCGGCAGCCGCACCCGGCCCTACACCCGTGCTGCACACCCCGGGCCGGTTTCGCAAAATACCGTAGGTGCCCGCCATGACGGCTGCGCTCGATTCATTGCTGCACAAAATATAGCGGATGCCTCGTTTTTTTGCGGCCTCAATGAGTTCGACCGAGCTCAAACTTCCAGGGACGCCGAAAATGTACTCGATTTCAACATCCGCCAGGGCAGAGGTTACGATGTCTGCATATGTTCCCAAGGAATTTCCCTTTATTTCGCACCGCTCATGCGATGTCGAATCTCTTCACTGTCCATATCCATTGAGAGTTTGATGACTTCATCATAACATAGGTTTGTTGTTGGAATATGGGTCTCCGGCGGCGTCCGAGATGAAAGGAAAGGGCAACGATTGCCTTTGACGCATTCGCAAGTGAATGCCCTTCGAATCCTCCTGGAGGATTCCGAGCCTTCAACCGTTGCGGTAATTGACCAGCAGATAGCCTCGTTCTCGGCGTCGGATCAACGAAAATTGCTGGATACTTTTCGCGAAATCGAACGTCCCCGCTTTTCCATTCCGTAGCCCCTTGAATCGCTTCACTGGAAGGAATCGGAGCGCTATTTCACGGATTGGGCAACCTCTCCTCCGGGGGCGTTTGACCTTGAAGAGGGGGCTCTCTTGGTCAACGCGTTCGGATTTTTCCTTGAAGACCCCTCCTCGTGTTCAAGGGAATTGGATGAGATCGCGGTAAGCCGCAAAAGAAAATTGCGCGGAAAAGCTCCGCCCAAGGAGCTGCTCAAGCGGGTTGCGGGGTTATTGCACGAAGACCTCGCTATTGATGGGAACGTGGAAGACTACTACAATTCCGGCAACAGCTACCTCAGCCGTATTCTCGCGCGGAAGCTGGGCATACCGATTGCCCTGTCGCTCATCTACTTTTTTCTCAGTCAGCGGGTGGGACTGTCAATCAAAGGGGTCGGCTTGCCTGGCCATTTCATCGTCAGGTACGAAACGCCTGAAGGACCGATATTTCTGGATCCGTTTGACAGTGGGAAGACTTTGCAGGTGGAGGAATGCGCGGCTATCGTCCGCGGATTGGGTACCCGTTTGACATGCGATTTCTCAACGAGACGCCCCCACGGCTTATCGTTGAATGGATGCTGAACGATCTGTTTGGAATCTATCAACGGGCGGACGACCAAGATCGCGCCCGGCAACTTCCCTGCTATCGGGAAATTGTCCATCGGGGTTGAAATTTTTGCCGCCTGAAGCAGGAGGGTGTCACCCCCTTATTTTTCCGATGGGCGCCCGGGTTTTCGGAGACAATTTTCGCGCCCTTTTCCCTTCCAACCCCTTGTTTTAGGCAAAGGTCCCGAATCTCTCCCCGATCGGACCCAAGGGGCAATAGCTTGAAAGTCTAAGAAATACGGACCCTATTCGTCATATTTGCGTCTATTCGATCGCATTGATTCCCCTTGAGCGGGGATGCGATGATTCGGTACAGAGAAAATCCTCTATATTCTGTGACTTAATGCGGCACGGTTGCTTCGAAGGATGCCTTCCTGATGAGTCCTAGCGTCACCGTGGATGAGGCGAGAATAAGAATCCTCTACAGGGACGAGGAGTTCCTCGATCATTTCATGAAGACGCTGGGAAAGGGGAAAGGCTAGGGAAGAGATACATCTCTTCAAAAAAATGTGATTGTTAGTATTTGACTGGAGGCAAACTGATGGCGAAACGAGAGGTACCGTTGAACAGTTTCAGCCGGCGGGTGACGGAGCCGCCCTCTCAGGCGGCTTCCCAGGCCATGTTGTACGGCGTCGGCCTCGAGGAAAAGGACATGAAGAGTCCCCAGGTCGGCATCGTGAGCATGGGGTGGGAAGGAAACACGTGCAATATGCATCTGAACGATTTGGCGAAGCTGGTCAAGGAAGGGATAAACGCCGAAAAGCGCATGGTGGGGCTCATATTCAATACCATCGGGGTCAGCGACGGAATCTCGATGGGCACGGAAGGGATGAAGTATTCCTTGCAGTCGAGGGATATCATTGCCGATTCCATCGAGACGGTGATGAACGCCCAATGGTACGATGGATTGGTGGCCGTCCCGGGCTGCGACAAGAATTTGCCGGGCTCTCTTCTCGCCTTGGGCCGGCTGAACCGCCCGGGCTTGGTGGTGTACGGGGGAACGATCAGCCCCGGTTTTCTGAACGGGAAAAAGCTGGACATCGTTTCCACCTTCCAGGCCTACGGGGAGTACATCGCCGGAAAGATCGGTCCGAATGGCTTGACCGAAATCACGAAGCATTCCTGCCCCGGCGCGGGGGCGTGCGGCGGCATGTACACCGCGAACACCATGTCCTCCGCCATCGAGGCACTGGGGATGAGCCTTCCCTACAGCTCTTCGAACCCGGCGACGAGCATGGATAAGCGGGATGAATGCCTGGACGTCGGGAAAGCCATCTACCGTCTTCTCGAAAACGGCATCAAACCCCGAGACATTATGACGAAAAAGGCCTTTGAGAATGCCATTGTGATTGTCATGGCGCTTGGAGGCTCCACCAACTCAGTCATGCACTTGATCGCCGTCGCGAAGTCGGTGGACGTGAAATTGTCGCTGGATGACTTTCAAAGAATCAGCGACAAGGTTCCCTACATCGCGGACCTCAAGCCGAGCGGGCAATATGTGATGGAGGATCTGCACGACGCGGGCGGAGTGCCGGGGCTGATGAAGTGGCTTTTGAAAGAGGGCATGCTACATGGCGATTGTCTTACCGTCACGGGAAAAACGCTGGTGGAAAATCTCGAACCGCTCCCCGGCCTGAAAGAAGGGCAAAAAATCATACATCCCGTTTCAGATCCTATCAAGCCGACCGGGCATCTCCAGATTCTTTACGGAAATATGGCGTCCGAGGGAGCGGTGGCGAAGATCACCGGGAAAGAGGGCGAGAAATTCAAAGGGCCGGCGCGCGTGTTCGATTCCGAGGAAGACGCGCTGAAGGGGTTGGAGAAAAACGAGATCAAGAAGGGCGATGTCATCGTTATTCGCTTCGAAGGCCCCAGGGGGGGGCCGGGGATGCGGGAGATGCTGACGGTTCCCTCCGCCATCATGGGTTCGGGGCTTGGGGCGGACGTGGCGCTCATCACGGACGGTAGATTTTCGGGCGGGACGCACGGCTTCATCGTCGGCCACGTGACGCCCGAGGCACAGAGCGGGGGTTTGCTCGCCCTAGTGAAGGATGAGGATCCCATATCCATCGACGCGGTGGAGCGGACACTCTCCCTGAATATTCCTGAATCGGAGATCGCGGCGCGGAGAAAAAAATGGCGGGAGCCCCCCCTGAAGGTAAAAAGGGGCACCCTCCTGAAGTATGCGAAATGTGTTTCTTCCGCTTCCGAGGGGTGCGTGACAGATGAGTAGTCGCTGCGCTGGCGGCGCGAGAGCCGGAATTTAGGGAATGTCCCCCCCGGGTGTTCCGGCGAGCCAGGAGGGGAGAATTTCATCCTGGCGGAGGGTTCTCCGGGGACGGGGAGGTCCGAGGCGGGCCGGTTCGGCCTTAACGGCCGGCTTATCGCACCTTCGCCAGGGGCTGGGAAGGCGCTTTCCGCGGTCCGGGTGCAGGCAAGCATCGAGCGGAGAGGTATTGGCGGCCGCCTCCAGCCCATCCGGGTAGCCGTCGCCGTCGGTATCGGGATGACGGGGAGAGGTCCGGTGAAAGAGCACCTCTTCTCCGTCCCCCAAAAGGTCGCCGTCCGTATCGTATTTCATCGGGTCGGTTCCGTGTCGGCGCGCCTCCAGGCTGTCCGAGAGGCCGTCTCCGTCGGAATCGGCGTTTTTCGGTCCCGTTTTGTAGCGGTGAACCTCTTCCAAATCGGTTAGCCCGTCGCCGTCGCTGTCCACGCAATCGCCCGAATTGTGGCGGGAGCGGGCGGCGTTCAGAAACCACCTCGCCCGGGTGATGAACCGGGTGAGTTGGGTGAGGCTCGCGCTCCTGCGTTCCTCGATAATTTCATAGAGAACGAAGCGGGCCAGAGCGAATTGGGAGGGATCGCACAATTCCACCACGCCCTCGGCATTGAGGGCGTCGAACTCTTTCGCCAGGAGGTCGAATTCCTTATCGATCGAATCGCGCAGGTCTTTGGCGACCCCCGGGTGGACGGAGGTGTTCGGGAAAACACCTTGACATCCCATGAGTAGGGCGGACCATAGCAGGCATGAGATGAGGATGTGCGGCCGCATGGGCGGAGGGTCTCCCTAAAGTTCGTCGGGGCGAAGCGAGAAAACTGATCCTGCCTCTGGAAAAATTCGAACGCTCCCGTGTCGGGAGTATTATAACAACCGTTTCCACTCCCCCGCATATGCCTTTGGAAGAGTTCGCGCCGTGAAGACAGAAACCTTGCTCGCGACGGCCTCTTCGTGGCTCGTAAACTCGGATTTCACCGTTTGCCTGGGGGGTGCCGGCCTCAGTACCGAGAAGCGGAATCCCCGATTTTCGGTCCCGGGGCGGCATTTGGGATCTTTTTTTCATCCGAAGGACCTAGAAATTCGGAGGCGGCTGGCCTCCGATGAGGTCCGGCGCAAATACTGGCGTATGACTCTCGAGGGATACCTCTTATTGTGCAAGGCGCAGCCCTCCCTCGGACGTGTTGCCCTTGCCCGGATGGTCCGGGCGGGGAGGCTCCCGCTGCTCGTCACCCAAAACACGGACGGTCTTCACCTGAAAGCCGGCCACGATCCGGGTGGCATCGTCGAGCTGCACGGAACGAGTCACGTATGCGCCTGCGTGACCTGCGGTGGAAAGTTTCCCCGCCTCTCTGTTCAAGAGCGCGTGTAAAGGGGCGAGTTTGTGCCCCTCTGCCAGAATTGCGGAGAGTTTTTATAATCCGATGCCGTTTTCTTCGGGGAGGGCATCCCGGAGGATAAGCTCGCCCGCGCCCGGGAGGCGGCGGAAGCGGCGGAGGTATTTCTCTTTGTGGGTTCCTCGCTCACAGTCCGACCCGCCGGGGCGCTCTCCGCGCACGCCTTTTTGCGCGGCGCGCGGTTCATCATCGTGAACGAAGCCCCCACCCGGATCGACGAAAAGGCGCACGCCGTATTTCGGGGAAAAGCTGGGGAAATTCTATCGCGCCTTTTGCAAGGTGTCATGGAATAAGCTTCCGGCGCTCTGGACCTTGAACTGCCGCCTGCGCCGCCAGCCCGCGCGTATTTTTGATCTTGCCGGGTGCGAGTGGTACATTCAGCGCATCGATTTTCCTGCACAAATGATGCGCACCACGATGGGGGATTGTTATGCCGACCTATGAGCTGACCGCCACCGCCGACACCGTTCACTGGGGGTATTACGACTCCGCGCAGAAACCCGTCATGTCCGTTACGTCGGGCGATACACTCGTCGTTCATACCGAATCGGCCATGGGACCGGAGGTTCTCGCTTTGGCGGGCGAGCGGCCCTCCGCCGCCCTCCGGGGAATCGTGGAGAAGCTCTCTCGTGGTCAAGGCGCGCACATCATGACCGGCCCTGTGGCCGTCGAGGGGGCGGTCCCGGGCGATGTGCTGGAAGTACGGATCAAAGAGATTCGGCCGCGAAACGACTGGGGATACACTTCCTTCCGGCCAATGGGAGGAGGGCTGCCGGAGGATTTCCCCTACCTGCGGATCGTAGTCGTCGATGTGGACCGGGAAAGGGGGATCGGAACCCTCTTTCCCGGGGTGGAGGTTCCGCTTTCGCCCTTTTTCGGAAATTTCGGGGTGGCCCCCCCGCCCAGGATGGGAAAGATTCCCTCCTCCTTTCCCGGGGAATGGGGCGGGAATATGGACAACAAAGAGATCGTCTCAGGCGCAACGGTATACTTTCCGGTGTTTGTCCCTGGCGCCCTGTTTTCGGTGGGGGACGGGCACGGCTGCCAGGGGGACGGTGAAGCGTGCGTCACCGGAATCGAGATGGGGATGACGGGGACTTTTGAACTCATCCTCCGGAAGGATATGAAGCTGAAGGTGCCGCGAGCGGAGACCGGGACCCACCACATCCTAATGGGGTTCGACCCTATTCTGGATAATGCGGTAAAAATGGCGCTCCGCGAAGCGATTTCGTTCCTGGGAGAGGTGAAGGGATTGAGCGCCGAGGATGCCTACATGCTTTGCAGCCTTGCGGTGGACCTCCGGGTCACCCAGATCGTGAACGTCGTGAAGGGGTCGCATGCCATGGTTCCGAAGCCGCTGCTCGCCTAGTGGGGCGCAAAGTCCCTTCCGCGATGGTCGAGGAAGAGGAAGTGAAATGGAGAAAAAATCGCCCGCCGCCGCGCCGCCGCACGCACGGCCTCCCTACGTTCCCGGCACCCCCGAGGAGACCGACGCGGTTATCGCCGCGCCCGAGAATCACGAAGTTTTGTTCCAAATTGATCAGGTGCGCGTGCTCCGGGTGACCATCCAGCCGGGGGAGGTGGAGAAGAAGCATACGCATAAGTGGCCGGGCGTCTTCACCATCTACCGCTTGCCGAAAATCCGCTATTACGACGAAAAAGGAAATCTTTGCCTTCTCCCGGAAGTTCTGGAAGAGGGGAAGCCCTTTTGATTAATTCCGAGGAGGTCCACCTCGTCGAGAATGTGGACGATCGGCCCCTCGAAGCGATTTGGGTCGAGTTGAAGGATTGAGAGCCGGGAAGATGGGGAACTTAGATTTCGCTGTACAATGAAAAGATTTGAAGTGATTTTTGCTCGTTGCGAATCTGTTCCATCAGAGAAAGAAGCCCACCGGTCTGGATATCGTGAGGTGCGGCGAGATCGGGCGTATCCGGGCGGCGTTCGCCCGCGCGGAAAGGTTGCCATACAATCGGAACAAAAGGGAAGGTCAGCCCATGTCGCCCGCGCACGAAAAAGTGTATCCCTCCTCAGCGGCCTCCGTTGCGGACATCCCCGGCGGCGCCACTATCCTGCTGGGCGGATTCGGGGGAGGTGGGGTGCCGGAAAACCTCCTTGTGGCCATGGCCGACCATCTCGCCCGGGATCTGATCATCGTCTCGAACCACACGGGCTTCGGGGAGCGGGGGCTGGCCGTTCTCCTGCGGCAAGGGAAGGTGCGGAAGATGGTGTGTTCCTACGCCTTTCACCGGAGCGCCTTCGTTTTCCGGGAATTGTTCCTGGAGGGGAAGATCGAGTTTGAGCAGGTGCCCCAAGGAACTCTGGCGGAGCGGATCCGGGCCGCCGGGGCGGGCATCCCCGCCTTTTTCACCCCGACCGGCGCGGGTACCCAGGCCGCCGAAGGAAAGGAACTCCGCCGCCTCTGCGGGCGGGAGGCGCTTCTTGAGTATGCCCTGCCGGGCGACTTCGCCCTGGTCAAGGCGCACAAGGCGGATCGCCTTGGGAACCTCGTCTACCGGGGCACGGCGGGCAACTTCAACCAGGTGATGGCCAGCGCCGCCCGGGTCACCATCGCCGAAGTGGAGGCGATCGTCGAACCGGGAGAGATCCCCCCGGAGGCGGTCCACACCCCATCCGTTTACGTCGACCGCGTCGTGCAGGGAGAAGACCTTGCGCTCCTATCCGAAACTTGAACCTGCGGCCCTGCGGCCCGAGGACATGGCCCGTTGCGCCGCCCGGGAGATCCCGGACGGGGCGGTGGTGAACCTGGGAATCGGGGTCCCCACCCAAGTGGCCCGCTTTGTCTCCCCCGATCGGAGTGTCTTGTTCATGGCGGAGAACGGGATCGTGGGCGCGGGCCCGCCCCCGCCGCCCGGAGAAGAAGACAAGGACTACATCAATGCTTCCCGCGAGCCCATCACCTTGATTCCGGGCGCGGCGGTCTTCGGACACGCCGAATCCTTCGCCATGATCCGGGGCGGCCACGTGGACATCGCGATCCTGGGCGCCCTGCAGGTCTCCGCGATGGGGGACTTGGCGAACTGGACGGTGCCCGGCGCGGGCAAGGGCGGCATCGGGGGCGCCATGGACCTCGCCGTGGGGGCCAAGGAGGTCTACGCCATCATGACCCACATGACGAAGGAGGGGGGGCTCAAGCTCTTGAATGCGTGTACATACCCGCTCACCGCCCGGCAGGTGGTGAAAAAGCTCTTCACCGACATCGCCTTCATCGAATTCACGCCGGAGGGACCTCTCCTCCGGGAGGTGGCCGCGGGCCTCACCCCCGAGGACGTCCAGCGCGTAAGCGAGCCCGAGCTGCTCGTGGCCGATCCCCCGGGGACAATAGAGAAAGCCGGGGAATTCGGTTCGGATCGTTGAGATCACAGCGCCCGAGGCTCGGCGCGGGAGACAGCCCGGGAGGGGGTCGATCCCGGAGCAGCGTGGCCAGGGCCCATCCTTTTTTCTTGAGCAGCCGTTGGGAGCGTCAGAAAAGGAGCAAAATACATGAAGGTAGCTGAAACGTTTGCCAAGTTCGTCAAGCACACCGAATTTCCGGACGTTGATCCCAGCGTGATCGAATACGTCAAGATGCTGACCCTCAAGCAGGTTATGGGCATGCTGGTGGGCTCGGACGCCCCGACCAGCCGCAAGTTCCTCCGCTATGTGAAGGCCAACCCCGGGGCGCCCGAGTGCGGGGTGTACGGCTGCGGCTACCGGACCGACGTGCAGCAGGCAGCTTTCATTAACGGCCTATTCGGACACGCCTCGGAGATGGAGGACGATCAGTTCCCTGGCGGGGGGATCAGCGACGTGACCACCTGGCCGGCGCTTTTGCCCGTGGCCGAGAAGCTGAAGCTCTCGGGCCAGGAGGTGATCGTGGCCCTCTACGTGGGGCAGGAGATGCAGAACCGCATCGCCATGTACGCCTCGGCGGGGACCGACGGCCTCGGGATCTGCAATCTGCCCTTCATCGGTGTCTATGGAGCCACCGCGAGCTGCGCGCGGGCGTTCGAGCTGACCGAGGAGCAGATAAAATCTTCCTTCGGGCTGGCCATGGTCACGGGTCTGGGCTACATGCACACTTGGGGAACCGATGCCCACTTCCTCGAATCGTCCATGTCTTGCCGCAACGCGGTGATGAACGCCATGCTGGCCAGGGACGGGGCTACGAGCAACCCGGTGATTGAGAAGTGCCTGGACTTGCTCACCGGAGGGGACAAGAACCTCGAGTTCGACAAAATGATCGAGGGCCTGGGTCAGGCCCCCTATTACACGAACTGGACCTGGATCAAGAAGTGGGGGTTCTGCTTCTTCATCCACAACTTCCTCGACGGGCTCGCCGACATGGTCAAGGAAAAGGACCTGAAGAATGATGACGTCGAGAAGGTTACCCTCCATTTCGATTGGATCCGCGAGCGCGTCGACCGGGCCGAGCCCCACGACGCCGAGGATAGCCGCTTCAGCACCCAGCACGTCCTGGCCTACCAGCTGGTGCACGGCGATTGCGGACTGGAGACCTGCACCGAGACCGCGGTGAAAGATCCCCGCGTCGCCGAGACCCGGAAGAAGTTCAACGTGGTCTATCACCCGGAATACGAGAGGAGGTACTTCGCCGGAGAAGGTCGCATCGACATTGATCTCAAGAACGGAGATACGGTGACGGGGGGGATGGATCAGCCGTACGGATCGGCCAAGTACCCGCTGAACATGGATCAAGTGGTGGACATCTACCGCAAGTACTTGAAGGGGATCCTCTCGGGGGCGCAAATATTTAGGACCACCGAAATCATCCTGGACATGGAAAACCAGCCGGACCTGCAGGAGCTGTTTGACATCTGCACCTTCCGGCACATGGTGAGGTAGGTTGTTGCCAGGCGGCCGCTCCCCGTGCGGGCGGGCCGGAGCCCCTCCGCGAGGATGGAGGGTTAAAGCGGAAGGGCGGAAGGTAAGCGATAAGGAGAGGGTCTGCGGATGAATCAACGGAAGGAGAACAATAAACTCATCGGCTTGGCCATCGTGGGCTGCGGAGTCGTAGGTCGGATTCGGGCCCGGTTCGCCGAAAACTACCCCGGGGTCGGTGTACACGGTCGAGGTCGGAATCGTGGGGACCGAAGGGGTTATCACCATCGACGACACCCACCGGGACATCGTAATGGCTTCGGAGAAGGAGCAGCCCGCGGGATACACGCCCGACGTGAAGTGGAACGTGGATTTTCTGGGGAGCTACCCGCCGGGAGACATCGCCTTCGGCCAGCTCTGGGGTCTCATGCGGGAGGAAACGAACGGGTGGTTTTCTCGTGTCCACGCCGAGCTCGAAACGCCGCACGCCACCGCCGCCGAGGGCCATCGGAACCTTCTGTTGACCAAGGCGATGGATCTTTCCGCGAAGCGAGGAAAGGCGGTCAAACTGCCCGCTGATCCTGAGGAACTCGAGGACGGGCTTTAGCCCCCAGTACTTGCACCCGCTTGTCGCTTGGACCGGGCTGGGGAGCGTTGCGGCAAGGGCCTCGGCAATCCGTTCTTCGACGACCTCGATGAGCTTGGGGGTGAAACTCCCTCCAGACCCAGGGCGAAGCGGTAAATCTGCTAACCTATTGGAGATTCGTACATGGAGATCAAAGGCTCCACCGTCCTTGTGACCGGCGCGAACAGGGGGATCGGCCGTTCTTTCGTTGAGGCATTTCATCGAGCGGGGGCGGCGCGGATTTACGCCGCCGCCCGGAACGTAGGGGCCGTGGCCGACCTCGTCTCCCGGGAACCGGAACGGATTTTCCCGGTTCTCCTCGACATCACCGATTCAAGCCTTGTCCGCGGCGCGGCGAAGTGGTGTGGCGACGTCAATGTCCTGGTGAACAACGCAGGTATATCCCATATGTCCAGCCTGATCGGGGTTGAAAATTTGGACGCCGCCCGCGAAGAGATGGCGGTGAACTATTTCGGCACGTTGGCGATGGTCCGCGCCTTCGCGTCGATCCTCGCCGCCAACGGCGGCGGGGCGATCCTCAATGTGCTCACGCTAGGCGGGCTGGTTAGTTTCCCGCTAGCGGGTTCGTATTGCGCGTCCAAGGCGGCGAGCCATTTGATGACTCAGTCTATCCGGGCCGAGCTGGCGTCGCAGGGCACCTTGGTCACCGGTATTTATCCCGGCGCCGTGGACACCGATATGGCGGCGCACACCACCGTCCCGAAAGAGCCGCCTTCCGTGGTCGTCGAGGCGGGCTTGAAAGCCATCGCCGAGGGAATCGAGGACGTATTTCCCGGAAAGGCGGCCGCCGAGACCTGGGCGGGGTTGCTCACCGACCCCAAGCGCGTCGAGAAGCAGCGCGCCCAAATATTTCCTTCCAAATGAAAACTTCCCGGAACGCGGGGGATACCATCGGTTCCTCCGAAAAATGTCCCGTTTCGAGAAGCCGCAAAAGCGAAAATTTTCCCAGGGTGGTGTGGCATAACCGGCAATAAATGACACATGGAGAGGAGCGATGCCGAAGAAGATAGGTTTCCTCGGGCTTGGGAACATGGGGAGTGTCATGGCGAAGCACCTGGTCTCCACCAGCTACTCCGTGACCGGGTATGATCCCGATAAGAAGGCGCTCGCCGCGGCGGTGCGAAATGGAGTCCGGCCCGCGGCCTCCGAGGCCGAAGCGGTGTCCCGCGCCGATGTGGTTTGTAGTTCGTTGCCGACGACGGAGGCGGTGCGAAGCGCTTTTCTCGACGGCGGCGGCGCCCTGGACGCCATGCGAAGGGGAACAGTGTGTTTTGAGCATTCCACCATCGAGGTCGGCATCGCGCTCGAAATATGTGCCGCGGGGAAGAAGAAGGGAGTCCCGTTCCTCGACGCCCCGATCGCCGGGAGCGTTTCTTCCCTGGAAAGAAAGGATGTCGCCACTATGGTCGGCGGGGAGAGGCAGGCATTCGAAGCGCACCGTGACGTTCTGGAGGCGTACATCGGCAAAATTACCTATATGGGAAAGTCGGGAAACGGCTTGTACATGAAGCTCGTCACCAACCACATCTATTTCAGCCAGCTTGCCGCTCTCGCGGAGGGCCTCGCTTTCGGAAAAAAAGCGGGTCTCGATCCCCAGGGCATGGTCGAGTTCCTTAAGGGAACGTTTGTCACGAATCAGCTTTCCGACAAGGGGGATGCGATGGCCCGGCGCGATTACACCCCCGCCGCGGAGTTGCGGGTCATCACAAAGGACCTTCTGATCAGCTCAAAGGAGGCGAATCGAATCGGAGCGGCGGCCCCCCTCGGGACGGCCGCCCGCCAGCAGTTTGTCGCGGCCGAGGCCCTCGGCCACTTCAAGAACGACACTGGCTCCGTCTACGAATCCTATCTTCAGGCCATGGGGGAAAAGCCGAAACGAGGGAAGAAACCAACCCGCTAGGCTTTAATTTCCCTGCAGGGAACGGTGCGTGGATTGCGGGAGGTATTGATGGTGGTACACTTCCTCGGTCAGGATACCGACTTGCCGGTTGTTTTCGGGTGCCGGAGGACGATATTTCTCGGGCTGGCCCGTTTCCGTCCCCGCCTTCGATGAGGATCGCTGAAATGAAGTCCCCCGTCCTCGGCGTTTTGATGCTCGACACCGCCAATCCGTTTGATGTGCCCGGTTGCCTTGCCTGCGACGATACCTTCTCCTTTCCCGTAAAGAGGCGAGTGATCCAGGGGGCGACGGTGGATAAGATGACTTCCGGCTGCGAGGACCTTCACGGGCCGATGATCGAAGCGGCGCGGGCGCTGGAGCGGGAAGGGGTCGACGCCATTCTGGGAGACTGCGGCTTCACGGCCCTCTTCCAGAAGGACCTTCAGGAGAGCGTGGGCGTTCCAGTATTCACCTCCAGCCTGCTCTTCGTTCCTTTGGCGTCCAGGATCATCCCGAAGGGAAAGCGGGTGGGAATCTTGACGTACCGGGCGAATTTCCTGAGCGAGGCGCATTTCCAAGGGGTGGGGTGGCGCTCAAAGGACATCCCCATCGCCGTGGCGGGGGTTCAGAACCAGAGCGCCTGGAAGCTTTTCGCGACGCCCGCGCATCCCTTCCACCGGGAGGATCTCGAACGGCAACTCATGGACGTTTGCAGGGGGTTGATTCGCGATTATCCGGATGTGGGCGCCATCGTCTTCGAATGCACGGTCATGCCCCCTTTCGCCCATGTCATTCAGGCCGAGACGGGGCTGCCGGTGTTCGACATTACCATGTTCGCTTCCATGGTCGCCGAGGGCTTTAACCGGAAGCCTTTCACGGGGAGGCGAACCCCCGCGGCGGCCTCCATCGGCCCCTGACGAAATCAAGACGAAATGGATTCATCCTCTTGCTCTATCATTTGCTGCGAGATCGGAAATACGACGTGCACCGTGAAACAACCTGCCGGCGTTTTCTGTTCTGATGATGCGCCTGCAGACAGGATTGGATGCGCATAGATTTTTTGCGTACAGGAGGATAGCCATGAATATTACGATGTGGAATTGCTACGTCTGACCCTTCGCCTACCGGGCCACGGAGTGGCTCTCCCGTCTCCAGGAAAAGCGGAAGGACCTGAAGGTCAGCTACAAATCCTTCGTTCTCGAACAGGTGAACCTGGGCACGATCCGCGGGGAAGAATGGAAATCGTGGGAGGACGCCGATTTTGCGAGCCGCGACCTCCCGCCCCTCGAGGCCGCCATCTGCGCCCAGCGCCAGAGCGAGGAAATATTCGCAAAGTTACATGTCATCCTTCACCGTGCCAAGCACCGCGAGAAGAAGGATATCACGAACCGGCTCATCCTCCGGGACCTCGCCGCCCAGGCCGGGCTCGACGTGGCGAAGTGGGAAGAGGACATGATGAGCGGGGTGGCCCGCCCGGTCATTGGCAAAGAGCACGAAGAGGCCGTCAACGAGTGGGGCGTCTTCGGCGTTCCGACCCTTCTCTTCGACGGGGACAACCCCATATTCATCAAGCTCGAAGAGGGGGACTGGGAAGGAAAGGACGACGAGGGCCTCTTCGACGCCATCCTGCCCGCCTCGGTGGATCGGCCTTATGTGCTCGAGCTCAAGACCCCGGAATCGGCCAAGCGGGCGGAGAACTCCCGGAAGAAATACCAAAAGATGGGAATGCTGAAGTAGGCATTGTCACTGGCGGAGAAAAGTGGGGAGATGAATTGGCGGAAGAACACAAGCCGATCGACCTCACCCTCGACAAGACGGCCCGGGAATTGCGCATCGAATGGGCGGAGGGGCGCAAGAGCGTCTACGGTTTTGACTATCTGGCGGCGCTCTGCCCCTGCGCGAACTGCCGGGAAAAGCGCCTGGAGAAGGAGCAGAACCCGCTCTATGTGCTGGCGAGGCCGTCCGGCCCGGCGGAACTCGACCAGGCCGAAATGATGGGGCGCTATGCCCTCCACCTCACCTGGAAGGGAGGGTGCGCCAGCGGAATTTATTCGTTCGACTATCTGCGCTCCATCTGTCCCGCCCTGGCGAGAGAATCGCTTGATGCCGAGGCGACGGAGAAGGGAGCGGACGGCGGAGACGGATGAGGGGTCCGTTGCATAGACATGGGGCCATTTCGGAGGGGCGATCCCCTGTGGTCGCCCTTCTTTATTTTTGGGGCGAGCCCTCGGGCCCGCCCTTGCCTTTCGTTCTCCTCCCGTCCGCGGCTCAGAGCGTTCGGTAGCGGCTCTCCATCGCCCGCTTCCACTTCGATTCTTGGTCGCGGCCGAATAATAAACTTTCGTCCGACGGCGCGGTGAACCAGTCTCCCCGGTGCATCTCCGATTCGAGCTGGCTCGGCCCCCAGCCGGCGTAGCCGAGGGTGAACATGGACCGGCGCGGCGCTTCGCCGAGGGCCATTGCGCGCAGGATCTTCTCGAACGGGCTGACGCCGGTATTTCCGTCCACCCTTTGGGTGGGAGAGAGCGCTTCGGTCGAGTGCAGCACGAAGCCCAGCTGCGGCTGGACCGGGCCGCCGTAGTGCAGGGCGATCTCGTCCGCCACATTGCCTGCACCCGCTGGCGCCTTGAGGCCGAGCTGCTTGAAAAGCCGGGCGAGTTTCGCGGTGCCGGCCACGCGGTTGACGATGAGTCCGAAGGCGCCCGAGTCGTCGTGTCGCACGATCAGGATCACGGACCTTCGGAAGCGGGGGTCCTGCATGCCAGGCGCGGCCACGAGCAGCTCTCCGGCGTGTGAGGGAGGGCCCTGCCGGACGCCGTCCGCCCCCGGCCCGGCCGCGACGCTGGGTGCCGCCCCGGGCGGCATGAGCAGGGTGATGCTGAGGAGGCTCGCGCCGGTGAGGCGGAGGAGGGCGGCGGGCTTGACGGATTCGCCGTTTTTCTTGCGCAGGCTAGTCATCGCACGGTTCCGGAAAATTTGGCCGCTGAGGGCTTCTTGCCCAGCGCCCCCGCCAAGAGCGGCAATTTTACCAACAAAGGGGGGGGATGCAACAATCGGGAGGGCTCGGGCTCGCTGAGTTGCTAGGAAATGTAGGCTACGAGGGATTTCGTGATCCGGCACCCGGGGACCGCCATGGGGCCCTCCACTTGGGCGCTCGTGTTCACGAGGGGATCGGACGGAAAGGCTTCTCTCCAAGCTTCGAAGGCGGGATGCAGATCGTCCATATCCAGAAATACGCTCTGGCTTCTCATAATGTCTTGAAGGGAATCTCCCGTCGCATAGCAGGTGCCCTCTGTATTTTCCAGAATATCCTTGATTTCATTCTTAATTTGAGAAGAGTAGTAGGGGGGCTTTAGATTCGGTTGCGCTGCCGGGCCATTTTCGTCCGCCAAGATTTGGGTGGAAAGGAAGAGATAGGGGTCCATTTTTTTTGCGTGGGGCTCGTGAAAGAGCAGCTCCGGAACCGAACTCGCTGAAATGATTTGGTGGGGAAATCGATCGTCTGTCCGAAGCGCGATGAAGCGGATTTCAACGATAGTTCCTGCCATGCCTAATCCGTCGCAGGGAAAAATTATGTGAGCAGGAGGATTATTGAAAAAAATATCGTCAAACATGATCGAGTCCGGACAGATCACCCGTGTCGGTGAGATATGCAGAAGATTGAACAATATCTTTTTCCGACAGTTTCATTTCCCGGATACAACTTGATAAAAAAAGGAAGCGTGATAGTTGACTTTGTCGATGGGATGTTGATATCGTTCACGAACGATTCCTTCGCAGGTGAAATGTTCTCATAATTTAATTCGTAAGGAGGAACGCCTCTCCCTCTCCGATTCAGTCGAAGTTTTTTCAACCGACAGGGCGGGTGAGATCTTTTCGGATGGTGACTTTGGAAGACAAAAGAGATTTTGAATCGAATATCGTATCTCGCGAGGAGAAAAATTTCTATAAAAAATAGACGCAGTCTAATTCTGAGAGGGTGTGTATGGCCAGTCAACAAGCGAGTTTGATTGATCTCGAAAATGTTTATCGAAAAGTGCTCGATGGGGGCGCGGAAGCGTTCCGGGTCTCGTCAAATGCGGATCATGGCGTGGATATGACTATTTGGTGGACCCGGATGAAACCCGGAGAAACACACGACTGGCACGACCATCAAGAGGATGAGGTGATTTACGTAATTGATGGAGAGGGCCGGTACGAATTGAAAGAACGAACTATTGAGTACAAGAAGGACGACTTCATTTTCATGCCCAAAAAGACAATGCACAAGAACATCACCACTGGAACGAAAGATGTTCTATTGGTGGCGATATTCAATCCAGCTACCGAGTAATAAGCGCCGGGAGAATACCTCCCGACCGAAAGCAGGGTGCACATTGTCGGAGTTCCTTTGAGTCTCGCCTTGTTTGGAGGCTTTTTGGACGCGATTAACAACAATCGGTATTTGTCTTTTCTGCGTGAAAATCCTTGAAGACAGGAGGATGGAAATGCTTGAGAAAAAATTTCTCCAGCCAGATGCGATGTGGAAGCGTGTTGTAGGAGGGCATCATCTTTATTCGGCCATTGCGATCGCGCGCGGTTCTGACCACGCACACATTTATCTGGCGGGCCAAGTCGGTCGAAATCCCGATACAGGAGAAATTCCAAATGTAGGGGACATGACAAGCCAAATCCGAAAGACCTGCGAAAACATCAAAACAGGTTTGGAATATGTTGGTGCAACTTTTTCGGACGTCGTTCGTTCTACAACTTATACTACTGACATCGAAGAGTATTACCGGTGCAGTGGCGTACGGTATGAATATTTTAAAACCGATCCTCCCACCAGCACACTAATCCAAATCAGCCGATTGGGTCATCCCGATTTGATCGTTGAAATAGAGGTAGAAGCAATCATCGAACCGGAGCGGCTCAAAGTTTGAGGAACAATGCGGTTCGACTTTCTCTCTGGCTGCCCAAAATGATGATAAGGAGCGGATTGCGATGGTAGAGCGATATTGTCTGAATCCGCCCGGAATGTTTCAGAGAATCATCGAGGGGAAGCATGTTTATTCTCTTCTGGTTGTTGCGCGGGGGACGGATCACGCTCATGTCTACTTAACCGGCAGGACTTCTTTGCTCCTCAACGGCGAGATTGCGGGAATGGGAGACATGCGGATTCAGATTGAACAAGTATGTAAGAATATCAAGGTGGGATTGGATTTTATCGGAGCAACTTTTGCCGATGTGGTACGCCAAACGATCTACACCACCGACGTGGAGGAATACCTTCGTTGCGTGGATGCGCGCTTTGCGTATTTTGCCGATCCGCCTCCAGCCGACGTACTTCTTCAGGTGAGCCGACTGGCAAGACCAGAGTTGTTGGTTGAGATTGAGTGCGAGGCGGTGATGGAGCCCGAACGCTTGCTCATGTGAAGAGGGCCGCCGGAACAATCTCTTCGTGTTTTGCGCATCAAGAGAAGATGTTCAGCCCACTCGAGCGACCACGCGCACCGGAGCGCCCTCGAGCTTGTAGCACTTGATTGGGAAAGCGAACATTTCGAATTCGGCTTCTTCAAACGTCTCCAGGTTAATGACGTGCTCGATGAGTGGTACACTTCGGCCAAGTACAGTTCGGTGGCCAGGGCAGTCCTCTTTGTCAGGGACAAAATCCGGTGTTACGCCCGGGTCAATCGGGTGATCCATGCAAAGGGCTTTTATCCCGCAGTCGCAGAGAAAATTGCAGGCCTCTTTGTTCAGGAAAGGATTTATTTCGTAATAGGCCGGTAAAAGTATTGATTTCTCTGCCCATCCCGTCCAAGAGACGGCGATAGATCCGTCGAGGCGCTTGGGATCGAAACCGACCGACGCTTCGATGATTTTGCGTGTGATGGGATTTCCGAACTTTATATTGGCCCGCATGTCGATTTTGACCGCCCTTCCGCAGAAGGTTTCCAGTGGCATCTCATCGATGTTCGTGCCGCCATTGACGAAATGGCTTGGAGCATCAATGTGGGTTCCTTGGTGAATGGCCATTTTGACAGCGCTGTTTTGTCGGCCATGCGTTGCGTGTTCGTGGAATTGCCAGTATTCGACATGTGGAAAGTTCGGCACCACGGCCAGATCTGGATGACCCAGCGAAACCGATAGATCGATCAAATGGGACATTCAAAGATCTCCTTGTGCTTCTATTGAGTCGTTGAGAGCGTGGCCACGCCTTATTCGTTTATTTTTTTCCACGCGTGAAATAAAATAAGGTATTTACCGATTATCGCTCTTCATGAGTTTTCGGTAAATACTGCCAAGGCAAACACTTTTTCTGCCGTAATTCCTGATTGGAATGAATATTCTCCATGGAATCCATAACCTTCATCAAGCGGTTCTATGTTTTCATTGAAAATCCAATAAAACGTGTTCGGAAAACCTCGATTTTCTGATCTTGAACGCGAATATTCCGTATGCTAATATTGCCGGGATTATCCAGACAATCTTATTTGTTATGCGCAGGGAATGGGGTGGTACAGAATCTCGATTTACCTGCCAGAATCCAAGTAATGGCACATGGCTGTTTTGAAGGCGGATTCTTGGACATTCGAATCGGCTCATCGAAAGGGGTTCCGGTAATTTCATGAATCAGGAAACCGGTTGCGCAACGTCTTTCATCGCAGAATCAGCAAGGGATGCCGGGTCGAAAGGTCCTTCTTCTGAGTCTGCCGGCAAGTCAATCGGGAAGGAAGAAATCTCGTGGTACTCTACCCCTCTTGTCCTTCGCACTTTTTCGCTGTTCATGGGACTTGTTCTTTGGTCGATAATTTCTCTTACAGGGAATTT
>CAZUHN010000303.1:0-1501 GCA_964620535.1 uncultured Nitrospinaceae bacterium | reverse complement strand
GACGGCGGCGGTGACCCCGATCTGCAGCGGCCCGAGAGTCGTTCCCTTGGGTATGAGTATCGCGCGCCGGTGCGCGTTCTCTCCGCGAATGAAGATATTGGCGCGTGGCTTTGCGGCTCCCTGCACGGTGACGCGGCCATCGACCTCAGCGGTATGCTC
Source organism: uncultured Nitrospinaceae bacterium (assembly GCA_964620535.1). Lineage (GTDB taxonomy): Bacteria > UBA8248 > UBA8248 > UBA8248 > UBA8248 > CAZUHN01. The sequence goes on along the minus strand of CAZUHN010000303.1, from coordinate 1,342 downwards.
AATCATGACCACCGTATCGGCGCCGGGAGGCGTCTGGTCGGATCATTACCGGGCAGAGATTGAATCGCGTTTCCATGCGGCACACAAAAAGACCTACGGCCATGAAGACAAAAGGGCAAAAACCGAACTGGTCACATTCCGCGTTACGGCAATCGGAGTCCGCGATATGGAGGTAATTCCCCGGGAGAAGGAAACAGCCGAGCCTCTACCGGCGGCTGACAGCGAACGGCAGGTTTGCTTCTCATCCGGAGCGGGCTACGTCTCCTGCCCGGTGTTCCGGCGCGAGGCTTTCCTCCCCGGCCACCGGCTCAAGGGACCCGCCATCGTCGAGCAACTGGATACCACCGTGCTGATCGACCCGTGCGCGGAGGTTTATGTGGACGCATACCGGAATCTCGTCATCACCCTAGAAGAAAGGTAGGCGGAGCCTTGGCCGATCTCGATGTCGTCACACTGGAAGTCCTGAACAACTATCTCTTCAACATCGCCGAAGAGATGGGCGTTGTCCTCGTCAAGACCTCCTACTCCACCAATATCAAGGAGCGCCGGGACAGTTCCGCCGCCCTCCTCACCTCAGAGGGGGAAACCTTGGCCCAGGCAGAGAACATACCGCTCCATCTCGGCTCAATGCTGGGCCTGGTGGAGGCGATCCGGGGAGCGTTCCCGGAGGAGGAGATACACGACGGCGACGTTTTCATCGCCAACGATCCCTACACGGGCGGCGGCACCCACCTGCCGGACATCACAGTAGCGGCGCCGTTTTTCTGGGAGGGAAAACTCATCGCCTGGGCGGCCGACATCGCCCACCACGCCGAAGTCGGAGGGGCACGCGGCGGGCCCGCCGCCGACATCTACGAGGAAGGCCTCCGCATCTCCCCACTCAAACTCGTTCGTGCCGGAAAAGTAGATCAACCGCTCTTCGACATGATTCTTCTCAATTGCCGAATCGGCCGGGAACGGGTGGGCGATATTCAGGCGCAGCTCGCCGCTCTCTCCACCGGCCGGAACCGCCTCACCGAACTCTGCACCAGGTACGGAGGAAGAGTTTTGGCGGAGGCGGCGCACCAGCTCCTTGCGGCGAGCGAAAGCCGGATGCGGCGCGCCATCTCTCATGTTCCCAACGGAACATACGAGTTCACTGACTGGATGGACGATGACGGCATCGTCGATGAGCTGATTCCGATTCGGGTCCGCATCGAGGTTGGCGATGAAGAGATGACGCTCGATTTCCAGGAGACAGGCGACGAGGTAGCGGGAAACATCAACGTGCCGCGGACGGCGCTCCTGGCCTGCGTGTTCTACGCGCTCAAGGCGGCACTCGCTCCCGATTTGCCTCCCAACG
>CAZUHN010000302.1:0-5295 GCA_964620535.1 uncultured Nitrospinaceae bacterium | reverse complement strand
CCGCACGGGTCGGTCCACGGAGAAGGCGGTGCTCGAGCGGCTGGACGCGCAGGACCCCGAGCTGGCCGAGGAGGTCCGGAACCAGATGTTCGTGTTCGACGACATCGCCAAGCTCACCGACCGCGAGATCCAGATGATCCTACGCGAGGTGGACTCGAAGGACCTGGCGGTGGCCCTGAAGGGCGGCAGCGACGAGATGAAGGACCGCGTCTTCGGGAACATGTCGGAGCGCGTGGGGACGATGATGAAGGAGGAGATGGAATTCTCCGGCCCCGTGCGGATGAGCGATGTGGAGGAGGTGCAGCTGCGCGTCGTGCAGGTGGTGCGTCAACTCGAGGAGGCCGGACAGGTCACCATCGTGAGGGGAGATACGAGCGACAGCTTTGTCTGAACAGAATTGAGAGACGAACGCAAGTAGCTCACACAGCTGTACATACCCATAGGGAGCAAAAGATGAAGATCCGGATGGTATTCTATGTTCTCGCAGGTGCAATGGTCCTGGCGGCGGGGGTCTCGGCAGACGTGGGCGCGGAAACGGAAGCTGCCCCTGTCCCCCGAGCTATGGACGTGGGAGGCGGCAAGGCGGAGGCAAGGTGCGAGGAAATGATGCAGATGCGTCAGGAGACAATGGCCCGGATGGACACCTTAAACGCGAGCCTGAAAGCGAAACTGGCGAAACTGAAGGCCTCAAAAGGCAAGGCAAGAGTCAAGGGGCTGAGTGAGATGGTCGAGGTGCTCGCCGCACAGAACAAAGTCCTGCAGGAGGCCGTAGAGTCCGGCCTGCCTGGAATGATGGCGCACATGATGACACACAGGCAGGGCAGTGGCAGTCAGGGAAAACAGATATCGATGGCCGATTGTCCAATGATGAAGAGCATCAGCGGCGGGGTGACGCATCCCACCGGGAAGCTTGAGTTCACGAGGGACGGTCTGCTGGACCGTCGATAGGGTCCGCAGGCCCAAGCCGCTAGCGACGCCGCGGGGGGGGGGTCACTGCCGGAGCCAGCTGATGCCTGCGCGATGACACAGATTCATTGAACGAGGAATACGCCGTCCGACGGGACTCCGCCGGCATTGCTGAGGTTGATGTAGATGAGAGCCAGCTGGAAGGGACGTCGGTGCGTTCTCATACCCCCTCCCTGAGAGCCTGAGGTGTGAGGATGTGGTACTACGGCGTTGCGGAGGAATCGACCGGCCAGCCTTCGTCCACCCGTCCTGATCCTGCGTTGTGACCAACCCGGGATCAGGACGCGGAAAGTGCGGCAGAACGGGCCCAAGGGGGATAAGCGGCGCCTGAGGAGGCGAAGGACGGCGACGTTCTGCCAGGGCGACTGAGGGTGGCGGATGCGGGTGATGCCTTGATTGAGGAAGGGCATGGACACCTTGTTCTTAACCTGTAAAAATCCCGCATTGCCAACGGCATGGGCGTCGCCATATTCATCGAGCCGATCGAGAGAGTACGGGAGCTCGAGGGGGAGACCGCGTTCTGCTGTGTCGCGCCAACCCTTGCCAAGATGTTTCGGATTATGGGGCTGTTGAGGGTGACGAGTATCCGTGATACGGAGATGGAAGCGGCGCAGGCGTTGGGAGGGCCTGAGTAACTACCCGATCGGTATGGAAGATGAGACAGCCGAACGGTGCTTCGGCCCTCGTATTTCCGTCCCGAATGTACCATCTTCCCGTCGGGTGATGGGCGGGATCTCACGACAGTCAGGAGGTCGGGCCATTGGCGTGGATCAATACTCAAGATGGCGAGTCTCTGGACCTCTATTTCCGGGATATCGCCTCTTCAAAACCACTTTCGGCTGAAGAGGAGATCGAACTGGCACGGCGGACCCATATGGGCGACCGGAAGGCCAGAGATAGGCTCGTGTCAGCCAACCTCCGGTTTGTGGTCCTTGTTGCGCGCGAGTATCAAAACCGGGGGATGCCCCTGGAGGATCTGATCGGCGCTGGGAATGTGGGGCTGATGACGGCTGCTGAACGGTTCGATGAGGCCCAGGGCTGCAAGTTCATCTCCTATGCGGTCTGGTGGATCCGACAGGCCATCCGGCTGAGCCTGGCGAGCGACACACGCGTTATCCGGCTTCCGCTCAACAGGGTCGCGCTTCTGAGCAAAATCGCCAGAACTTCATAGGAGTTGCTGCAGGCCGAGGAGACTGAACCCGGCTTCGCAATCCTCGCCGAAAAACTACGGGTGCCGGTAGAGATGGTTCAGGATACGTTGATCTGTGCGCAGAATGCCCGGTCTTTAGACGCCTCGTCCTACGAGGACGACGACAACAACCTGCTTAACGTCCTTCCGGACACCTCACAGGGGGCGCCGGACGCCAAGGCGCTTGAGGATTCTGTTCGGATGCAGCTCGAGAAGGTGCTGGATGCCCTGGAAGACCGCGAGGCACAGGTGATACGGCTCTACTTCGGCCTGGGGGACGAGGATCCGATGACGCTGGGAGAAATCGGGAGCCGCTTCAATGTGACGCGGGAGCGGGTCCGCCAGATCAAGATGAAGGCCCTGCGCAGGTTGCAGCGCCCTAAGTACCGCGTGCAGCTCGAGCCGCTCGTCGAACCAGCCTGAATCCCTCCTTCCTCGGCCAGCAGCCCGGTGTATGGCTGCTTGGGCTATCCCTGCAGGAGTGGGTGGCGAGCCTACACAGGGAGCACCTATCCTTGCAGAAGTGAAGGAAATCTTGGGAGCGGTGGGATTTTATTCGGGGGGATTCTCCACCGCTTCGGGTGGAGTTTCGTATGGCAAACCCGAAGGAAATGTCAAGCAAGCAGGGATAGGTAGAAGCAATAAAGTTTCGTATGAAGATCAGTTTCCTCAAATGGGAGATAATGACTTTAATGACGTTATTTTAAAGCTGGATACCCAAATCAGGAACGTACAAAATTCCCTATCTGAGGCAATGCGTAAAATACCTTACGATAAAATTCGGCTTAAGAAAGCGCATTACTAAAAACCGCTTCCACACCTAACCAGTTCAAAGGAGGTTTGCCATGCAGGTCGATAGATACACTAAAACCGCACTAACCGTCATTGCTGTTTGTCTGGTGCTTCTGACTCTAAAAGAATACGAGATCGTCTCAGATGCAGAGGCCCAAGTAAGAAGCGGTCAATTTCAACCAAATGATTCAAGCGCAAATCAGGTTATGGATGTCAATATTGTATCCATTAATGGGGAAAGTTTCGATCAGCGTACTCCTGCATTGCCCGTGAACGTACGCTTTTTCAGAGGTCTTAAAATACCAACTTTTAATAGTAGCCCGGGAGGACTTACATTTTCGCTGCCGGTACAGATTAGGGATGATTCTAACGGATACTATTATCCTAAGGTAACTCACGGCGGCAGGCTTCGCACCAGTAAGTAACACCTTGAATCCTTCTGTATTCATCTTTTGTACGTCCGGATGGCAGGCCGGGGGAAAAAGGGATGACAGTAAGAGGGAATAGCCGCATCCAATATAGATTTGGCCTTTTTATCTGCCTGTTTGAATGAATTGAAAAACACCATTGGATGGAAAAGTCCAACCGCTTACACACCCAAACTGAAGGGGGAACCATGTCTACTCAGTGGATGAAACAAACGTTGATCGCTTCAGTCCTGACCGTCTTGATGACCCTGCCGGCCACGGCACAGCAACGACGTACTGCAGCACCCGCAACCGGTGGGCCTGCCAAGCCCGCTGCTGGAACACCGGGAAAGCTTGAGGTGCCCCCAAAACTACGGCCGCTTGTCCAAAGGGCAATAAATGCCACGCTCCAACTTCAAAAGGCGCGACTTGAAGTGTTCACAAGTTGTCAAACAACTTGAGCGCCTTGCGGCAACCGCCGATCAATCTTCAGTCCACTACCTCCAGTGTCGCTCCCAAGATAGCTTGAGCCAAGGTCACGTATGGCAGATGCTCTGGCTTCACCTGTTAGTCCCCCTAACCCCTGTGTGGGATCATTGCCCTCTGGCGGTTGCAGATATGTACTCGGAAACCCTTCTCTACTCTACCTCTATCTGCATGTCCTCTATAGAGTAGCCGAATGCCTGAAGCGCCCTATCACACATCTTTACGATGCCTTTGGCTGAGAAATGGGTCTCAACAAAGATGCCCGACGAACCTATTTCCCTCGGTTCCTTCATGATCTCTGGATCTCGTGAGAAGTATGAGCGCTTTCTGCCTTGCATCTTGAAAACTGATTCGAAGGCCTTTCCGTGTTTCTTCAGCAGCAGACCACATACACAAGTCAATACGTCCTTCCACAAATCCACTTCGTATCGTGTACCTCCAAACGAGAACGCAATCACTCTCTTACCAGTGAAATCATTCCCTGCTTTCGTCTGCTTCCCAGCAGCGATCTTCTTCTTTGGTGTTGGAGCCTTTGCCACTTCTGACTTGGGCTTGTCGATGACAGAGGCCGCCGCACCGTCAACGGCTAGCTCGTCCATGTTCTGTTGAAGGAAAGCCTTGATACTATTCGTATCAGGTTTGTAGCCACACAGCTCTTCTGTTGCCTCTGCTATCAGGTCCAAGAGTATCTCATCAGGCCCTTGAAGCAGTCTGTTCCAAGCTTGAGGCATGGCAAGCTTCAGGGTGTTTAGTCTTGTTTGGCTTCTGTGGGCGTCCTCAGCGTTCTTCTGCGCTTGTCCATTCTTCACATTCTCTTTTAGCAGAAATCTGTTGAAGTTCGTTGTCACATCTTCGAGGTCTTGCTGGGGGAGGTGAATGGTATAGAACTTCCTTTGCTCCCAACTGCCTTCCTTCAGAGAAAGATAGAACCACCAAGTCAACCCATTGGTGAGTACCGACAACTTGACTCCTTCTTTGAAGGAGTAGGTCAGGAGTTGCTCTTGATGATCGTCCAGTTCTGAATCTGATTTCTTTGCTTCTATGAAGACCCGATTTGAGTCACCGATCCTCAATGAGAAGTCAACTTTCTTTCCCTGCATATTGTATTCTGGATACACCTCCATTACATCAAAGGTGTTCCATCCCAGATAGTGCAAGATTGGCAAGATGATTCCCTGCTTTGTTGCAGCCTCGTCAAGACCCAAGACTCCGGCATCAGACTTGAGACGATCTTTTAGGTCCTTGACGAAGTCTTTCAGGGCATCCATTTGGCTTCCTCTCCTGGGCTTCGCGTGGCTCGTTGTCAGACACCAACTAGTGTCTCGTCCCGGAAATAGATTTACATAATCGTTCGATCTTCTGAAGGATCGACTTGGGTGTCGCGGTCCACTGGAAAGGGTTGGCGCTCGCGTTGTAGTGCTCGGTGAAGGTTTCGATCTTCTCGATGAGTTGTTT
>CAZUHN010000301.1:0-19435 GCA_964620535.1 uncultured Nitrospinaceae bacterium | reverse complement strand
GATATCGAAATGCTTTTGCATTGAGCATTTCGAATACTTTGCCCGACGGTCTATCTTCCGTACGCGAGCGGCGTTCTTCCAGGACGACATCCCGCTCGGGGTAAAATTCTTCTTCCTTGAGGACGAGATTGACCATGCGGTCGGCCTCCATCTCCGTTACGAGCTCGAGGCGGTCGGACGCGATTCGTTCAAAATAAGCGGTGTAATCGAAGCTGGTGAAGGCGTTGTGACTGCCTCCGTTGCGTTGGACGATGTTGCTGAACTCTTTCGGACCGTATTTTGACGTCCCTCGGAACATCATGTGCTCAAGCATGTGAGCCAATCCGGTTTTTCCAGGTTGCTCATCACGGCTTCCGGCTTTGTACCAGATCATAAACACTATGGCCGGGGCCCGGCGATCGGGAAAGAGCATAGCGTGCATGCCGTTGGACAAACGGTGCTCGACGACATTCCACGGGACCTGGACGAGCGAGGCGGTTTCCGAAGGTCCGCCAGCCCAAACTCCTTTTGTAGTAATGGCGATCGTGAGGACAAGAATTACACTGGAGAATTTACGCATGGAAATTTCCCTGGGCTGCTGGCGGCAAAATTCCAATAAACTAATGGAAGATGTGCGATAACTTCGATGTTAAAACACTTTCATATAACAATAATTTCCCTCCCCATTTGCTTTTTCGTTTCCTGGTCGGGGGTGACAATTCTCTCCATTCTGTTTCGAGGCGGTTCACTCAACCCTCTTTATCATACACTTGCGAATTCACAACATCCGGGGGTCTTTTTCCTTCGAGAAGGTCTAGGGCACACCGCACGGCGTGCCGAAGGGAGGCTTCACAGGCATCCCGGCCGAGTCCCGCCACGTGGGGCGTGAGGATGACATTGTCTAAGGAAAATATGGGGTGGGTGCGCTCTGGCGGCTCTTGGGGAAAGACGTCAAGAGCCGCCCCCCCGATTTTCCTTTTCCGAAGGGATTCGGCCAGGGCATCGATATCCACCACCTCTCCTCTTGAGGTATTTATCAAAAAAGAACCCGGTTTCATGCGTGAAATCAACTCTTTTCCCAAAAGGCCCTTGGTCTCTGGGAGGAGGGGCAAATGGCAACTCAGAAAGTCCGCCTGGTCGACGACCTCCTCGAGGGGGTGGAAAAATACGCCCACCTCGGCGGCGAATCTTTCGTCCCGCATGGGGTCGTGGGCCAGTATTTTCATTCCAAAGGCCGCGGCCCGCCGCGCTACGGCCTTTCCAATATGCCCCACGCCCAAGAGCCCGAGAATTTTTCCCTTCAAAGGAGAAAGCGGGCGGCGTAAATCAGCCCAGCCACCGGCGCGGAAACCTTTGTCGAGCCAAACGGTTCGGCGTGCGCTCGTCAACATGAGGGAGAGGGTGTGTTCAGCCACTGAGTCGGCGTTTTTCCCAACGGAAGTAGTTACGATGACGCCCTTCGCCGTCGCGGCTTCAAGGTCGATGGTATTGTAGCCGACGCCGGTTCGCGCGATGATTCGAAGGGCGTCAGCGGCCTCAAACACCCGAGCGGTATAGTCGTCGTTGCTGGGGATGGCAACGACGACTCCGGAAATGCCGGCCAAAAGTTCTTTTTCCTCGAAATTTTTCCCGTGCGAGTCTACCCGAATTTCCAGCCCCCCTTTATCGGCAAGAGACTGTAGAAAACGCATGGGCTCTTTGATTTTATTGATCCAAGAAGTTGTTACCCAGGCGATCCCCTTGTTCACCATTCTTTTATTCCTTCTTAGGGAAAAGAATATCGCCTTGCCGCCGTATTCTTCAGCGGGTTTTCGGGAATGGCCTTCACCTCAGACGATAAAGAATGCCACATCTTCGGTAGATGGAACAGCAGAGCAAATTTCGAAGAATGAAATATGGGAGAGTTCTTCCCTTGAAGAAGATCAATTTCTCAGAGCTTACGTAGTATGTGGACGCGCTCGTGGTCGGTCCATGTAAGTTTGAAATCGAAATCTCCGCAAATCTGTTCGATGGTTTTTAGATTGTAAAAGCAGAGGTGTGTGATATCTCGCCGGTAGTGCCAATTGTCCCGGAAGGTTTTTTCGTCCCACAAGGATGTCATGATTCCCAAGAACCCTCCTGCAGGGAGCAATTTCCGCAAATATTGAATTTCTTCGCGCGGGAATCGAAAATGTTCGAAAACTTCCGTCGATACGATGAAGTCGTAAGGTCCTTTGGGAAGATCGGGAAAATAAACGGGATCATAATGCTGTGTGGGATATCCTTTTTTGTTGAGAATATCGGAAAGAACCGGCGAAGGTCCGCTCCCGTAGTCGAGTCCCTTTGCGCCGGGGGCAAGCAGCTTTACCAGGGGAACGGCCATCATATTGAGAAAAGCCACATATCCATTGTCGTCCGGAGAATTTTGATGCTTGTCGTAGCGGGCGCGTTCCTCTTCAGCGGAAGGCCAATACGCTTCTGGAAGAAAAAGGAGCGAGCAGGAGGGGCAAAGGAAGTAAGTGCGCCTGTCGGCCTCGAAGAACGGTTTTGTATGGTTTGAAAAACAAAGCGAACAAGGGAGAAGGGGTCGCTCTCGGTTCAATTATGTTCTCTGTTTTCTCGCCGAGGGACGAAGAGATAGCTCAGCAAGGAGGTGGTATTTTGGAGGCGCAAATTTTCTTCCCTGTTCCACTGAACGGAAAATGCCTATTCTTGCGCGAGCTTCTCAATATAGGCCGAAGAGTGGGCGAAACTGCCGGTTTGGCGCTGGGTGAAGTCCTCTCCTTCGAATGACTCCACCGAAAAGGTGAAATGCCCACCGTCGCGCAGCGCGGCGTTGCACGCGGCAAAAACCTCGGCGAGATCCCCAATGTATGTGAAAACATCCGCCGCCATGACAAGATCCAGCGTCCCGTTCTCGGAGCGAAGAGAGGAGAATATATCTTGGAGGTGAAGGTCGTCGTAGACCTTCTTCTCTCCCGTATTTTCGAGCATGCGCGGTGAGAGGTCCACCCCTATGAGGCGGCCGGCCAAATCTCGGAAAGGGGGGCCGCAAAGGTCTGTGCCGTAGCCGTTGTCCAACACCTTCCAAGAGGCTCTTTTAACGACCGCAGCACTTCCTGCGTCTTCGCGCAGCAGAATCTGCACTTTGTATTGCAAGTTCCCGATCAAATGTTGGTCGTAGCGTTCTGCGTTTTCGTCGAAGGATTTGCGCACGTACTCCTGCAAGGCTCCTCCGAGGCGCTCGCCCTTTAAAGCGGCGAGCATGTTCCGGGTATCGGCGTGCCCGTGGTCAAGTTCGATCACTTTCTGGTAGCATGCAAGTGCTTCACTTATCTTCTCCTGAAAGTAGTAGTGCTTGGCCAGGTTGCTGTAGTCCTCAACACAAGTGGACATGAGCTCGACCGCTTTCCGGTAATTTTCCTCGGCGGCCTGAATATTGTCTTGCTCGGCGATCACGGTCCCCGAATTATTATAGTAGTAGGCGGCCGATGGGTTGATCTCAATGGCCTTGGTAATGAGTTCGAAGGCCTTGGCGTGATTCCCATTTTGGTGAAAGAGTACGCCCAGGAAAAGCAGCGCGTCGGAATGTCGGGGGTCTGCATCAATAATTTGGGAGTAGGTCTCCTCCGCCTGTTGGAGGCAGCCCGTTTGATGATGTTGAACCTCGGTCTGAAACAAGTTATGGAGCTTTATTGTTCTGTTTCTACGCGGCGACCTGGATGATTGGCTTAGTGGCGGAGCGATATTTCGTTAAGGTAAAGCCATCATTGATAAATGGAGAACATAGTTTTTCAATAATCCTGATTGGCCCTTTTCTCCGTCCCGGAGCTGCACTCTGGACTTGCCATGCCATGGATTCGTTCATCTGAATTGACACCAATTTGGGGTATCTCATAGTTTGAAACCGCTTTGAATAGCCGCCGGTCGGCGGAATTGAAAATGCCAAGGGGATGCGGATATCCTCAAGCGCGAGGAGGAATTGATGGTTAAGCTGCGCGCCATCATATTTGACTTTGACGGAACTATCGCGGACACAGAACCGCTGCACTTAAAAGCCTTTCAACAAACGCTTTTCCAAGAAACCGGAATGGGGCTTACAAAAGAAGAATACTTGGAACGATATATTGCTTTTGATGACCGGCACTTTTTCGAGGTTTTTTGTCATGACAGAGGAAAAGAAATCCCCCTAAATCGATTCGAGCGGCTTTTACTGTTAAAGGCGAAACACTACGAAAAGTTGGCCCAAAATCCGCCCCTTTTCTCCGGTGCGTCTAATTTGATAAGGGCGGGGGCCTCCCAGTGGCCCCTTGCCATCGCGAGCGGGGCCTTGTACTCGGAGGTGGTTCCGGTCCTCGGACAAGCAGGCCTTTTGAAATATTTTTCCGCCGTCGTGACCGCGGAAATGGTGAAAAGTGGAAAGCCCGACCCCGAGCCGTTTCAGGCTGCGCTCAATAGATTGAACGAAGGGCGGCCGATGTCGATTTTGCCCGATGCCTGTCTTGTCGTCGAGGATTCAATAGCGGGAGTAACTGCTGGCCGGACCGCCGGCATGCGCGTAATCGCTGTGACGAACAGCGTTCCACGTGCGTCGCTTGGCAATGCGGATCGGGTGGTTGATTCTCTTGAAGAGATAGCCGACGTGGGGAAACTTCGGGAGTGGTTCGAATCGTTATCCTAGGATTTATATTACATGTAGGAGAAGGGAGTGCGCGATGGCGATCCTAAAGGTAGCAAGGATGGGGCATCCCGTTTTGCGGGAAGACGCCCGTGAAGTGAATCCTGCGAAATTAAATCAACTTGACTTCCAACATCTGGTACAAGACATGATCGAAACCATGGCGGAATACAGCGGCGTCGGCCTTGCCGGGCCGCAGGTGCATGTTCCCTTGCGGGTTTTCATTTTCCTCAAGGATACCAAGGATGCGGCCACTGTGCTTGTGGCCATCAACCCGCTCATTCGGCCAATCGAGGGGAAAAGGGAAATTGGCTGGGAGGGATGCCTCAGCGTTCCGGATATATATGGTCAGGTTCCCCGAAATGTTTCTGTTTGCCTTGAAGCGACCGATGCTATCGGAAACCGGTATGAGACAGAATTAAACGGATTGGCCGCTCGCGTGTGCCAGCACGAGGCGGATCATCTGGATGGCGTATTGTTCCTCGAGCGGATAGAGGATTTTTCTACCCTCGCTTTTGGCGAGGAGCGGAAACGGTTTTTTGGAGAGCAGGAGGAATCTGGGAAGTCGAATTCGTAAAATGAATCCCTCCATTTTCGTCCGGCTGTAATGAATTTGAAAAAATAAACAGGGGTCAAAGGTTTCAGGAGATTCATCTATTTGGTGCCCAAGGCCGGATTCGAGGTCGAATTTGTAAGACTTTTATGATGTGTTATGTATGTTTTCTGCGGTCTATTTATCGAGACACCCGCATAATAACCCTCACGCCGGTGGCCTTCTGGGGCTCTTCCAAACCTTCGAGGAACACCTGGGCTACCGGCCTGCAACACCTGAAACAAGAGAACCATGACCTCCAGGCTTCACCCTCCGGCCATGGTTCCAGGACTCTCATAGGAAGTGATACAACTATCGAGGCACGTCAAAGGCGGTTCTTCTCCGGAGTGGTGTCCGGCTCAACGGAGCGCCCCTCGCGTCGAGGGCGTTACGAGGGAATGAGTGGTGAGAGGAACTGCCGGAGTGGAAAGCCACCCTCCAGGAAGGGCATCGGATACCTTCACCGGAGGAATTCAAGGGGAAAGATTTTCTGGATATGCAATAAATAGGCGTTCAACGCTGACCAAGTAGGCGTGGCCGGAGAAGCATCACTACTACGGGGCCCTCATGGAACTGATTCAGATCACCTCCCGCGAGGAAGCGAAAAAGGAGGTTCCTCCGCTCCTCGCGGGCGGCTTCCGGCCTTTCTTCCTTCTGGCGGGCGCCTACGGCGCGCTCTTCCCGATCGCCTGGCTGGCGATCTTTTTCGACGCGGCACCGAGCCCCGCGGCGTTCCGATCCGTCGTCTTCCATGGTCACGAGATGGTGTTCGGCTTTGCCGCAGCCGCGGTAAGCGGTTTCCTGCTCACGGCGACGGCGACCTGGAGCCGGATCCCTCCGGTGACAGGATGGCGGCTGGGGATGATCGCAGGAGCCTGGGCGGCGGGGCGAGCCGCCATGTGGGCTTCGGGCGCCCTTTCCCCCCTCGTGGTGGCGGTCCTGGACCTCGCTCTGGTTCCGGCGCTCGCGGCGGGGGTCATGCCGGTCCTGCTGTCGCCGGGAAACCGGCAGAATCTGATCTTGTTGCCCGTGCTCGCCCTCTTCTTCCTTGCCAACCTGATGTTCCATCTGGAACCCTTGGCGGGGATTGCGGGAGCAGCCTCGGCCGGGCTGCGCATCGGGGTGAATCTCCTGATGCTCCTGGTCGTCATCTTCATCGGTCGCATCGTCCCCACCTTCCTGGGCATCGCGCGCCTAGGGGCGGGGGGGCCGAGGCGGCCGGTCTCCTGGCCCTTGCTGGAAGGGCTTGCCATCGGCTCGGTGGCCCTCTTTCTCGCGGCGGACCTGGTGGACCACGAGGCCGCATGGGTGGGGCTTCTCGCCCTCGGGGCGGCGGGGGCGCAGGTCGTCCGCATGGCGAACTGGCGGGCTGGCGGGCTCCTGCGGAAACCCTTCCTCCTGGGGCTGCACCTGGGGTACGCCTGGGTAGCGGCGGGCCTCGCCCTGACCGGTTCGGCCTACCTGGGCGGGCTTATTCCCGGGGCGAGCGCCCTGCACGCGATGACGGCGGGCGGGATCGGAGGGACGATCTTCGCCGTGATGTCGATCGTCGGCCTGCTTCACACGGGAAGGCCGGCGGAGATCCGGCCCTTAGTCGCCGCGGCCTGTCTCCTGGTCTCGGCTGCCGCCCTGGTGCGGATCGCAGCGCCGGTCCTCTTCGGCGAAGGATACAAGGAGGCACTCATCGCCTCGGTGGTCTTGTGGGCTGCCGCCTTCGGTATCCACGTCGTCGTCTACTGGCCCATTCTCTCAAAACGGCGCCCGGATGGCATTCCGGGCTGAGGGGGAGGTGGCTCGCCGAGTCACCGGTCGAAGACATTTTCGCCATCGGTAGTAGGTTCGATCAGATATCTCAAGCTTTTTGTAGACCTCATGAGTGGGTTGGTCTTGGGAGAAAAAGCCTTCCCCTTCTCTGCGCTTGTCTATGATTTATTCTGTAATATGGCGCTTCTTGCTTATGAAAAATCTCCCATGGTTGCCCAGCCCAAGCCGAATACCTATGGAAAATACTTTCACTCGGCCTGATCCCATTTAGGGGGGGGTGCATCGAGCACGATGAGGCCGTTGGACTTGGGTCTCTTCTTCGATACTCGCAGAGACATCCGCACTATGACGGGATTGAACGGGAACCACCAAGGCGCATAGGGAAGGCGTGTCTCCAGGAATTTCAAGGAGACCATGCGCGGACAGGAAGCGTCGGGACGCATGGGGAAGACCATTTGGTGCCCAAGGCCGGACTCGAACCGACACGGGGTTGCCCCCACCAGCCCCTCAAGCTGGCGTGTCTACCAATTCCACCACTTGGGCAAGCGTTTTTCTCAAGAAAAACAATAGCTATATAGCTTCGGCGCCTAGGAAATGTCAAATTTAAAGTCGGCCGTAAAATTAGGTCCCTCGAACTCACGGGCGCTCAAATTTCAATTTTCATAGAACAAATTTCACTATCTAAGGTTGCCTACTCAGGTTTCGCCCGCGGATTAAAGGCATCCCGGAGTCCTTCCCCAAATAGGTTGAACGCCAAGACGACGATGAGAATGGCGAGACCGGGGATAAAAGTCAGCCAGGGAGCGTCAAAGAGAAATTTCTTACCGTCGGAGAGAATATTCCCCCACGTGGCGGCAGGCGGCGGGACTCCAAATCCGAGGAAGCTAAGGCTCGCCTCGGTGAGAATGGCCGAGGCGATGCCGATGGTGGCCGAGACAAGAACGGGGGCCAGAGAGTTCGGAATCAAGTGCTTGAAAATGAGCCGAAAATCTTTCGCCCCCATTGCCACAGCGGCCTCGACGAAGGACCTTTCTCGCAGGGAAAGAATTTCCGCTCGTACGAAACGGGCCGGCCCCACCCAACCGGTCACCCCGATGACGATCATGATGTTCCAAATGCTTGGGGGGAGAAGGGCGATAACGGTGAGAATAAGAAAAAATGTCGGGAACGAAAGCTGAACGTCCACCAGGGCGATAAACATCAAATCGAAGCGAGGAAGATGCCACTGGCGAAGCATGGGACGAATATCCTCCCTATAGGCGATGGCACCAAGAATTGCGGCTGCAAGCAGCAAGATCGCAAATGAAGTGATTAAATCCAACGGGAAAACGATCACCCCGAATGATGCCAATCCGCCACCGAGCATCGCGCCGAGCAATACGGATGCCTCGCCCTCCTCTTGGGCGAATTGGCCCAATACCCCACCCAAAAGGACGATTCCCGGCCATGCGATGAGATGAAGCCAAAATTCCAGACCCATGTTTCGCAGCCAGTAGGGCGTGAGGAAGAAGCCTAACAATAAACCAAAACCCAATCCTTCGAGGATGAGTCGGCGGCCGTTCTTCCACTTTATCGTTGTTCCAGCAAGTCCTCCGGCGCAGAACACGGTAAGGGAAAATATTCCGGCGCTATGCCAGATAAAGAGGCCAGTTCCCAGGGTCGCAAGAATTCCAATCAATGAACCAATTCCCGGTGCGCGATCCCCGTAAAATCCGGCGATACCCCCCATGGCGACTCCAAGCAGGATAGCGATTCCGACCGATACCACCCCCACAGCCATGGAAACCGTCGCGCCTTCAAGCATTCGGGCGAAGACGTCTCGGCCCAATTCGTCCGTCCCAAATAGGTACACGCCGAACATGGGAGACGCTTCGGGAGTTACGGCATCTTGATTCGGGAGGGAGAAGGGGGGCATCAACTTATCGGGGAGGCGGACAAGGCTTGGGTTGAAGGCAGGTTCTTCACCCGATGTTCCCTGCCATCCGACTAGGGCCACCACCACAAAGAAGAGGAGCACAATCCCGCCGGCGACGGCGAGTCGATTCGAGATGAGGTTTCGACCGACCCGCTGCCAAGGAGTGAACTCGTCGCCGGTGAGCTCTTCATCGTGAAAAGAAGAAGCCCCTGAGAGCGCGGAGGATCCATTCATAGACGTATCCTGGGATCGACGACAACGTAAAGGATGTCGGAGACGAAGGTACCCACGAGAACCAGTATGGCAGAAATGAAATTGAGGCTAATGATAATCGGAAAGTCGCGCGTGAGTACGGCCTCGAATGCCATTCTTCCCATGCCGGGCCAGGCGAAAATTTGCTCGATGATTACGGATCCGCCGATGAGACCGGGGAGCAGAAGGCCGAACATTGTCACAAACGGGAGCGCCGCGTTCCGAAGGGCGTGAACGTAATAGACCGTGTCCTCGGTCAATCCTTTCGAGAGGGCGGTGCGCACGTAGTCGGAATCGAGGACCTCGATCATCTGGCCGCGGACATAGCGGGAAAGAAAGGCGATTCCGGCCGTCGCGCCCAGAAGGCTCGGCAGGACGAGGTGCCAAACCCGATCCATCACTTGAAAAGAAAGCGAGGCGCCATCCCGCCCGAAGGTGTGAATGCCCAATACGGGGACTTCGAAGGCCCAAACGACGGCCAAGATCATGAGGTAGGCGAGAAAAAAACCGGGGATGGAGATAAGAAAATAGCTGGTTAATGTGCCGAGCAAATCGAATATCCCCCCCTTCCGCAATGCGGCCCCGATCCCCATTGGAAATGCGAGACACCAGGTGAGAATTGTCCCGACGATAAAGAGGGGGAGGCTGTTTAGGAATCTCACCCAGACTTTATTGAGGACGGGTTGATTGTCCTTGAAGCTTTTTAATTCCCCCGTGAGAAATTTTTTGTAAAAGAGAAAATATTGCTGGTAGATCGGCTTGTCGAGATCAAAGGCGGCGCGGAAGCGCTCAATATCCTCGACGCGGAAACGGGGGTTGAGCGGATCGATTTGACTCGGCTCGCCCGGCGCAAGGTGAACCACGAGAAAGCTGACGATGGAGATGATGAGAAGGATGATTATTTTGAATATTGCGGTGCGTACGATATATGCTGCCATCGCGCTACTTCTCGAACTGGGGGGCGGAGGGCAATTTTGTCCATTTCAGGAAATCAAAGGTATAGTTTCCAGTTTGCGTGGGAGTGATTTTTTCGTACTTGACCTTTTCGCCCGGCAATTTTTTCTTGATAGCGATTTTTCTGTCGAGCAAAGCGGTCCATTTTCCCACAAACAAAAAAGTATATGGCTGGTCTTCGAAAATGATTTTGTGGAGCGCATGCGTGTACGCAACCTGTTTTTTCAGATCATATTCTTGTCTGATCTTGATGATGAGATCGTCCGCCTTGGGATTCTTGTAGCCCACGAAATTCAGATGTCCCGGATTGGTTTGGCTCGAATGCCAGATCTGGTAAAGGTCGGGGTCGAGACCCATTCTCCACCCAAGTATGACGGTGTCAAAATTCAGGCCGTTTATGTATTTCTTGATAAAAACGGCCCATTCAACTGTATCGACTTTCACGTTTACCCCAATCCGTTTCCAGGAGTCCTGGACGACCACGGCGATAGCTTTTCTCTGTTCATTTCCATGGTTCGTGATTAGCGTGAATTCGAGAGGCTTTCCGTCCTTCATCATTTTCCCGTTCACCTTTCGCCAACCTGCTTCATTCAAAAGGGCTTCGGCTTTTTGGGGATTGTATTCGAGCGGAGGTATGGACCGGTTGTAA
Source organism: uncultured Nitrospinaceae bacterium (assembly GCA_964620535.1). Taxonomy (GTDB): domain Bacteria; phylum UBA8248; class UBA8248; order UBA8248; family UBA8248; genus CAZUHN01. The sequence continues at coordinate 8,673 of CAZUHN010000301.1, read as the reverse complement.
TGATCCGATTGCTTGATGAAGGGGCCGGTAATGTCTTCGGCCTGATCGTAGAGAAGGTATTTGTGAATGGCTTTTGTGTCGACCGCTATGCCGAGGGCCCGTCGAACCCGGACATCGTCGAATGGTTTTCGCCGCATATTATAGCCAATGTAGGTGTAGCCGAAAGCGAGGCCGGAGAAGACCTGGAAGCGCGGATCCTTTCGCAAGCGATCGATCTGATGGCTCCCGGCTCCGTAGCTGTCCACCGTTCCTGCATAGAAGGCCATCTCCTGCGTTAATGCATCCGGGATAATCCGGAAAATATATTCTTTGTATTCAGGTGCGCCCTCCCAGTAATTCTCGTTCCGCGTGAGGCGAATCAATTCATCCGAATGCCATTCTTTGAATCGAAAAGAACCGGTCCCGATCGGATGGCGGTTGAATGCGCTGTCCCGCATCGTGAATTTGGCGGGGTCGCTCCCGCGTCGGCGGGCCTCGGCCTCGAGCATCTTCCGGTTGAGGAGGTGCTCGGGGAGGACGCCCATCTGCCAGGTCCCGAAGGCGGGAGAATAAAGGCGTTTGTATAGGATCTTGACGGTATGCCGATCCGGCGTCTCCATCCGTTTCACGGGCTCGTAATCGGGGATGCGCGGCGAAATGTTGCGTCCGTCCATGATGGAATCATAAGTAAAGCGGACATCCCTCGAGTCGAATTCATGGCCATCGTGAAACTTCACCCCGCGGCGCAGACGGAAAACAATGATGGGATTGTGCTCGGTCAGTTTTACGCGCCGGAGGGCCGCCTTCCGGATTTGCTCATCGAGACCTTTTTGGAGAAAGGGCGAAGGATCTCGAGCGATGGCCTCCGGGCCCAGGAAGCTTTTCACATTTTCAAACAAGTCTTGGTCGACTTTCTTGAGCGTGATCTTCACGCGCGCAGGATAGGAGATGGTAAAGGAGGACGAACCCGGCTTTTTTTCGTTTTTCTTCGGCGGGGTTCGGATGGTTTCTTTTTCTTCGGCGGGAGGGACGACTTCCACCTTCGCAAGGAGCTTTGTCCATTCCGGACGGTTTCCGTTCCGGGGGCGCTCGAGCAGAGAGCGAATTTCCTCTGCGCCGGGCCCGCCGGGCCGGGGAACGAAATAGGCTTCCTCGTAGACGCGCCAGGAGGTGGCCAATCGTCCCCGAAAGTTCAGGTCCTTGTCCCGATCAATGAGGCCCTCGAACACCAGATCGACGATGTTTCCGCTGGAGGCGTCCGAATGAAGGATGGGATTGAGAATTTGCGCGTCGCCGATAGAGCCCGCGATATATTGAGTAAGACGCTTGTCACTGCCTATCGTTTGATCGGAAAATGTGGGGATCCAGAAGTAGGATTGGAAAATGAATAGGCTGATGGAAAGGGGAACGAGCAAAAGAAGTCGCTTGATCAGCACCGTCTGTCCCCCTCGATGACGGCAAACGTTTCCAAAGGTGGATTTATTTCTTTTCTGCGGGAGCCGGAGGCGGGGCAGCGGTGCCTTTCTGTTGTTGTTGAATCGGGGTTGCGGGGACGATGGAGCCGGTCGTGTCTATCCCGGAAACATACGTCAGGAGAAGGGAGGTCAGCATAAATGTAATGGCCACCCCCGCGGTCAGTTTGCTCAGAAAGGTGGTTGGGCCTCGAGCTCCGAAAACCGTCTCGCTGGATCCGCCGAATGCCGCTCCGATCCCCGCTCCTTTGCCTGCTTGCAGCAAAACGGTCAAGATCAACGTGATGGCGGCAATTATGTGAAGTACGGTTAAAATTACAATCATAATGTTAGCCCTACCCCAGAAAAGGCATCGTTAGGTTGTTATTGCCGAGCGAACAATAGAGAGAAAATCCTCGCTCTTTAGGCTTGCGCCTCCGATTAGGCCGCCGTCCACATCCGGTTGAGCGAAAATCTCCGCGGCGTTTTCGGGTTTCATGCTTCCCCCGTACAGAATACGTGTTCCCGCAGCCCAGTCCACCCCGTATTTATTGCCGATCTGGGCTCGAATGAAAACGTGCACTTCCTGGGCCTGCTCGGGGGAGGCGGTAATGCCCGTTCCAATGGCCCAAATAGGTTCATAGGCCAATAGTAAACCGCAGGGCGCGCTCTGGAAAAATGCGAACAGAGATTCGGAAAGTTGAGAATCGATGTGTTCTAGCGTTTTATCTTCCTCCCGGATAGAAAGCGATTCGCCCAAGCAAAGTATGGGGCGCAGCCCCGCGCCGTGGGCGGCGGCGGTTTTCAGCCCCACCAAGGTATTGTCCTCACCCAGGATCTGCCGCCGCTCACTATGTCCGAGGATAACGGAATTCGCTCCGGCATCCTTCAGCATTGTTGGGCTGATTTCGCCGGTGAAAGCCCCGGCCGTCTCGTGAAAGCAGTCTTGGCCGGCAATTGTAATTTCCGTTCCGGTAACGATTTCGGCAATGGCCGGAAGCGCCAGATAGGGAGGAGCGAGTATGATCTCGACGCCATTCTGATTGTCCGGATTTCCTTCCATGCCCTTTGTGATTGCTTCCGCCAATTCGCGGGCCTCAGAAAGAAGCATGTTCATCTTCCAATTTCCCGCCACGAGGCGTCGGCGCATAGGCATCATTCCATTATTATTTGTTGTTGGTCAGCGAAGAGATTCCGGGCAGTTTTTTCCCTTCAAGAAGTTCGAGGAAGGCTCCCCCTCCGGTACTGATGTATGAAATTTTTCTCGATTCACCCGCCGTGTGCACCGCGACGTCAGTGTCGCCGCCTCCAACGATGGTTAAGGCGTAGGAATTCGCCACGTGGCTGACCATGGCATAGGTTCCACGGCTGAAGGCGTCCACTTCGAATACGCCCATCGGCCCATTCCAGATAATTGTTTTTGCGTCATGAAGCGTTTCAGCGAATAAGGTCGTACTTGCCGGTCCGATGTCCAAGGCATACCAATCTTTCGGTATTTCTTGGGCGGGAACAACCTTTGTTTCCGCTGATGCCTCAAATTTTTCCGCGATGACATAGTCTGAGGGCAAGTAGAATTTCACACCCAATTCCTGCGCTTTATTCATTATCGAATTCGATGTACCGATTAGATGTTCCTCGACGAGACTTTTCCCCATTTCATAGCCAAGGGCTCTGTGAAAAGTGCCGGCCATTCCGCCGCCGATGACAATTTTGTCCATTTTGGATAAAAGACGTTCGATGATTCCTATTTTCGTGCTCGCTTTTGCGCCCCCAAGTATCGCTACGACGGGCCGCATGGGGTTGTTCACCGCACGGCTGAGATAGCTGACCTCCTTAAGCAAGAGAAAGCCCGCGACAGCCGGATTGACGAATTTTGTGATCGCCGCCATCGATGCGTGTTTGCGATGGGCGTTTCCGAACGCATCGCTCACGTAAATATCGGCCAAAGAGGCAAGTTCCTTGGCGAATTCTTCACTGTCATTTTCTTCTCCTTCATTGAACCGGAGATTTTCGAGGAGGAGGAGGCTTCCGGGTTTCATGCCATTCACAATCCTCTTTACCTCAGGCCCAACGCAGTCGGGCGCAAGGGGGCATTCTTTCTCCGCTAAGCGGCTGAGACGCTTTGCCACGGGAGCCAATGAGTATTTTGGGTCAGGTTTGCCTTTGGGCCGGCCGAGGTGAGCGGCGATGACTACTTTTGCCCCTTCGTCAAGCAGATAGTTGATTGTCGGCAATGCCGAACGGATTCGCGTATCGTCCGTGATATTCCGTTGCCTATCCAGAGGCACATTGAAATCGACGCGGAGGAAAATACACTTTCCGCCAACTTCTATATCTTCAATTGTGAGCTTGGAAGTGCCATCTTCAATGGAATTCGATATCTTGCCCATTTCACACCTTTTCAAGGATATTATTCATCAACTATAAATCCTTACCTACAATCTTAATCAGGTCCACCATCCGGCATGAAAACCCCCATTCATTATCGTACCAAGCGAGTATTTTTACCATTCTCCTGCCAATAACTTTGGTGGAGAGCCCGTCTACTGTGGAGGAGGCGGGATCGCCGAGAAAATCCACCGAGACGAGCGGCTTATCGGAGAATGCAAGTACTCCCTTGAGCGGGCCTTCGGCCGCCTCCTTGAGGGCGTTATTCACCTCGTCTGCCGTCACGTCCGTGTCCACATCCGCGACCAAATCGATTACAGAAACATCCTGGGTGGGCACCCGAATGGCCATGCCATCGAGTTTTCCTTGAAGCTCGGGCAGGACAAGACCTACCGCCTTGGCCGCCCCCGTGGTGGTGGGAATCATATTCGACGCCGCGGCCCTTGCGCGGCGGAGATCCTTATGTGGAAGATCGAGTATTCGCTGGTCGTTGGTATACGCATGAGTAGTGGTCATGAGACCGGACTTGATCTTGAATTTTTCATTTATAACTTTTGCCACCGGTGCCAGGCAATTTGTGGTGCAGCTTGCATTGGAAATAATGTTGTGTTGAGAAGGGTCATATTTGTCGTTGTTTACGCCCATCACGAGGGTGATATCTTCATCGGTTGCAGGCGCAGATATAATTACCTTATTGGCCCCCGCTTTAATATGTTTCTGTGCGCCCTCTCGCTTTGTGAACAGGCCGGTACTCTCGACCGCAACCTGAACGCCCAAATCTTTCCATGGAAGATTTTCGGGATCCCTTTCCGCCAACGTTTTCAATCCCTTCCCATTCACTTTAATTTCACCATCTCCGGCTTCGATGCTGCCGTTGAATCGTCCATGAATCGAGTCGTACATCAGAAGATGCGCCAAAGTCTTGGAGTCAGTGATATCGTTGACCGCAACGAATTCCATGTCTGGATCGTCGTGTCCCGCTCGAAATAGGTTTCGTCCGATACGCCCAAAACCGTTAATTCCAATACGAATTGCCATTTTGAAAGCTCCTTTTCCGTTCTGGAGAAAAAAGAATTTTCGGGAAATCCGCACCGCCGGAAGAAGGGCCAATAAAAGAGGCAGTTACTGCCTCTTGGCAGTGACTTATTATACGTATGATTTATACCCCTCTCCTGGAAAAATCAACACGTCTGCCAATGTATGCCAGATTTCTTGCCTCGCGTGGCCGATACACAGGTTACATTATTTTTTGAAATCGAAAAGAGAAGTAATGTATTTAGTTGACTAGGCGTCTTTCAATATCCGGCAACACGCGTTCAACAGCCTCTGCAACCGAACGGTTGAGCCATTTCTCGACATCTTTGGTTTCCCAGTGCAAGTTACTTTGGCTTTTCGGTTCAATTTGAATGCTCTTAGTAATGATAGTTCCGCTTCGGGGAGACCCCACGATAAATTCAACGCGGAAAATACTGGACGCCTGCGCCATTGCCGCGGTGTCAGTCGATCCGAACCAAAGATTTGTTATCCGGCCCGAAATTACAATATCGCCTTCTTGGTTCCATATTTGGTCCGGTTGTCCGGTCCAGTTTGAAGTGAGATGGCGTATTCCACGAGCTGAATAATAGCCTTTCACGATATTTGTAAATGAAAAGGAAAGGCCGCCCCTGACCCGGTACCGATCCACGCTACCGTTAAACAATTTTCTTTCTCCAACAACTTCGGCAGGACGATTGGAACGAGCATCGTGAAAGCGGCCTATGGCGACAACCCTCGCGCCCGCGCGGGAGGTCGAATATTTTGGTGTCTTGGTGTAATTGAACTGAATTGGGACGTCTCGCGTCAGCGACACCCCGCAACCAAATGCAAGCAGGAAGAGCGTAATTCCAGCGAAAAATTCATGTTTTGCTTGCATGCCGGTGCCTCTCAATGTGCGGAATTCGATACTAGCGAATAAGGATACACTGAGATCGTCAACCGTTCTAGCGATGAAAACCGAATGGACGTTCGTGAGGGAAGAGGTAGGTCGAGAACAATCCGTATTGCGATAAGATTTATTTAATGCTGAGTCCGGAAATTTTCAATTTTCGCTATTGGTTCGGAGCACCGCGGATTTTTTTCCGTCTACCGTCGGATTCTCTTTTCCCTTCAGGGAAACCCGAAATATGCGGCCAGCGGAACCCGGGGAAACAAATCCCCGGCACACATCGAGGCGGACCGATTCGGGATCGCGCTCGGCGGGATTCCCCCACCCCCCTCCGCCGGGGGTTTCCAATCGAAGAAGGTCACCTTCTGAAACTGTTTCGCCTTCGCATGTTGAAGCCAACTTTTTCATTTTTTTCCCGTCGCGGGAAATAATGAAGCGATACGTTCCTCCGGGTATCCCTCCGCACACTCCGAAAGGTCCAGTTTTTTCGGAAAACGCCGCGCTCGATACCTCACATTTGGTGAGAAAACGATATTCGCGGAACATTCCCAACCCTCCCCGGTGATTCCCGGGTCCGCCAGAGTCGATGAGGAGCCCCGAGGATTCGACACGGAGAGGATAGTGCGCCTCGATCATCTCCACCGGCATTCCGCCATTTCCTCCGATGGGGGGAGCCGCCGAGATACCGTCCGACAATGCGTTTCCTCCCATCCCAGAGCCCAACGCTTCCCGGAAAAATATGGAGGATTCTCCGTCTTTCGCTTTTTCTCTTAAACTCCAGGAACGAAGGCTGTCGAATCCCGCCGAGCATCGATTTTCATTCGCGTAAAAAAGCGCTTCTCCAAAGACCGAAAGAAGTTTGTTTAGGGTGAGGAACCGAAGTCCGGTCGGGGCGGGAAAACAGGGGGTGAGAAGCGTCCCCGGACCGGGTAGGCGCACGTCGAAGGCCCGGCACGCTCCGTCGTTGAGTCCCGCGTTTTCGATAAAGTGTTGAGGCTCCGGAGAAAGATTAAGCATGAGAGGCGAAAGCAACCTTGCCAGGAAAATTCGTCCAGGTCCTTCTAAAGGGCAGTTGATAGGCCTTTTCGTCTGGGGGCTGGTTCCGTTTAGGTCGATGATGATCCGATCCCCTTTCCGCTCAAGGGCTAGCCTCAGGCGGTGAGGCGCATCGAGGCCATCTATATCTATCGGAGCCTCAACCTCCCAATTGCCTTCCGGCAGTTGGGAAATGATCTTGGTTTTGAAAGCGACCTCACAATTTCGGAGAATATCGGCAAAGCAAGCGAAAAGCTGTTCAACTCCGTATCGCTCCGAAAGCTCCCGAAGCCGCACTGATCCGATACGCAATGCACCGATTTGCCCTTTGATATCATTTTCGAGTACAAGGGATACGCGGCTGTTTCGCTGCAAGAGAGTCAAAATATCTTCTACGATTTGTCCCCCCTTCACGATCCGCATAGGCGGAATGAGGAGGCCCTCGTGGAAGCTTTCGTTGGCAGAGGAAGAGCCCCCTCCCGGCTTGACTCCCCCCAAATCATCGTGACGGCCCCGCACTTCAAGAAACGCGAGGATGCGGCCATCGGCAAAAAGCGGCATGGTGAGATAAAGGTCGGCCAACTCGCCCAAACCCAAAGGTGAGAAATAAGGATCATTATGAAGAAAGACGTCACCCTCATTCATCGTTTCGGGCGGGAAGCGGGCTAGCAGCGCAGCGGGGCCCGCCCCAAGCCTTCGTCCGGTAAGCGCCCTTCCGAAACGATCAAATATGGCGACGGAGAAATCCCCTGTATCTCGCAGGGTGGAGCTCCTCCAAATGCGGGCCAAAAGCTCCTCTACTTCTTCCTCCAGCGCCCAGAGTCCCCCGAATATGATTTCACTAACGATTGGGTTCACGTTCATTTCCAAGCCATCCCTACGCCATGCAGTCCGGTGGGCCGTCCCGGGCGTTTTTTTCGTTCGGTGATATTTTTCCCGAATCGAATAATGAGGCTGCCGTAACGGTCCACTCGGGCCGCTTGTTTGGGAAATACAATCGCGGTGCTGCCGACGCTTTCTACAATGGCCGGGCCGGGTATGACGTTTCCGTCCTTGAGCCGTTCGCGGTAGTAGATTGGCGTATCGACAAAACCGTTCATTTCCCTGAACCAAACGAGACGCGCCCCCTTGTAGGCTTCCTCAGGGTTTTCGTCCCTGGCGGGTATCAGGGGCAAATTGGGGGGATCGGTGAGACCTATCCCCGTCACTCTCAGGTGGACAATTTCCGCCAATCGGCTTCCTTTGTAGTTATAGGTGTAGCGGCGTGCGTAGGCTTGATGAAAACGATCCAAGGCGGTTTCCGCGCTGGCCGCAGTAAGAAAGCCGGAGGGGATATCCACTTCAATTTCATGTGCTTCGCCCTGATACCGAATTTCGGCGCTTCGCCGAAACACCCGCCGGTGGGGAGGAATTCCCTCGAGGCCAAGACCCTCCTCGGCCCGCTGCTCAAGCTGTTCGAACGCACTCCCCAGAGCCTCCAGATTCAGGTCATCTTCCCTTTGGTGGTGGGAGATGGAGAAATCGTGCACAAGGTCAACGACTTCGAGGCCAAACGCGCTCGTCATGCCGGGAAAGGGGGGGATGATGACTGTTTCGATGCCCAGAATATCCGCTACAAGGCCGGCTGTCAGAGGACCCGAGCCCCCGAAGGCCATTAGGGCGAAGTCATGGGGCGAGATGCCGCGCTGAACGGTGGCGCTCCGCACCGCGAGCGCTTGATTCCAGGCGGCAATTTCGACGACACCGGCCGCGATCTCCAAGGGTCCCATTTTGAAATGGCGGGAAAGCTGACGCATCGCTTTCATGGCCAAGGCCTTGTTGAGAGTTACCTCGCCGCCAGCGATCAGGAGCGGGCTGCGGGCGAGGACGAGGTTCGCATCCGTTAAAGTTGGCTCT
>CAZUHN010000300.1:0-4203 GCA_964620535.1 uncultured Nitrospinaceae bacterium | reverse complement strand
CTTCCTGGGATCGATTGTGCGGTAGGGGTTCGACCAGTCTTTTTCGGCGGACGATACCTGAGGATATCCTTCGGCGGGCGGGTTCCATTATCATCCTCGGGGGTCATGTTGTGCTGATCTTTTTGTTCGTTTTGCTTGCGGTGGAGGCGGGCAACTCTGCACTCATTGAACTGCCCAGGCGCTTTCTGGCGATTTTATTTGAGGTATTATCGGCCTTCGGAACGGTAGGCCTTTCGATGGGAGTAACGAAGATCCTCTCGCCCGCCGGTTTGCTTCTTCTCAGTGCGTTGATGTTCATTGGAAGGCTCGGACCGCTAACACTGGCTCTCGCCGTGACCCACCGACCTTTGCCGAAAGTGCGCCATCCTGAAGAGCGGCTCATGGTGGGCTAGCTGAATCCCCCTGCTCGGGGAAGAGGAGGTTCGATGAAGGGTTTTCTGGTGGTCGGACTTGGTGCCTTCGGGGGGGCTGTCGCCAAGACACTCCATTCCATGGGGCATACCGTCCTGGGAATCGACAACGATCCCGCAAGAGTGGCCAGGGCGCAAGAATTTACGACTGAAGTGATAGAGGCGGATGCTATAAATCGACAGGTGATGGAGAGCCTCGATCTGGAGGATATCGAGGCGGCGGTTGTCGGTGTCGGCCGAAAGTTGGATTCGAGTATCCTCATCTCATTGTTTCTAAAAGAGCTGGGGGTGGAGAAAATCGTGGCCAAGGTCCTCACCGAGGAACAAGCCCGGATCCTGCAACGGCTCGGTGTGAATAATGTCATTTTTCCCGAGGCGGATTCTGGCGGCCGCGTGGGTTTCGCCCTTGCCAAGGCCAACGTAGTAGACCTTCTCCCGTTGGGAGATCGGATGAACGTGCTGGAAGTGGCCGCGCCCGAAAAATTCTTCGGAAAGAATCTCGATGAACTCAAGATTCGAAACAAATACAGCATTCTCGTCATCGCTATTCGAAGAAAGGAGTCGGGAGAGGTGGAAATGGCGCCCGGCGCGGAATCGAAAATCGAAGAGGGGGACGTTCTGATAATACTGGGCAGGGAGGAGGCCGTGCAGGAGCTATCCAATTAAGCCGCGCCCGCCCCTTGTCAGCCTGTTCTGATAATACTCTGCCATCTGCCGCTTCGTGGCGAAGTAGTGCCCGGCCCCTCGATAGTTCGAGCCCTCGCCCTTACGGTTAAATGACGAGTCGAACCAGCCGAACGGTTGATCGCCCGTGCCGTGGAATACGCACTGGAAGAGTGCGGTGAGGTTGTCGTCTGAAGCGCCGGCCTTGCGCAGCCGGCTCCTCCACCCAGAGTGGGTGGAGGGCCGACCGGTTTTCTTGTTGGTGGTTGTCTTGTCTTCGATCAGTTCTCGGGTGCCATTCGCGATGAGGTTCGCGAAGGATTCTAGCGAGGCCTTTGCGAGGGATATATCGTTACAGCATTCTCAAAGCTTCCCGTGTGGTCGGAGCGAGGCCGGACGGGCCGCTGGCCAGGCGGGCGCGAAGGGAGGCCAAATCTTCCGGACCGTCCACATCCCGCCACTTTGGAGCCGTTTGTATAGAATAAGATAAGGTGTTTAATTTACGATAGGTCAAGACAAATACCTCTGGCGTCCCCCAAGGAATTTTCTCAAACACCTCCGGACAATGCCGGTTGAGTCCGATGAGGTAGTATCCTCCGTCTTCTGCTGGCCCAAGGACGGCACGCGGGAAGTCTCCTCCCCCTGAATTAAGTTCGGCCGCACACTGCGATGTATCGAAAGCTTGATGCAACATATCCGCCGCGAGGTCCGAGAAATCGGTTCCGTTCAAAACAGCCTTTCCCCCCCTGGTCAGGGAGCGTCCCAGCGCCGCTGCCATCCGGGAGCCCAGATGAGTCCCTTCCTGCCTACGATGAAGAAAAGGGCCGAGAATCCATGAGGAAACGGGATAATCCTCGAGTCGGTCTCTCGCATCTATTGCCCACTCACAGGAGAGGGCGACCGAGGGTCTCGCCTCTCGCACTTTGGTGGCCAAAAGGGCCGCATCCGACAAAAAAGCGCGGTAGAGTTCGGCGGTGCCTTCATTCCCCAGGGTGGGAATCAGCCGCGTTTTCACGCGCTCCGGCCGGGGCGGGCGGGTGAAGAGAAATAGGGTTTCGGGGCCGATCGAGTAGGGTAATTTTTCTCCTCCCTATTCCCCGGCGCTCCCTTGTGGAGTATGAACCGGATTCCGAAAAAAAACCTCCAAAAAGAGAAGGGGCGGAGATGTATGTGGAAGAGGTGAAAGCAAGTTGATAGAATCGTTTCTTCGATTTCAATGGGCTTGTCCCATCTTCTATCCTATTTATGGAGAGGGGCCGAATGGAATTCAATCAGGAAATCGTCATCGGAGCCTCCCGCCAAAAAGTTTGGGATTTCATTTGGAACATTGAGGAGTTTGCCAGTTGCGTCCCCTGCGTGACACATGTCGAAAAGGTGGACGATACCCACTACAACGTCAAGGTGGAGCAGAAGGTTAGCTTTCTGAAGGCGAACTTCAACCTCGAGGTCGTGGTGACAGAGCAATCCGAGCCGGAATTCATCCGGACCGAGGGCCAGGGAAAGGATTCGAAAATCGCGGCCAGCCTCAAGCAAAAAAGCGAGGTGACCCTGGAGGCGGTATCGGAGAGCGAAACGAAGATGATCCTCAACTCCCAGGTGGATGTATTCGGGAAGCTGGCCTCCGTCGGGTTCAGCGTTATGAACAATCAGGCGAACAAAATATTCAAGGATTTTGCGGAAAAGGTGAGGGCCAACATCGAGTAATAATAGAGGCCAAGGACGCGTGGGCGAAGGCGCTGGCCTTTTCCAAGAAGCAATTGAGGTAGAAGCCGTGCGGGAAAGGCGGCCCCAGGACTTTCTGTTTCCCCGGACTCTGATTGTTGAAAAAAAAGGATTTCCTCTCCTAGGAGTCGAATACCACGGCGGCCCGCCCGACGAGCTTGTTCTCGCGGACCATCTGGAAGGCGGTTTCGACTTCTTCGAGGGGAAATACCTGGGTGACGATGGGCTTGATCTTTCCCTGGCGAACGAGTTCGACTGATTGGCGCAATTCCGCCATGGAACAGTAACGGGACCCATGGATTTCCTGCCCGTTGTTGAGGATTGACCCGGGATCAACCATAAAATTCGACGACTCACCCCTGTAAGCGACAGGGGGACGATACCCGACGATGACAAGCTTCCCCCCCCGCCCGATGCAGGCCAGCCCCGCCTCCAGGGTTTGTCTCGTGGCGACGTAGTCGATGTAGGCGTCCGCCCCCTTTCCGTCGGTGAGGCCCATGACTTCTTCGACAAGGTCTGTCTTTTGTGGGTTCACGGTGGCGAAGGCACCGATCTTGGATACCATCTCTAGCTTCTCTTCGGTAATGTCCACGCCGATGACATGCCCACCGCAAAGCTGGGCCATCTGAACGGCGTGAATGGCCACTCCTCCGCCCGCCCCGATAAGCACCACGATATCGCCGGGTTTGATCTGCGCCTCGGCCGTGCAGTTGTGGTAGGGGGTACAAATGGCGTCGGCGACGACGCAGGCGTCGAGGGCGCTGACGCCTTCCGGTATCTTGCAAAGGTTCAGGGCAGGGATCGATGTATATTCGGCAAATCCCCCGTCGAGCACCATTCCGAGAAATCCCCGAAAGTTGGGACAAAGGGTTTCCCGGCCGCTTCGGCAGAAATTGCAGTTGTGGCAGGTCAGATAAAAATGGGAGGTGACGAGGTCCCCGGGTGCGGCGTTCCTCACCTCCGTGCCCACCTCGACCACCTCACCGGCTATCTCATGGCCCATCGTCCGAGGAAATTTGTCGATGAGGCCCGGATTCCTCTTCATAATTTCGATCGTTAGCCCAACGCCGGTGGCCTTGAGCTTGATAAGGGCATCGTTGGGTCCAGGCTTGGGAATGGAGATCTCGTCGAGCTGAAGGGGTCCTCCCAGTTTGTGAATCCGCATGGCTTTCATAGTTAATCTCTCCGACTAGTAGGAAAAAATGCGATGCATAGAGCCCGCCCAGGCAGAATCCAGAACAGTATTTTCATTATGCCGCTTTTTATTGAGATAAGCGGAAAAATCATTAAATTCGCAGTCGTTACATGATTATAATATAAATATAAATTAACGAATTAAGGGGTTCAAGGCGCCGTGGAAAATTCCTTTTCTTTAAATTTCTGCCTCCCGCCCCTCATGTAAAGGGCC
>CAZUHN010000299.1:0-2079 GCA_964620535.1 uncultured Nitrospinaceae bacterium | reverse complement strand
GAGCAGGAGCAGGAGCAGGATCTCCCCCCTACCCCCCAAGGGGGGGAGCCCTCGCAAGGTGAGTACCCTTCCTTGCCAGACATCATCGAGGTGTACCACGAGGTTCTACCCGGGCTGCCCCGAGTGAACGAACCCCGGTCGGACGCCCTCAAGAAAAAATACGCTGCACGTTGTCGGGAGTATCGCCCGGACACCGAGGGCCTGGATTGGTGGAAAGAATACTTTCGGCTGGTGGCGGACTCGGACTTTCTCTTGGGCCGCAAGAAGGATTTCACCGCCAACTTCATGTGGCTTCTTGGCCCTGAGAGTATGGCGAAGGTGAGAAACGGAAGCTACACGAACTCCAGCGGCGGCCAAGCGCCCCCCTCTCATCAGGATATCCAGGCGGCTGTCGAGCGTTACCAAGCCTTGCTGGCTGAGGGCACCCCGGAACCTCACGCCAAGTCCAGGGTCAGGGGTGAGTACGGAGCCGAGGTCTTGGCGGCTGCGTTGGAGGTCATCTCGCATGACGAGTGAGAGCATCCTCCGCGTACCTCCCCAGAACATCGAAGCCGAGCAAGCGGTTCTGGGCGGTGTGCTCGTGGACAACGAAGTCCTGGACCGGATCTCGTGGCTACCAGGGCGGACCTTCTACCGCGAGGCGCACAGGTCGATCTACGGGGCGATGCTGAAACTTCGCCGGAAGGGTGAGCCCATCGACCTGTTGACCCTGACCGACCAGCTCCGCAAGAGCGCCTGCTTGGAAGAGGCGGGGGGGGAGTCCTACCTTAACGCGCTGGCAGACAGCATCCCGACGGCGGCGGGAATCGTCCAACGCGCCCGCATGGTGAACGAGAAGGCCATGGTCCGGGACGCCATCACCGCGGCAACGGAAATCATCGCCCAGGGATATGAGGGGCCGGAAGACGTTGGGGTATTTCTTGAGAATTGCGAAAAAGTGATCTTCGAAGTCGGACAAGGCCGTCACGCGGGGAAGGTGGACTTTGCCCACATCTCGGAACCGCTTGAGACCAGGTGGGCGGATTTTGAGGATGCCTACCATGGGCGGGCGGGGGTGCGGGGGATTTCGTCAGGCTTCGAGGAGTTGGACCAGAAGACCGCGGGATTCAGGCCGGGCCAGCTTATCGTCATCGGCGGGAAACCTGGCATGGGGAAAACGGCGCTGGCCGTTCGCCTTTCACTCAACGCAGCCCGGAATATGACGCATGTGGGGTTTTTCTCATTCGAAATGACGGCCGAGGACATCACCGCCCGATTCCAGTCCATGGTCTCGGGCATCCCCATGCACAGGATCCGGACGGGGAAGGTAAACGGCGAGGAGTTTCGGGCGATGATGGTGGCCCAAGATCAGGTGAATGAACTCCCGATCTTCATCAACGAAGCCTCCGCGATCACGCCTCAATCAATGGGGAGCGTCTGCCGGCGACTGAAGGCCGAAAAAGGTTTGTCGATGGTGGTCATCGACTATCTGCAGCTCATGAGGCTTGGGCGGCGCACTGAAAATACGACAACGGAGATATCGGAAATCATCCGGAGCCTCAAGTTGCTGGCTGGCGAGCTTGAGCCCAGATTCGCGCGAGGGTGTGGACCCGCCCCTTGGTTTTCATGCGCGCAAAGGCCACCTGCTCGATGTGCATGAGGACGGCGTCCACCTTCCCCGAGATGATGAAGCTCACCCGCTGCGGGGGCGTCGTCCGCACGTAATTGACGTCCTTATCGGTCACGCCCGCGGGCCGGATGACCGAGAGCATCCCCAGGTGGGAGTAGCCGAACTTTCCTTCGATGCCCAGCTTTTTCCCCCGCAGGTCCGCCGGTTTCTTGATACCGGCCTGCACGGCGAGGACGGCCTCGTTCTTGTGGGCGTAGGAGTAGACCGGGATTTCCCAGATGACCACTCTTGGCCATTCTACTGTCCTCGTGTGACGTGAAAGTCCCTTCTTTTATCACAGATTCAGTGTCTCTTTGCAGAATCATCTGCTCAACCGAGGGGCTATGGCCATCTTAAAGCCGCAATCCCTTGAAAACCCAGCTCTACCGGCCCGCTCACAGGAGATCAGCACAGACCGATCCCCCGTTTCC
>CAZUHN010000298.1:0-1610 GCA_964620535.1 uncultured Nitrospinaceae bacterium | reverse complement strand
AAAGAAGTTTGCCCGAAAGATTTCCCCCTTTTGGAATGGAAACCGTGATTTCAAACGACTGGCCGAAATAGCGCATGTCCGCAAATTGTTCAGCACGGATAGAAGAAAAACCCTCTTTTCGAAGTTCATTTTTCGCCCTATCCAAAAGAGGCCGAAAGTAATGATCCAATTTCGCGCTGTTTGCCGCCTCAGCGGGCAGGAGAACAGTTTGTGCGTAATCCCTTACAACATCAGCCACCACCATTCCCCGCGCTGACAAAATCCCCGGATCCCTGGGAATGAGGACAGCCGGAATATCGAGTATCCGGGCCAGTGAGCAGGCATGCATCGCGCCCGCACCGCCAAACGAAACTAACACGTATTCGCGCGGATCATGCCCCCGTTCCACCGATATGAGGCGGATAGCCCGTGCCATGTGTTGGTCCGCCACTTGAAGAACGCCTTCCGCAGTTTGAATTGGAGAAAGATTGAGCGAGGCCGCTAAATTTTCGATTCCCTTTTTTACGGATTGTTTTTGGAGGCGCATCCGCCCACCGAGGAAACGGTCAGGATCCAATCGCCCGAGAAATAAATTTGCATCGGTGACAGTAACCTCCGTTCCCCTCCCGTAACAGATAGGCCCTGGGTCTGCTCCTGCGCTTTCCGGCCCAACCTCAAGAGCGCCGCCCGGATCGCAGCGGGCGATGGACCCGCCGCCGGCGCCCACTGTATGGATATCTATAACTGGGATGCGGATTGGACACCCCGCCACTTCGGTTTCCCCCGTAAATCCGATAGTTTCGTCGATAAGGGAAACATCCGTGCTGGTACCGCCCATGTCAAAGGTAATCACATTGCGGAAACCGGCCGCATTTGCCACTTGAAAACCCCCTACCACGCCGCCAGCTGGTCCGGAAAGGATAGTGCGGACCGCCTCCCTTGCCGCCGTTTCGCCCGAAATGACCCCTCCGTTACTTTGCATAATTCGGAGCGACCCATGGTCCAGCTTCTGATTGAGTTCGTGAAGATAACGAATCATAAGAGGAGAAACGTAGGCGTTTACGCAAGTCGTACTCGCTCGCTCATACTCACGATACTCCGGCAGAACACGGCTTGATGCGGAAACGAAAAATCCCGCATCGCGGATGGCCTTCGAGACCTTCTCCTCGTGCGAAGGATTTGCGTAAGCGTGCAAAAAGCAGACGGCAACCGACTCTACTCCGGACTTTTTAAGCCGGTCAACAATTTCAGGAAGCTCCTCTTCTGACATTGGAATGAGGATATCCCCCCGCTCATCCAATCGCTCCTTCAAACCAATTCGAAGTTGACGAGAAACTAGTGGGGGGGACCGGTGATACGTGAGATCGTATAGTTCTTTTCGATTTTGACGGCCGATCTCAATTACATCCTCGAAGCCCGAGGTGGTTATAAGCGCCGTTATTGCACCTTTGCGCGTTAGGAGGGAATTAGTCGCAACGGTAGAGCCATGGGTAACGTCTAAGAAAGGCCTATTTTCTTCGCCGAAAAGCTCTGAAAGCCCTTGAAGAATGGCACGCGCTGGATTAGATGGCGTCGAGAGCACCTTATGAATGCGAATCTTTCCGCGCTCAAGGACAATCAAATCTGTAAAC
>CAZUHN010000297.1:0-17126 GCA_964620535.1 uncultured Nitrospinaceae bacterium | reverse complement strand
AATTTGAGCGATAAAAATTAATAACCGAATTTAGAATATCGTCCAATTGATATTCCGGTCGGTATCCAATGAGATCGCATATTTTCGTGAGGTCAGGGACACGGCGTTCCATATCTTATATGAGATTTTTCGGATGGGTGAACGGGAACCGGTCAGTTCTTTTACCCGGTTCGCCAGCTCAGGAATTCCCCATCGAAAACCATCAGTATGATGGTGAGGCACAGAATGCCCGATTTTCTCCACTGGAATTGATTGACGTAAAGCAGGACGTAGAAGTCGAGTCCTCCTGCCCCCACCAGCCCGAGGATGGTGGAGTCCCTCAGGTTCATCTCCAAGCGGATGGCCAGATGGGCTACCAACTGAGGAAACACCTGGGGGAAGAGCCCGCACTGGATGATTTGGAGGGCTGACCCGCCCGCGCCTTGCAAGGCGAGCAGGGGTCTCAGGGCGGTGTTCTCGATTTCCTCGGTGGCGAATCTTCTCAGCACGCCGATGGAATGGACTGAGATGGCCAACACGCCGGGAAGGGGGCCGAGGCTCACCGCGGAAACAAACAAGAGTGCCAGAATCAAAATTGGGACGGAGCGGATGGGCGCCAAAACGGCTTTGACGGGCAGATGAACCCACAGGAGTGTCCAGTTCGAGGCCGCAAGAACACCCAAAGGATAAGCGAACAATGCCCCCAGAAATGTGCCCGCAATCGTAGTTTGGATGGTCTCGATCGAAGCCTGCAAGACCACCTCGCGGACCGACCAGTCCGGAGGAGCCATCCGCTCGAAGAAGGAAATGATCTTGGGGATTCCGATCCCCCGGCCTCACTCTTTGGCGGGGAGTTTGGCCCGGCTTATCCAGGAAAAAGGACGTCGGGATGCCTGGGAATCCAGAAAGGAGAGCGAACACCGTGCCGCCTTCTGGAATTTCCTGGTTCGAATACTCTTTCCCCCGAGGGGGGGGCAGGTGCCAGGGTAGGAATATTTCTGGTATTCTATTCGAAGTCAATCTTTTCGAATGGAAAGTCGGCAGAAGAGGTAGAGGGGCTGGCCCCGCCCACTCGGGGATAGCGTGATTTTGGCGCTTTGGCCTTCTGTACGGTCCCTTTTTTCGTGCGGAAGAAAAAGACATGGCGGACCGGCCGATAGAGATGGACAAATCTCTTTCCGATCGGGGAAGGATGGTGTGCGCCTGCACGACGAATCCAAGCGGAACCCCACATATCGTTCCGCTTTACTTTTAGTTCAACTCGGATGACGGGATGTTTCTCCTCAGCACGGGAGCCGATTCCGTAACGGCGAAAAGCCTGCGGCTGAATCCGGCGATTGCACTCTGCATCGACGACAATGCGTTCCTCTTCCGTGCGGTGGTCGTCGAGGGCGAGGGCGAGGTATCCGATGTTCTCGGCGCCGATCACGAGGACCTCAAGAGAGTGGTCGATTAGTTCTTTGGCCCGGAGATGTGGGCGACCTACGAGAAATCACCCGGGACACAGAAGATACGCGTCCGCGTGAACGTGAAGTTGAAGAAGTGGAAGTTTTGGGATATGGGCAGCAACAAATGGGATCGGTCTGGATCGGCTGAGGCATTTTTCGGCAGCGGTCTGTTTTTCCCGCGCGGGTAAAGTTTCATCAACCGAGACTTGGAGTTGGATTTCCGCATTTTTTTCCATCAAAGAATCTGGTATCTGCCTCGTGGGGATATCTCGATTTATGGGTGATGACAAAAAATCTCTGAATCAGGGGAGGAACTCCTTTTGCCAGAGTTGCAGGTTTACTTGAACGGCGAATACATCGAGCAGAGTCAAGCGAAGATATCGCTCTTCGATCGAGGGTTCATTTTCGGGGACGCTGTTTATGACGTGGCGCGCACATTCGGCCACCAGCCTTTCAAGCTAAGCGAGCATATTGACCGACTGTTCCGCTCCCTCCACTACACCCAAATTGATCCGGGTCTGACCCTCGAGGAAATGGAAGAGAGAACCCTGGAACTCTTGGTCCGGAACCGCCCCTTGTATGATCCGCGCCGGGATTACCGTATCGGCCATTGGATCAGCCGAGGGATCAATCCATCCTCTTACAGCATCGCGGATTGCGGCGCCGCCACCGTGGCGATTTTTAACTACCCGATCATCGCGGAGCGATGGGCGAATAAGTACAAAGAGGGGATCCGGCTGATCACTTCTTCCGTGCGACGCACTCCGCCCGAGTGCATCAATTCTCAGGGAAAAATCAACAACAAGATGAATCACATATTGGCGGATCTGCAAGTTTCTGCCTTCGGTCAGGGTGCGGAGGCTCTCATGTTAGACATCCAGGGAAGGGTGGCCGAGACTCCTCACGCGAACATTTTCATCGTGCGCGGAGGGCGCCTTATTACTCCGCCCCTTGAGAATGTTCTTGCGGGCGTGAGCCGGTCCACCGTATTTGAGGTGGCGTCGGGCCTCGGGATTCCCGCCTCCGAGGAGCACATGGCTCCTTTCGACATCTACTCGGCCGAGGAAGCGTTCATCACGAATACAGGGGCCAGCATCCTCCCCGTGGCGAGCTTGGACGGGCGCTCCATCGGCAAAGAGGTTCCCGGCCCCCTCACCCGGAGAATTACTGAAAGTTGGTGCCAACTGGTGGAGTGTAACTTCATTTCCCAGGCGTTGGCATTGGCGGAGAAAGGAGCGATTTCCGAAAATTGATGAATCGCCTCCATGCCTTCTTTTTTTGCGAGTTAGGTTTCCCGCCTCCTTCCCGGCGAAGTTTCTTCCGGCCGGGCCCAAGCGCAAGATGTTTTCCGGTTGAACTTGCCCAGGACAAACGAACCGATTGGTTGGGCGGTGAAGGGGACTTGTTCGGATCATCCAACAAGAAGGGAGGGCCGCCGGATTATGCGGTGCGGAGAAACGCGCTCTTTGGAGGAACGATTCGTTTTCCTGTCTTCCCCGGACAGAGGGATGGCCATTCTCCCGAATCAAACAATTTCATTGTTTTCTTTGTGATTCAATACCTTGGCCATGGCGTTCAGAAGGGTTTCTCTCCGGAAGGGCTTTGCGATGGCCTCGACGATTCTGCTCTCTTCCAAATCTTTCGGATAATGTTCGGCGCCCAACCGGTAAGGAGAATAACGGGGGTATTGACCTGCCCCGGATAGTGGTACCACCCCTTATGTTAGTCCTTCAGTTTCCTCTTCCGGAAGGCGAGGCGTAGCGAAGCCTAGAGGAGGAACCCCTGCTACGCGAGGTCAAACCGGGCCACGCCACAGCTTTCTATTTTACCGAAATGCTTCCTTTGGCGGAGGGCGCCCCGCGCGGTGGTCTTCGCTATGGATGAAGCTTGGCAGGGGGCGCTCTACGCCTTGGGCACTTCTGTGGCTTTCGGCAACTTCAGCATTTTTTCCAGGAGGAGACAGCAGTACGCTAGCGCCACGACCGGCATCCTTATCGGCCTTATCGTGATGGTCCCCGTGTATTGGGCGAGCGTCGCCCTTTTCTGGGAACCCGGATGTTGGAATCCGGAGGCCTGTGGACAGCCCGTTCTCGCATGCTGCCTGGGCGGAAAAGTGCGGGATTCAGTTTCCTTTGCTCAGCGATTTCTTCGGCAAGGGAACTGTCGAAGCGTACAAGCTTCTTAACTATATGGGATTCAACAACCGCGCCTTGGTGCTTATCGACAAGGAGGCGAGGGTGGTTCACCTCGAGGTGACGCCGTCACCGCCCGAGAGGCCGGACGATTCTAAGCTATTCGCCGCGCTGGAGAAACTGGGATGAACAGACAAATGGGCTCCGGCCGAGTGGAGGGCGGGAGGACTCTCTACCGCGGTCCGGTCGAGTCCTGTATTCTTTCTGGTGGAGAATTTTTTATCCGGAATGATTGAAGACGATGCGGAGAAGGCCCATCCCGATGTCGAAAATCGTACAATCCATACTTTCGCCGGAGCTCACCATATCCATCGAGCTATTTCCTCCAAAAAGTAAGAAGGGCCACAAAGCCGTTTTGGAGGAGATGGACCGAATTCAAGAGAATATGAATGTGGCTTTTACCTCGGTGACTTATGGGGCAGGGGGATCAACCCGTGACGGAACGCTGGAACTGGTGCTCGAGTTGGACAAAAGGTATCCTGGCCGGGTTGTGGCCCATCTGACATGCGTGGGGGCGGCCGAGTCAGAGCTCGAAAAACTCATGTCCGTCTATAAGAAGAGGGGGATAACCGACATCCTCGCCCTGCGGGGGGACATCCCCGAGGGAATGGCCAAGGAACAGGCCGCCGCGGGCGGTTTTCGCTACGCGGTGGATTTGGTCAGGTGGCTGCTAGAGTTGGGGGGGGTCTCATCCATTGGGGTGGCTTTTTTCCCGGAGGGCCATCCTGAAACTCCGGATAGATCCGTGGGCCTGGGCCACTTCGTGGAGAAAGTAGGCGCGGGGGGCGACTATGCGCTCTCGCAGTTCTTTTTTGAAAATCATCTCTATGAAGAATTCCGCGGAGAGGCGGAAAGTCGCGGCGTGACGATCCCCCTCGCGCCGGCAATCCTCCCGATCCGTGACATCGATCAGATCCTTCGATTCGCGGGCCTCTGCGGAGCGTCGGTGCCGGCGTGGGTGGTTTCCGAGCTCGAACCCTTCTGGGAGGATTCGGAAGGATTTAAGGATAAATCCGCCGACCTCGCCGCAACCCAGATTCGCGGGCTCGAGGCCATGGGTGTGCGCCACGTGCATATTTACTGCCTCAACAAATCGGACATCCTTCTTCGTATCGCTGAGAGGCTGGGCTGGAAGAAGAACGCTTAATCTGCCCGCTTCCGGCCGGAGAGGGAGAAGGGCAGGTTTCTGCGGGCTTTCGTTGGGCGCGAAAAAAACAGCTATTAGGGGAGTGGGGCGGGCAGGTCAGAATCGCCCATCAGGTATTTGTCTACCCCGCGGGCGCAGGAGCGCCCCTCGGCGATGGCCCAGACAATGAGGGACTGGCCGCGCTGCATGTCTCCCGCCGTAAAGACGCCGGATACGTTCGTCATCCAGCTTTCGTCGCGCTGGACGTTTCCACGCTCGTTGAGTTCTACGCCCAATTCTTCGAGCATTCCTTTGCGCTCTGGCCCCAGAAAGCCCATGGCGAGCAGGACGAGTTCCGCCTGAACCTCCTCCTCCGTTCCAGGCACCTCGGGAAAGCTCATGCGCCCGTCCGGCTCTCGTTTCATCTCGACCTTGACGGTATGGAGTTTTTCGACGTGGCCGTTCCGGCCGGTGAACTGTTGGGTGGAGATGGAATAGAGCCGCTCCCCTCCTTCTTCGTGGGCTGAGGAGGCGCGGAAAATGTTGGGATAGAGGGGCCACGGGTTTGCGTCCGGGTCTCGCTCATCGGGCGGCCGCGGAAGAATTTCCAGCTGTCGGACCGAGGTCGCCCCCTGCCGGTGGACCGTCCCGAGGCAGTCGGCCCCCGTGTCGCCGCCCCCGATTATGATCACATTTTTTCCTTTGGCAGCGATGAAATCCCCGTTTCGAATCGGGTCGCCCTCGCAAAGCTTGTTTTGGAGGGGGAGGTATTCCATTGCGAAATGGATTCCCTTCAGCTCGCGGCCCAGGATGGGCAAGTCGCGGGGTTGCCGAGCGCCGCCCGCGAGGATGAGGGCGTCGAATTCCCCGCGAAGCTCTGTGGCGGAGATATCGGCACCCACATGGCATCCCGTCTTAAAGATGACCTCCTCTTCTTCCATGATCTTGAGGCGCCGATCCAGCACATTCTTTTCCATCTTGTACTCGGGGATGCCGTAACGCAGAAGTCCACCGATCCGGTCGTCCCGTTCAAAAACGGTGACCGTGTGGCCGGCCCGGTTGAGTTGTTGCGCCGCTGCCAGTCCCGCGGGTCCCGACCCCACCACGCCGACTTTCTTTCCGGTCCGGATGGCAGGCGGCTCCGGCCGGAGCCAGCCTTCTTCGGATGCGCGATCGACGATTGAGACTTCGATCTGTTGGATGGTGACTGGATCGTCGTTGATATCCAGAACACATGACCCTTCGCAGGGAGCGGGGCAGAGGCGGCCGGTGAACTCGGGGAAGTTGTTCGTGGCGTGCAGGCGGTCAATCGCGTCGCGCCATTTGCCCCGGTAGATTAAATCATTCCACTCGGGAACCAAGTTCCCCAACGGGCATCCTTGGTGGCAAAATGGGATGCCGCAATCCATGCACCGGGCGCCTTGGCTTTGAAGCTTTTCCACTTCGAAGGCCAGGTAAACTTCGTTCCAGTCTTGGAGCCGTTCGGTGACGGGCCGTTTCTTGGGTAACTCTCTATTGAATTCGAGGAACCCGGAGGATTTACCCATACGCTCCCTCCATGACGGCCTTCTCCCATGAGATCCCCATTTCGTCGGCTCGTTTCATGGCCGTCAAAGCGCGTTTGTAGTCCTTGGGCATGATTTTGATGAATTTGGCTTGGCATTCCTCCCACTGCCCGAGGATAGATTCACCAACCGTGCTCCCTGTATACTTGACGTGCTTCCGGATGAGATCTTTCACTTCCTCGACGTCATCGAGAGCCACGAGCGCTTCGAGTTCGACCATTTCCATGTTGCACCGGTTCGAGAAATCACCCGTCTCATTCAGCACGAAGACGATCCCCCCGGACATTCCGGCCGCGAAATTGCGCCCGGTGCGGCCCAGAATCACCACGCGTCCTCCCGTCATGTACTCGCAGCCGTGATCCCCTACCCCTTCAACCACCGCGTAGGCGCCGCTGTTGCGGACGGCGAACCGCTCGCCGGCGATGCCCCGGAAAAATGCTTCTCCGCCCGTAGCGCCATAAAGGGCGACATTGCCGATGAGGATATTCTCCTCTGAGATGAAGGTAGCCTCCTTCGGGGGAAAGACGACGATCCGGCCTCCCGAAAGCCCTTTCCCCATATAGTCGTTCGAGTCCCCCTCGAGGGTGAGCGAGATCCCCTTCGGGATGAAGGCACCGAAGCTTTGGCCGGCGGATCCTTCGAAGCGGATGCGGATGGTGTCCTCCGGAAGGCCTTCGGCGCCGTGTCTCCTCGTCACTTCGTAGCCGAGGGAGGTGCCCACCGTCCGGTTCACGTTCCGGATGGAGAGATTCAGTTCCACCGGTGTCTTATTTTCCAGCGCGCCCTTGCACATGGGAATGAGGGTGGTGGAATCAAGCGTTTTTTCCAGCCCGTGATCCTGGCCGCATACATTCCGGATGGCCACCTCCGGACCCATATCGGGTTTGTAGAGGATGGCGGTGAGGTCGAGGCCTTTCGCTTTCCAGTGAGAGACGGCCCTTCGGGAGTCGATCCTGTCCACGCGTCCGATCATCTCGTCCATCGTGCGGAAGCCTAGCTTGGCCATGTATTCTCGCACTTCCTCGGCGATGAAGCGGAAGAAGTTTTCCACGAATTCGGGCTTTCCCGCGAACTTTTTCCGCAGCTCGGGGTCCTGGGTGGCGATTCCCACTGGGCAAGTGTTCAGATGGCAAACTCGCATCATGACGCAGCCCATCACAACGAGGGGGGCGGTGGCGAAGCCGAACTCATCGCCCCCCAAAAGGGCGCCGATCACCACGTCACGTCCGGTCTTAATCTGCCCATCTACCTGAACCACGATCCGGTCGCGCAGCTTGTTCATCACCAAAATCTGCTGGGTCTCAGCGAGGCCGAGCTCCCAGGGCGTTCCGGCATGCTTGATGCTCGTGATGGGAGAGGCGCCCGTGCCTCCGTCGTGCCCGGAGATGAGGACCACGTCCGAGTGCGCCTTGGAAACGCCCGCCGCGACGGTTCCCACTCCCACCTCGGAGACGAGCTTTACGTGGATGCGGGCCCTGGGGTTCGAATTTTTTAGGTCGAATATGAGTTGGGCCAGGTCCTCGATCGACTAGATGTCGTGGTGAGGCGGCGGAGAACTGAGCCCGACGCTCGGGGTGGAATGCCGCACTTTGGCGATCCAGGGGTAGACTTTGGGGCCGGGGAGTTGTCCCCCCTCGCCGGGCTTGGCGCCCTGGGCCATTTTTATCTGAAGGTCGTCCGCACTCGCGAGGTACTCGCTGGTGACGCCAAAGCGCCCCGAGGCGACCTGTTTGATCGCGCTGCGCCGTGAGTCGCCGTTCGGGTCGAGGATGTAGCGGGCGGGGTCCTCTCCGCCCTCGCCGGTGTTGGATTTTCCGCCGATTCGGTTCATCGCGATGGCGAGTGTCTCGTGCGCTTCCTGGCTGATGGAGCCGTAAGACATCGCGCCGGTGGCGAACCGCCGGAAGATGGAATCGGCGGGCTCTACTTCTTCTATCGGCACCGGCGATTCGGCCCATTTGAGCTCGAAAAGGCCGCGCAGGGTGGCGAGGTTTTCGCTCTGGTTGTCGACCTTTTCGGTATATTCCTTGAAGACCTCGTACCGGCCCGACCGGGTGGCGTGCTGGAGCTTGAATACGGTGTCGGGGTTGAAGAGGTGGTACTCTCCATCCCGCCGCCACTGGATGTATCCGCCCCCTTCGTGCATGGGCTTTCCCGCGGGCCGCTCCGGGTACGCGCGCCGGTGGCGCAACAACACCTCTTCGGCAACGACCTCCAGCCCGATTCCCCCGATCCGGGAGGCGGTCCGGGTGAAGTAGCGATCGACGAATTCTTTGTTCAACCCGACGGCCTCGAATATCTGTGCCCCGCGGTAGGACTGAATGGTCGAGATGCCCATCTTCGAAATAACCTTGAGGATTCCTTTGTTGAGGGCTTTGATGTAGTTCTTCACCGCTACTTTGTGATCGATGCCGGTGAGGATACCGCCCCGGATCAAATCGTCCAGCGTTTCGAAGGCAAGATAGGGATTGATGGCGCCGGCGCCGTAGCCGAGGAGAAGGCTCATGTGGTGGACCTGCCGGGCCTCGCCGGTCTCGACGACGAGGCCCACCTTGGTGCGCGATCCCTCCCGGACGAGGTGATGGTGAACCCCGGCGGTGGCGAGGAGCGCCGGAATGGGGGCATGGCTTTTCGAACTCCCCCGGTCTGAGAGGATAATAATGTTATATCCTTCGGCGATGGCCTCGCTCGTTTTTTGGCATAACGCTTCCAGGGCCTGTTGGAGGCCCGGCCTCCCTCCCTCGGCGGGAAATGTTAAAGGAAGGGTGATTGACCTGAAGAACGGATGATTCAGGTGGGTGAGTTTGGCAAGGTCGTCGTTATCCATGATGGGGACGGGAATCTTGATCTGCCGGCAGGATTGTGGGCCGGGCTCGAGTAGGTTTCCCTCGGGCCCGATGGTGGTGGACATCTGGGTGACCAGTTCTTCCCGGATTGCATCGAGCGGGGGGTTTGTTACCTGGGCGAAGAGTTGCTTGAAATAGTCGTACAGCAGCCGGGATCGGTTTGAGAGAACGGAGAGCGCGGCGTCGGTGCCCATGGAGCCGACGGGGTCTAGCCCGGTTCTCGCCATCGGCTCTAGGAAGAAGCGGAGATCCTCGAGGGTGTAGCCGAACGTCTGCTGGCGGCGGAGAACGGTCGCGTGGTCGGGCTCCGGCAAGTGGGGCGCCTCGGGGAGAGATTCGAGGGGGATCAGATTTTCCTTCAGCCATTTTCCGTACGGATGTGCAGAGGTGTAGCGCTCCTTGATTTCCGCGTCCTCGATGATTCGCCCTTCTCGGGTGTCGACCAAGAAGATGCGCCCCGGATGGAGTCTTTCTTTGAGAAGGATGTTCTCCTGGGGAACATCCAACACCCCCACCTCGGAGGCCATAATCACAAGGCCGTCTTTGGTGACGCAATAGCGTGACGGACGGAGACCGTTCCGGTCCAGCACCGCGCCGATTACCGTACCGTCCGTAAAGGCGATCGAAGCGGGGCCGTCCCAAGGCTCCATGAAACATCCGTGGTATTCGTAAAAAGATTTCCGTGCATCGCTCATGGATTCGTGGCCGCTCCACGGCTCGGGAATCATCATCAGGATGGCGTGGGGAAGCTCCCGGCCGGTCATGTAGAGAAATTCGAGCACATTGTCGAAAATGGACGAATCGCTTCCGCCTTCGATGACGATGGGCAGAATCTTCCTTAGGTCAGGAAGGAGATCGGAGGCGCAGAGCGCTTCGCGCGTGTGCATCCAGTTGATGTTTCCCCGCAGCGTGTTGATCTCCCCGTTATGGCACAGGTACCGGTAGGGATGCGCCAAGGGCCAAGAGGGAAAAGTGTTGGTGGAAAACCGCGAGTGAACCAATGCGAGTGCAGATTCGATGTCTAGGTCGTTGAGGTCGGGATAAACCTCGTCGAGCTGCTCCCCCGTGAGCATCCCTTTGTATATGAGAGTACGGGCGGAGAGACTGGGGAGGTGAAAGAGATTTCGCTCTGAGAGATCAGAACTCCGGACAGCGTGCTCGACGCGCTTCCGGATAACATAAAGTTTTCGCTCTATCTCCATCGGATCTTTCGCGTCATCAAAAATTCCGATAAAAATTTGGCGAACGCGCGGGGCCGCGGATTGGGCGGAAGGGCCGGCAGGAGCGATGTTGATGGGAACGTCCCGCCAGCCGAGGATGTTCCGCCCTTCTTCGCGCGTGACGGATTCGATGATCCGCTCACACTCGTTCAGTTGGAGGAGATCGTGCGGAAGGAAAACGAGTCCCGCTCCGTACCGGCCACTGGGGGGAAGATCGATGCCGATCGATGAACAGGCTTTTTCCAGAAACTTGTGGGGCATCTGAATGAGAATTCCCGCCCCGTCGCCGGTGTTCACCTCGCAGCCGCACGCGCCCCGGTGGGCAAGGTTTTTCAGCACCTGGATGCCCTGGGAGACGATTTTCCAGGACTTCTGTCCCTTTATGTCCACAACGAAGCCGACGCCGCAGGCGTCATGCTCGAACGAAGGGTCGTAAAGCCCCACTGCGCGGGGTTTTTCTGTTCGATTCATTTTCGTTCAACCCTCCCGGGAGCCTCTACCAGGGGGCCCTTCACCGCTTGATCGCGGGTCTTTGCATTAGGGCAGGTCTTCTCAAAGAGGCGAGTAAGATTACCCGATCTTAAATAATAAGCCAAGAATATTTTATAAATGTATTGCATTAGATTTACTAATAGAGTATGATGCTTTTATGCACCTTGAAACCCTCAGACTCTACTGCAACGTCATTCAAAGGCAGAACTTCTCCGGGGGGGCGGCCGATAGCGGCGTCACCCAATCGGCCGCGAGCCAGGCGATTCGCCAGCTTGAAGAGGAACTGGGGGTGATTCTCCTCGATCGGAGCAAGCGACCATTCGCCATAACAACGGAGGGGGAGAAGTTCTACAAAGCCTGCCGCGAATTATTGGAGGGTTTTGAGCGGATTCGGGATGAAATCGCAAACGACAAGCGGTTGATTGCGGGTACAGTCCGGGTGGCGGCCATCTACTCGGTGGGCCTTCATGATATGGGAATCCAGATGGAGCGATTCCGAACCCTTTTGCCCCGCGCCCGGGTCCGACTTGAGTGTCTTCACCCGGAGAAAGTCGTCCGCTCTGTGATCGAGGATGCGGTCGACGTCGGAATTTTGTCCTATCCTCCGGCAAACCGGGCGCTCAACGTAATTCGCCTTCGCGATGAGTCCATGCGTTTTGTCTCCCGCTCTTCTCATCGACTTTCACGCAGAAAGAGGGTGAAGGCGGAAGATCTGGCGGGGGAACCGTTTGTCGCATTCGATGCCGATTTGTCTATCCGGAAGGCCATCGATCGGGCCTTGCGCCAGCATAATCTGATTCCGAATGTCGTGATGGAATTCGACAACATTGAAAGCATCAAGAGGGCCGTTTCGAACGGCGCGGGGATAAGCATTCTCCCCGAGGCGGCCATCCAGAAAGAGGTTGCGATCCAGGACCTCGCGTCGGCCGCCCTCGACTTGGACGATCTCATCCGGCCTATTGCGCTAATCCACCGTCGCCAGAAACATCTCTCCCAGGTGGTCGTCCGTTTTATCGAAATGCTTCAAACTGGTTGACGCGATAAAAGAATGCGTTCTCTTTCTGTCCTCCGCAGCGTCCGCAGCGTGGACCACCTTGTCGCCGATGACTGCGTGAGCGATTCCCCCTGCCCCAAGCCCATCTACCTGCTGCCCCCCCCCCCCCAACACGAAATCCGGAGGCGGCTACTACCCCTCCTTCAAGAGCGTGCGCTTCGCGGTGGCCTCCCTCTTCGTTTACGCCCGGAAGATGTAGATCGACTTCCCCGAGGCTCTGGAGTGGAAAATCGGCAGAGTGCAGTGAGGGGGGGCTTGTGGATCTTTCCCCGAAAATCCATCATCTTCCTAGCTATATAATAAAGAAGAGCCATGGCCGGAGGGGCGGCGCCGGCCGCGGAGAGCCGATCCAAAGGGTTCCATCCGGCCGCCCCGCGCTGGAGGCGGGAAGGAAAAGATGACCGACGCGTCCTTTTTCAGCATGGCCGCCGTAGTGCTCACTCTCGCGGCGGGGTTCGGCTACGTCAACCACCGCTGGGTGCGGCTGCCGCAGTCGGTCGGCCTAGTGGTCATCGCCCTTTGCGCCTCGCTCGCGGTCATCGCGATAGACGGCATCGTCCCCGCCCTCGGGTTCGGGGGGACCGTCAGGGATGCCCTCGGGCGGATCGACTTCCCCGAAGTACTGATGAAGGGGATGCTGAGCTTCCTCCTCTTCGCCGGGGCGCTGCACGTGGATTTCGGCGATCTGCTCGACAGTAAATGGTCGATCGGCTCGCTGGCGACGGTGGGAGTGTTGATCTCCACCTTTCTCGTCGGCTACAGCATTTTTCTCGCCGCCCGGTTCGCCGGGCTGGACCTGCCGCTGATCTACGCCCTGGTGTTCGGGGCGCTGATCTCGCCGACGGATCCGGTCGCGGTGCTGGGCATCCTTAAGACCGTCAAGGTGCCCAAGGCGCTCGAGGTCAAGATCGCAGGGGAGAGCCTGTTCAACGACGGTGTCGGGGTGGTCGTCTTCACCATCGTGGCCGCCATCGCCGCCGGGGGGCACGGCGGGGAGGCGATCGGCGGCGGAGCGGTGGCCGAGTTGTTCGTGCGAGAGGCCCTGGGCGGGGCGGTCCTCGGGCTAGCCGGGGGGGCCGTCGCCTACCGGGCTATGAAGACCATCGACGAGCACAACCTCGAGGTGCTCATCACGCTCTCACTGGTGACGCTGATCTACACGATTGCCTTTGCGATCCACGTTTCCGGCCCCATCGCGGTGGTGGTGGCCGGGCTGCTGATCGGAAACTACGGTGCCCGCTTCGCGATGAGCGAGACCACCCGCGATCACCTCTTCAAGTTCTGGTCGCTCATTGACGAAGTGCTGAACGCGGTCCTGTTCCTGATCATCGGCTTCGAGGTCGTCGCGCTGACGCTCACCGGGAGCGTCGCGCTGGTCATGGCGATCGCGGTGCCCGTCGTCCTCGCCGCCCGCTTTCTCAGTGTGGCGGCCCCCCTTACCGTCCTGCGCCTCCGGCGCACCTTCACCCGGGGCGCGATCCCGGTTCTGACCTGGGGGGGGCTGCGGGGCGGGATCTCGGTGGCCCTCGCGCTCTCGCTTCCGGACGTTCCCGCCAAGGGGACCATCCTCGCGGTCACCTACGGAGTGGTGATCTTCTCCATCGTAGTCCAGGGGCTGACAGTGGAGTGGGTGGTGCGGGCGGTGGTCCGGCTGAGCCCCGGCCCGGCGGGAAACGGTCCACAGCGAGCGGGAAGGAGGAGAAAATGAAAAGGATGTTGGTTAAAGCCGCAGACGTCGCCACCTTGGACGACTCGCTGGGGACCCTCCGGCGGGGGGCCGTCATCGTTGAGGACGGCATGATCGCGGCGGTCGGCCCCTGGGAGGAACTCTCCCGGCGGGGGCCGTTCGACGAGGAGGCGGGATCGCTCGAGGACGATCTTCTCATGCCGGGCCTCACCTCGGCACACCATCACGCCGGGCGCGCTTTCCGGGACGGAGTTTCCGACGGGCCTCTCGAGTGCTGGATCCAGTCCATCTACGGCAACGCGCACCAGGCGGGATTTTCCGAGGCGCAGGTCTACCTCAATACCGTCTGGTCCTGCATCGAGCTCATCCGGGGGGGGTGCACCTCGGTGATGGAGCACCACGCCGGGTCCCCCGCGCGCGAGCGGCTGGGGGTCCCCACCGCGGTCCGGGCCTACCGCGACGCCGGGATGCGGGTGGGCCTCTGCGTCGGGGTGCGGAACGAGAACCGCTTCCACTACGAGGGGGATCGGGAGATCTTCGATCGGCTCCCCGCTGCGGTCCAGGCCGAGGTGAAGGGATTCCTCCAGCCTCTCGACCTCGACCACTTCTTCGAGGTGTGGGACTCCTACTTCGAAGACCTGCATGAGCCCGACGGGCGGGTGCGGATCTTCCTCGGGCCCTCGGGGCCTCAGTGGTGCTCCGAGGAGCTGCTCGGCCGGGTCAAGGAGGCGGCCGGGCGGCGGCGCACGGGGATCCAGATCCACTTGCTCGAAACTGTCTACCAGCGCGCCGTGGGCTTGAAGTTGGCGGGGAAATCCATGGTCGCCCGGTTGGATGAGATCGGCTTTTGGGGGCCGGAGGTTTCCTGCGCCCACGGGGTCTGGCTCTCGGAGGAGGAGATGGCGGTTCTCCGGGACCGGGGGGTGACCGTGGTGCACAATCCCAGCAGCAACCTCCGCCTCTCGAGCGGGATTGCCCCGGTCCGGGTGATGCGGGAGATGGGAGTGTCCCTCGCCTTCGGGGCGGACGGGATGGGAATGAACGATGACAACGACGTGCTCGCCGACATCCGCCTGGGCCATCTTCTCCAGCGGCTTCCGGGTGTGGACCTCCCCCCCATCCGGGCCGAGGAGTGGTACCAGTTGGCGGCGGGGGGCGGGGCCCGGGCCCTGCTTCAGGCGGACTCTTTCGGCTCGCTTGCGCCGGGAAAGAAAGGCGATTTCATCCTCGTGGACACCAGGCGGCTCCGCCGCCCGGCCGCCGATCCGGACATCGACCCCCTGCTTCTCCTGCTGCAGCGGGGGATGGGGCGGGACGTCCACGCGGTCTACGTGGAGGGTGAGGCCGTCATGCGGGCGGGGAAGATACTAACGGTGGACGAGGAGGCCGCCGCGGCGGAGATTGCGAAATCGTGGCCGCCCTTTTATTCCCGCGCGAAGGACCTCCAGCCTCTCTACCATAGGCTGGAAGAAGAGATCCAGAAGCAGTACGGGGGCTGGGACTTCGGTCTGCCGAACGCCTCTCGCTACCAGTATAACGCGCACTGAGGTGCGGGCGGCGCGACCGCCTTCGGCGCGGGGGAGAGGGGAGGGCCGCCGCCTTAATGCGCGCCGGAGTTTTTCCCTGGCCGGTACGTCTGGTATATGCTTTTTCTCAATACACATTTCCGATCCGGAAGGGGAAGGCTGCCTGATGAGTGAAAAGGGGAGAGGTCGCATGCGGAAGAATCTGGCGCGCCGCCCCGGGCGCCGGCTTTTCTCTCTCCTCCTGCCCGGGCCGATCCTCCTTCCTTCTTTCGCCGCGGCGCATGCAGGGGATGCCGGGAGGGCGGTGGTGGCGGCGGGGCCGCCCCGTCCCGAGGCGCTGGTGCTCCCAGCGATCCTCTTCGGGATCTTCCTCGCCGGGAGCCTCGTTGCCTTTTTCTTGCTCCGCGATTCGGAGTACGTCCGGCGCGTCCGGGGTTTTCGCCCGAACGCCAAGCTGCTCCTGTTGCGGGGGCCCTTCCTGGGCCTGAGCATCGGGATCTGGAACCTTCTGTTCAACCTCTACCTCCTGGCCCTGGGATTCGAGCCCGCCTTCGTCGCCAAGATGATCGCGGTGAGTTGGCTGCTGCACGGCCTGATCGTCATCCCGGCCGGGATGCTCTCGGACCTGTTCGGCAGACGGGTCACCTACCTTTGCTCATACAGCACTAACATCGCCTGCAAGGTTATGCTTCTCATCACCCTGGACCCCACCTGGCTGCTGGCTTTGAGCGCCCTGAGCGGCGGGGCCGAGGGTTTCCACGCCATCGTGGGGCCCCCCTTCCTGACCGAGCAGAGCGAGCCCGAGGAGCGCATCTACCTCTTCAGTGTAGACTCGGTCATTAAGACGGGCTCGAACTTCGCGGGCAACCTGGGGGCGGGGGTGCTCCCCCTCGCGGTGGCGCTCACGGTGGGGGTGGCGCCCGGCGGGGCCTGGGGCTTCCGGCGCGCGCTCTTCTTAGGGCTGCCGATTATGGTGGCGGCCCTGGTCCCCATCTACCTCATCCGGGAGGACTGGCAGCGCCTCTCGCTGCGTAAGTGGTGGGGCGGGGTGCGGAGCTACCGGCACATCGCCATGCTGGCCGTCACCTCGGCGCTGATGAGCGTCGGGCTGGGGGCGACGGCGCCCTTCTTCAACGTCTACTTCGCCACGAAGCTCCACGTCGCCACAGAGGACATCGGTCTCATCTTTTCGCTGGCGGCGCTCGCGGTGGCGGGTGCCACCCTGTTCACCCCCCTGCTGGTTCAGCGCCTGGGCAAGGTGAATACCATCGTCTGGGTCCGGATGGCGGGGGTCCCCTTCGTCCTGCTCCTGGGGCTGACGGATAGTATCCTCTGGGCGGCCGTCTTCTATTTGATCTCTCTGATCCTGATCGGAGGTCTCTTCCCGACGATGGGGATGGTAGATCCCGTCTACCAGCTCTTCCCCATGGAACTCGTCGAGCCCGCCGAGCGGGGAACCACCAACGGCGTCATCCACGCCTTCAAGGAATTCCCCATGGCGATCGGCGCGGCGGTTGCGGGGTTTTACATCGCCCAAAACCAGTGGTTCCCGTCCTTTTGGATCGCCTCAGTCTGCTACGCGATCTCCTTCCTCATCTACTTCGCCTACTTCCGGCAGTACGACGCGGCGGCCGGAGACCTCGGGCCGCCCCCCCCCTCGGCCCA
The DNA here is from genome assembly GCA_964620535.1 of uncultured Nitrospinaceae bacterium. GTDB lineage: Bacteria > UBA8248 > UBA8248 > UBA8248 > UBA8248 > CAZUHN01. Next base: position 326 of record CAZUHN010000297.1, on the reverse strand, counting down.
AGCCGAATCCGATTAGCCCCGCCCGGGGGTGAAAAAAAACGGGGCACGAACATGCCCCGCGGGTTCAAATTTTCACCGGGCCGCATGCCGCTCCCCGACCCTCCCTGTACTCCGCGTTTTCGCTCCCGGTGGAAACGCTCAGACGGGGGTGGTAGGTGCTCGCCTCAAACCAGGCGTGAAAGTCCTCGAGACGGCGGCGGGCAGTAGAGCATGTAGGGGAAGAAGTGACCGTCCCGGAGCGACGCGCGTGCGGGGTTCTTGCCCAGGCGCGTTCGACGCAGCGCCACCGGGTGATGCCTTTGGCTGAACGATGGATCGTGCGTGAG
>CAZUHN010000296.1:0-12564 GCA_964620535.1 uncultured Nitrospinaceae bacterium | reverse complement strand
CTCTCGGACCTGGGGGCCGTTGTGGCCGCGGCGGGTCCATTCGTCGGGGTATCCCCCGAGGAGTTCAAGAGGGGAGGTAAACTCGATGCCTCCCTCACGGCGCGGCGCGACCGGAAACGAAATGCGCTCTCATACGTGCTTGCGGCGCGGTTCGACCCCGTCGAGATAGGCCCCTTCGCCCGTTTGGCTCCACGGCTGAATGCAGCGCGAAATCTGAGCGGGCGATTCGGAGGGAAAATAAAGTTTTCGGCCGCCCCGGACAATGTCTTCCGATGGGAGACCGATCTGACCGGAACGGGGGTTTCGGGCGACTTCCGGGAAGGGGCGGGGGACGGCTGGCGCAGCGTGAAGCTGGCCAAGATGGCCCTCCGCTCTGCGGGCCGCTTCGACGCCGCGCGCGGTTCGGCGCGCCTTTCGCGCCTGGAGGCGGAGTTTCCCTTCGGGATCCTGCGCCTTCCCAAAGGAGGGAGTTGGAACGTGTCTGGGGGGGATAAAGTGGAGATCCACCTCGCGGTATCGAATCTGGCCTCTGCCTTTTCGGTCTTCGGGCCCGTAATGGGACCGATGGCAGGCAGCCTCCGGCCCCAAGGAACTCTCCAAGCTTCATTGTCCATCCGGCGGGACCACAAGCCGGCCACGGTGTCCATCCATGGGACCGCCGAGACGAATCTGAAGCGCGTTCATTTGATGGATTATCCGAACCTCGAAATTCGAGGAAACGGAAAGGTCGCCTTTGGGAAGAAGGGGACGCAAGTCAGTTTCCCGCGCCTTTCGGCCTATGACCGGAGACGTCCGGAGGCCGCCCCCGTCCTACGGCTTGAGATGGTCCGCGCGACCTTTTCCCAGCAAGGACTCATGGAGGGAAGGATCGCCTCCCGGGAAGTGCGGGTGAGGTCTATGTCCTTCCGCAGTTCCATGGATCCCGCGGGAAAGAGTACCCTGGATGGGCTGCTGGAAAAGTGGCTGAAGGCGGCGAGAAAAAGTGCGCCAACGAGGCCCGGTCCGGGGCCGCCCTCCGCCGGGAAGGCCGCAAAATCCTCTCCCGGCTCCTCGAAGCCGCCTCCGGCGAGGGCGGGAGGGAGGAGAGCGCCGTTACCGGCAGAGCGGCCCGTGGCGGAATTTCCTGAAGTGAAAATCGGGAAGGTCGAGATCGATAACTTGGACATTAATTTCCGCCACGAGGTGGAAAAGGGCAAGCCTCCCATTATCGTGGACTGGAAAGGACTCCGTTTTTCGGCGAATAACATAGACACGCGAATGCCCGCCCACCGGCGGGACACGCGTGTGCGCCTTTATCAGCCGCCTAGGGGAGACTCGAAGGTATTTCTCCTCGATTTGCGGGCTGGAATGAACCTCGGCGTTTACCCGCCCTCCGTCAAGGGAAGCTTTAATTTGCGACAATTCGATCTCCGTCCGTTTTCCCCCTATGCGCGGAATGCCCAGGAAGTTGAAATTCGACGGGGCACTTTGAAATTGGATTCTGGGTTCAACATTCGGCAGAATTACATCATCGCCACTGCCGACGCAGTTGTGTTCGGCTTGGCTCTCGAATCAATTAGGAAGAATGATGCACGTAAGGCGGTTCAGCTTCTAGCCCTCAATCTTCTCAAAAAAGAGAAGGGCGAGATTCCGGTAAAGGTCCGAGTGGAAGGGAGGTTGGACGATCCTTCCTTTAATCTGGCGGAGGCGGCCGTCGCCTCGCTGCTCGTGAACGTCGTCGATACGGTTTTGGACCTTGCGGGCAAGACGCAAAACCTGGGCGGAAATGTGACCGACATTCTAAAGGGCGTGCTGGGGGGGACCCTTCTTGGCGGAGCGGGCGGCGGCATCAAGGAAAAAGAGCAGTCCGTCCCCCAGCCCGGGAAACTCCCGGAAAAGAAGCTGAAGGAATTGGGAAAGCAGCTCGAAAAGGAAATCAAAAACACCCTAAAAGGATTATTCGGCCGCTGAGGATTTCCCTCCCCAATCGGTGCCCCGCCGCACTGTTAGGACGCCATTCTTCCGATGGCTCGCCAAATCGCCCTTTCCCTGACATGAGAAAATCCCACATTGGTGGACTGCGGCCTTGGGCCGCCGAAACTTTCCCCGAAAGTGATGCGATTATACTCCTTGAAAAACAACCACTTTAGTGAAATATAATATATTTTCGATCCGCTTTCTTGTCCTTTTCCCTTGATTTTGGTATCTTTCTCTTGTTTCACCTCCGCCCGGAGTAGGTTCGCTCTTTGGAATTGGCCGTTTCAACTCGATGAAATGGCCAATAATTGCTGCGAGGCGGGAGAAACGGCTTATGACACCCCTCCGCTCGGGTGAAAAACCCCCCTCTTTATTTTCCGATCGCTTTTTTGAGATAGCAGGTCTTCTCCTCCTTGCCCTGGCGGTCTTTTTCGCGTTGGCCCTCTGGACCCACCATCCGGATGATCCCTCCTGGAACGCCCGCGTGAACCCGGACTGGAAAATAAGGAATTACGGCGGCGCGGTGGGTTCATACCTCGGGGGAGGTGCGGTCCAACTGCTGGGGTCGTTTGCCACTTTGTTGCCTGTCGGGCTTTTTTTGTGGGGGCTTTCCGTTTTCGCCGAGATCCGTGTTTGGCGCTCCGGTTGGCCGACGCTCGGCTGGCTCATCGCTGCCTTGAGCGCAGAGGGATTGTTTTACAAGCTATTATCAGTTGATCCTCTTTTCGGTAAGTCGGCGCTTCCAGGGGGGATGGTTGGCTATGGGGTGTCGGCCATGTTGAGAGGGACCCTCGGCGGCGCGGGCAGTGCTATCGTTCTGGCGGCCGCATTTCTGGCGGCCCTGACGGCGACCACGGGTTTGTCGTTTGGGCAACTCACTGCCTTCGTGGCGAAGGGCCCGACCTGGTTTTTTCGGCAAGCGGCCTGGTTCTCCCGGAAAGCAGGTTTCGCCGCCGGGAGCAGGCTCCTCAGTGTCGGAAAACAGTTGTGGACGGCCGGCGGGGATTGGACCCGGGCCGCCGGAAAGGGCCTCCGGAGGAAAACGCATAAAATTCGAATTTCCCCCTCCCAATGGGAAATTTACCCCGAAATCGAGGAAGCCGAGCCCGAATTCGCTCTGGGCGAGGGAACACCCGAAGGAAGTGCGGAAAAGGTTTCGCTCCGGTTGGAAGCGGATGGAGGAAATCGGGTCAGGGGGAGGAACGGAAACAATCTTCGGGCGAATGCAGAGGAACCCCGGCTTGGCCTGATGCCGCCGCAAAGCGGTGCCGCTGTTTCTTCGCCCGCCTTCCCGGGTCCGGCGGTGGAGGAAAAGTCGCGGAACGGGCATGAAGGAGCAGAGCCCGGGGAACCGCACGAGACCGTACCGGCGCGCGAGGCTGACCAGACGGTGATGTCTCTCCCCGAGAGTCCTCCTCGCTCCCAGGAGGCGTTATTTTCCGCAATAAGTGCGCCGCCGATCCAGAGATATGTTGAAAACCCCGCGGCTGTTCCTCTCCGGAAAAAGCAAGCCCTTCGAATCGGCCGCGAGCGTGCTGCCCGAGAAAGCACGAAAGAAGCGGCAAAAGGGCCGGATCCGGTTCCGCAGCCAATCGCCTCGGCGGGGTTTTCTGAAATGCCGCCTCCATCCGTATCGGGCCCCTCCTCCGCAGCGAACCTGGAGGATGTCGCCGAGGTGGAGCGAGTTGGAGCCGGGGAGCCTGCCCTTCAGGAGACTGAACCAAATTCGGCTGAAAGAGACAAGGGGTGGGAAGTCATGGTCCGCCACGCAGGCGCTATGGGCGAGGCTGACATTGTGCGTATCGAGGATGAAGCCCTCGTTTCGGAGCCTCTCTCCCGGCAGATAGAGCCTCGCCGGGTCAAGAAGCGAGAGACAGCCACGTGCGTGCTTCCCTTCATCGATACGTTTTCCGACCCACCGGCCGGAGGGAGCATCGTCGACGAGGCGGTCATCCGCGAAAATTCGATTCTCCTCGAGCGGACCCTGCGGGAGTTTTCTGTCGAGGGAAAGGTAACCGAGGTGAAGACGGGCCCCGTCATCACCGTGTACGAATTTGCCCCGGCGGCAGGCGTCAAGGTAGCCAAGATCGCCAGCCTCTCGGACGACCTCGCCCGGGCCCTTTCGGCCATCAACGTACGCATTGTCGCCCCCATCCCAGGCAAATCCGTTGTGGGAATCGAATTGCCCAACCAGAAGCGAAACGCCGTTTATTTAAAGGAGATCTTCTCCTCCCGGGAATTCCAAGGCGCGGACGACAGGCTAACGCTGGCCCTGGGGAAGGACATTCTGGGGCGCACCACTCTGACGGATCTTGCCAAGATTCCGCACCTGCTCATCGCGGGGACGACGGGCTCGGGGAAAAGCGTATCGCTGAACATGATGATCTGCAGCCTTGTCGTGCGCTGTATGCCGCGCGAGGTGCGGCTCGTGATGATCGACCCCAAGATGCTGGAGTTTTCCGTCTACGAAGGGCTGCCTCACCTGCTCGTGCCCGTCATCACGGACCCTAAAAAGGCGGCCTCCGCCCTGCGAGGGCTGGTTGCGGAAATGGAGCGGCGTTACCTCCGGATGAGCAAGATGGGGGTCAGGAACATCGAAAGCTACAATGCCCTATTTACCCGGGAACTCGGGGAGAAGGAGGCGAAGCGGCGTTTGAGTCGGCCCCTGTCAGATGATGTCGGCTGGGATGCAGACGATGCGCTAGATTTCATGCCCTACATCGTCGTCGTTATCGACGAGCTAGCGGATTTGATGATGGTCTCTTCGCGAGAGGTCGAGGATATGATGATACGTCTTGCGCAGATGGCGCGCGCGGCGGGGATCCATCTTGTCGTTGCGACCCAGCGGCCCTCGGTGGATGTTTTGACCGGCCTCATCAAGGCGAATTTCCCCTCGCGCATCGCCTTGCGTGTAGCGACCCGCACGGATTCGAGGACGATCATGGATGCAAACGGCGCCGAGCGCCTTCTCGGGAAGGGGGATATGCTCTTTCTTCCGCCGGGGGCCGGGGGGACGGTGCGCATCCACGGCGGGTACGTTTCGGAAGAAGAGATAAGGCGTCTTGTCGCCCATTGGGTCGAGCAGGGACCGGCCGCATACCACAATGACCTTTTGGTCGAGAAGGTATCCTTCGCAGGAGAGAACGACGCTCTGGCGGAAGAGTTGGACGATCGCTACGACGACGCCATCGCGCTGGTCGCCCGAACCCGGGAGGCTTCCATTTCCCTTATCCAGCGCCACCTCCGCATCGGCTACAACCGCGCGGCCCGGATGATCGAGCGGATGGTGCGGGAGGGCGTCATTGGCCCTTCCGACGGTGTGAAGCGGAGGCAGGTGCTCATCCCGGAAGTCTCGGGAAATGCGGATGACCCGGCGAGAATCGACTGAGCTTTCCGGGGGTTTGTGTTAAAGCCTCTTTCCCCTTGCCATAATTATGATTTTCAAAGCGCGTTTCTCCGGATATGACGTGAAAGGCGTATCTCGCTGATCCATGCTTGGGGGGTTTTCATTTTCCGGGGACAATTCGACAGTGAAAGAGAATGCGCAAAAGCTGGCCGCAACCTTTGATGAGAACCTAATTTTGTTCGAGAAGCTCCTGGTCGTGTGCGACAAGGAGTTCGCATGCTATTCCCAGGAGGAGATACGGAGGATCGAGGAAGTATTGGCCGAAAAAGAAGCCATTATCAAGCGGATAGAGGAAAACGGGAAAAAGGTGCCCCTTTATGGGAGCGAATTGAGAAATGGCGCGGAGACGAAGCTCTCCTTGACCGCCTGAACGATGGCTTGGCCAATATCCGTGAGTCGGTGAAAAAGTGCAGTTGAAAGAGGCTGCCGTGGCAGAGGGCCTCGCCAGGCGCAGCCAGGAAGTGGGCCGCTCTCTCGGATCCATGCGCGAGGGGGGGAAGGCGTTGAGGGCCTACAGGCCATTCCGGACATTTTCCCCTCGTTTTGTGGATAAAAGGGAGTGAGGCGTGATGCTGCCGGGGAGGATTTTCCCGGGGAGGCCCTGGAAACCGCCTCGGTCGGGAGGGTGCCGGGCGGGGGATCGTTGTATTTGTCGTTCCCCTTGAGTAAAGTCATATCCAAGTCCCAGAGAAGTTGGGACAGCCCGTTCGAAGATTCCTGGCAGCGCCCGCCAAAGAAAAGTTTCCGCCTGGCAAAACCTAGAAACGACGCCGAAAAAGTGGAGAAGCGAGATGGCTGGAAAATTGCTGGAGTTCACAGACGGCAATTTTGAATCCGATGTAATTGGTTCGGAGATCCCCGCCCTGGTCGATTTTTGGGCCGAGTGGTGCGCTCCCTGTAAGATGATCGCTCCCACCGTGGAGGCGATCGCACAGGAGTATGATGGAAAGCTCCGAGTCGGTAAGCTGAATATCGATGACAACCCATCTACTCCGACCAAGTTTGGGATCCGGGGCATTCCCACCCTGATCATCTTCAAGGAAGGAAAGGTGGCCGATCAGATTGTGGGCGTCCGCTCCAAGGCGGATCTCAAGGCGGCCGTCGACCGAATCCTGTAGACGCCTGGCATGTCGGACCGTCGCCGTTTGGCCCGCACTGCGTGAGCCCTTGTCCGAGGAGCGCCGTTCTTGGCCCGGTTCAATGAGGGAACTGTGGAGGCCGGCGGCCGGGCGCTTTCCTTCATCGAATCAGAAGGGGATGCGGTCTATCCCCCCCTCGTTTTGGTGCACGGTTCGGGCGGCGGCAAGGAGAGTTGGCTCGCTCTTCTCCGGGAACTTTTGGCTCACACGGTCCGCGGGATCGCCCTCGACCTTCCCGGTCACGGCAAGTCTACCGGCCCTGGCTTGCAGGATATTTTTTTCCTATTCCCGTGTCATCGAAGGCTTTATCCAGGCTCTGGGCCTGCGCGGGCCGGTCCTTGGGGGACATTCCATGGGGGGCGGGATCGCCCTCGCATGCGCGCTTGCGTTTCCCGAAAAACTGGGCGGCATCGCGCTCATCGGGAGCGGTGCGCGCCTTCGCGTCCTTTCATCTATCCTCGAAGGGGTACGCACCCGCTTCCTTTCGGGTGTCGACGAAATCATCGAGTACTCGTTTTCATCCCGGGCTCCCTCCGATTTGGTGGCGGAGGGGAGGAAGAAGCTGCTGGCCTGCCCGCCCGAGGTTGTCCACGGTGACTTCAGTGCTTGCAATGCGTTCGATCAAATGGATAAGGTGGACACGGTGCGGCTTCCCGCTTTAATCGTGTGCGGCGAGGAAGATAAGTTGACCCCCCCGAAATACTCCGTCTACCTTGCCGAGCGCATCCCCGGCGCGTCCCTTTGTCTCGTGCCTGAGGCTGGCCACATGGTCATGGTGGAGAAACCGCGTGAAGTGGGCGAGGCCGTGTTGAATTTTCTCCGGAGGTTATGAAAGGAGAAGATTTTATTTTGCGCCAATCTGTCCCGATTCGTGTGTACTGGTTTCTTGCGCTGGGAGTGTTTGCGGTCGGCTGGTCGGCCATTCTGATCCGTCTGGCGGAGGCACCCCCGCTCGGCATTGCCGCCTATCGGATGCTGGGAGGCGCTTTGCTTCTCCTTCCTTTTTCGGGAAGAATGATCCTGCCTGCATGGCAAGGCCTGTCGGGGGTCGAGCGCGGACTTTGGCTCGCCGCCGCCGTGTTCCTCGCGTTCCATTTCGCTCTTTGGATCGAATCACTCCGCCATACCTCGGTGGCGAGCTCGGTGGTGCTGGCCACCACGAATCCGATTTTCGCCGGGGTGGGCGGTTACCTGATTCTCAGGGAGCGGGAGGGGAAGGCGCTGTGGGCAGGGGTAGGCCTCGCCCTCGCAGGAAGCATCATGCTTGGCTGGTCCGATCTTCACAGCTGGGCCGGCAGTGGATGGGGAAATTTCCTCGCGCTTTCTGGAGCGGCCATGGCGTCCGCCTATCTGCTTTGCGGAAGAAATTTGAGAGGCAAATTACCTCTCCTGCCCTATGTTTCGGTTTGCTACGGATTGAGTGGCATACTTCTGGTGGGCTCCGCTCTTGCCGTGGGCCAGCCCCTGGCACCGTATCCCCTGCAAACGTGGCTGTTGCTCGCCGCGATGGTGGTTGGCCCAACCCTCATCGGTCACACTTCCTTCAACTACGCCATCCGGCACCTAACGCCGGGGAAAGTGAGCCTTGCGATTGTGGGCGAACCGATCTTGTCCACGATTCTGGCCGCCTGGCTCCTCTCCGAGCTACTCACGCCGCTCCGGGGTATAGCGATATCCGTAATATTGGCGGGGATTATTGTTGGCGGAAGGACGAGCCACCCTACCGGGCGGGGCGGCTGAACGGAGTTTCACTTCGTTGACTTCTCAATTTTATTTCGATAGGGTCTTGAAGTTATTTTATTAAGTCAGTTACGTTTTCGGGAAGAGGGGGTTGTCCTTACTCGCCCCAGCCGAGAGGCCCAACCATGGTTGTTCTTCCTCGCCCTTCACCCGGAAAATGTCCGCCAACGAGACGCGAATCCGCAATCTAATCTCTGCTTTTGTCGAAGAGCGCGGCCGGATGGAGAAGTTGGACGATATCATTCCTCTGAAGATCGAAGAGCACGAGGCGATACTCAGCAGTTCCCAGCGCCAATTCGAGTCCACGCCACAAATCGAAACCCGTCTATCTGACGCCGAACATCAATACGGAGAACTCGAGTCCGTTTACCGGAAGATGAAAATGAACATCGACGGCCTCAGCGTCCTTTCCGAGCACGTTTTGGCGAAGACTCGGGGTCTCAACCAGCCGCGAGATGTTATGGAAAAGTCAAACGGGGAAGCGGGCAAACTGAACGTTATCTTTTGAGAAATGGGAGCCAAGATCAAGAATCTCCAGGAGGAAAACGATCTTGTCCGGCGAACAATAAAAACGTGGCGAGGCACGAAAACCTTTTTGGGAATGTACGGGCGAAAATCGACGAGTCTTTTGAAATGAAAGAATTGATCGACAATGCCAGTGACAAGATAGTCACGCTCAACAAATTCTTCTCTAAATTCGATGAAAAAATTCGGCGCCATTTTCCGTTCCAATGTGAATCGGAGATGCTAGAGAAGGGCGATTTCGCGTTGAAACTATTCCAGAGAGATTTGAACCGTTGATGCACCTCCCGCGGCCCGGGGCGCGAAAAAATCCCGCCTGGACGGCTGCCGTGATTCTCGCGGTTTTTTCGGTGGCGCTGACCGGGTGTGTCGACTTCGCGCTAGACAAAGACGGCAGGTTCGTTTTTTCCAAGCACGATTTCCGCATCCGGCCCATAAAGGGGAAGCCTTGGCGACGCACGCCGGATGTCGCCGATATTCTTGCGCTCAACGATCCTTCGACATCGGTGCTCTATTACGACAATCCATATTCTGGAGGGGTGATATCCCTGCAGGTCCTTCCCCGACATTTCGATGCTGCGAGGGATTTCGAGGATGAGCTGGCATTTATCTACCGCCGGTTCTTGGTGACCCCTCACGCCGATATGCGGATGGTTGTGGCTGAAAGTTTCGTGCCCTTTGAAAAAGCCCTGCGGATCACCCGCCGAAAGGGAACGGTTCGCGCCGAGTTTCGGCTCCGGGGCCTCATGGGCCGTCGGTCGACCTCCAAGGCGCGGGAACTCCAACGGGAGCGTCACGAGGCCAGCCAACCCTTCGGGGGACCGCGGACCCGAAAGGAGGTCAAGCAAGAACGGAGGTTCCGCTACGGTTCTCTGACCCCGACCTTTACGGGAAACTACCGGGGAAAGGTGGTGGTATTCCTTCGGGCGGGGAAACTTTATGAGTTTTACTACATTGACCACACTCGCACCTTTGAAAGGGGTTTGCCCGTTTTTGACGCTTTCGTAGGAAGCCTGGAGTTTCTTTAGGACGAATTTTCACGATTTCTGCCTCGCCAAGATTTGTTCCGCGGAAACTTATTGGCATCAAATTCTAATACTCTGTTCTGGTCCCTTGAGCCGTAATAATAAGAAATCTCTTGAATCTGTGAGGCGAGACACACTTTGCCGTCTTTTCTATGAGACCGTTAACTGGCGAAGATGTCTGACTGGCCATAAAATTGGTTTGAGGGGTGAGGCGCAATATGCGGGATCTGGGAGAGGAGCGGGATCATGTCCGGCTCAGCTGCCAGGCAGGCGCCTATTTGGTTTTGTAATCGCAGGTCGAGCCGGGATTTGGGGGAAAAGTGCGCCTGAAAGAGTCAATTCCTGCTTTAGGAGCCGGGATGCCAAGGGGAAATCCTCTGTTGAAATTGGGCATGGGCAATGAGTGAAGGAGGCCGTCTGGCGATTCTTTCCGATACTCACGGCCGCCTTCCGGAAAGGGTTCTTCGATCATGCGAAGGGGCGGCGCACATTCTTCATGCGGGAGATGTGGGAGATGACACTTTCCTCCGAATATTGGGAGCGGTCGCCCCGCTCACAGTGGTCTCGGGAAATGTGGATCCCCCCGAAATGGCCCCCTTTACCGCGAGAATCGAAATCGCTGGTTGGCGGGTCCTGATTCAACATGTCGTTTGGGAAAGAGGAGGGCCTTCGCCGGAGGTGTGGGACGGTCTCTCCCGGGAGGGGACCGATCTGGTTGTGTTCGGCCATTCCCACGAGCCTTTGTGCCAAATGTCGGGAGGGATCGTTTTCCTCAACCCGGGAAGTTGCGGCCCCAAGCGGTTTTCCTTCCCGCGCACGTTCGGAGAGGCCCATTTGCAGCCCGATGAAGGCGTTTTCCGCCTTTTTGACTTGGACTCGCCTGAGGGTGTTCCTCCTTTCCTCGAAGCGCGCTTCTGATTGGGGACGTGAGGGGGCGAAATTCAGCGATTTTGTTCCGTTATTGCGTCGAGGTTGGGGGCGGTATAGACTTTCGGTGTCATTTTGGTTGAATGAATGGTAGCCGGATCGTCCGCTCGGAGAACGGAGATTGCGCGTCAAACTCGCGAAAACAGCCGGATTTTGCTGGGGCGTCGAGCGCGCCCTCGACATCGTTCTCGATACCGCCAATGAAGCCAATGGGATCGTTTATACCCACGGCCCTTTGATACACAATCCGCAGACCGTCGGCCTTCTCGAACAAAAAAACGTCTACGCCAAGGATCCCTGCAAACAAACGGGAGATAACGGCATTCTCGTTATCCGGGCCCATGGGGTCTCTCCCCAGGTTCGCGACCGACTGCGGAATTCGGAGATGTTGATTCGCGACGCGACCTGTCCTTTGGTGGCGAAAGTTCACGGAATTATCCGTAAACACTCGCGACTGGGCGCATTTACCATCATCATCGGCGAGGAGGGTCACCCCGAGGTGGAAGGCCACATGGGCTACGCCGAAGTGGGCAGCCGCCTTGTGACCTGCTCGGAGGACATCCAGAATCTTCCCGAATTGACGAACGGCGTCCTGATCGTCGCCCAAACTACCATCAACATGGACGAGTTCACCCATATCGTTGACGCCCTCAAGACGCGCTATCCCCAAGCCGTGATGTTCAACACCGTTTGTGATGCCACCGAAGAGCGCCAGCGGGACGTGCGGATGCTGGCCCCGGAGGTGGATCTCATTGTAGTCGTGGGCGGACGCAACAGCGGAAACACGAACCGTCTCGCCGAGGTGGCCCGGGAGGAAGGGGTCGAGTCCATCCTCATCGAGACCGAGGAGGAGATCGATCCCGCCTTCCTCCGAAGATACAAGCGGATTGGTGTAACGGCGGGCGCCTCCACCCCGGACTGGATGATCCGCCGGGTCGTGAACCGGATAGAGGCTATACCGGGCGCCGACGAAGACGTTGTCGAAAAATCGTTTCAGGCGCTCAAGGTATTGTCGCGGACGAACGTGCTCCTGCTCCTCACTGCGGCGATGGGCTCTATCGCCGCGGCCGCTTTAGCCGGATTCCCCTTGCGGTGGGAGTTTGTCACTCTGTCCGGACTTTACATATTTTGCCTGCATACCCTGAACCGGTACGCGAGCTTCGAGGCCGACCGCTACAACGAGCCGAACCGCGCCCTGCTTTTCGAGCGGCACAAAAAATCGTTTGTTTTGGCGAGCGGGACTGCGGGGGCAGCCTCCCTCGTCCTGGGAGGTGGGATATCGATCCTGATACTTTCCATTTTGATTACGGGTTTGCTTCTTGGAATATTCTACAGCCTCCGGCTGGAGCCCCGCGCCCTGAAGGTGGGACGCGTGATGAATATTCCTGCACCAAAAACCATCGTTGTCACGGCGGGCTGGACGATAACCCTGGCCATTCTCCCTTTGCTCGCTTTTCCGGATACGTGGAAGCCTTCCTGGATCATTTCATCGGTATTTATTTTCGGCCTCACGCTCATGCGTTTAACAATCGTGGAACTCCGCGATATACAGGGAGACCGCATCGTAGGCAAGCGCACCCTGCCCATCGTTTTCGGGAAAGATAATTCGCTGGCCTTTCTTGGTGCAGTGTGCGCGGGTATCGCGGTCATGTTGGTCGCGGGTGTTTTGAATGGGTTGGTCGCATTTCTTCCCGGTGTATTGATGCTGATTCCGGTCGCTTATGCTGGACTGGGTTTATATCTTTTTGAGAAGAAGTTTCTTGGCCATGGAGGTTTAACCGAAGTTGCTCTCGACGTGATTTTTTTGTCGGCGGGGGCCCTGTCTCTCGGTTTTATGCTCTAGCCGGAT
>CAZUHN010000295.1:0-1582 GCA_964620535.1 uncultured Nitrospinaceae bacterium | reverse complement strand
CGCTGTTCCATGAATTTCACGCCGTCATTCAGCGGTAAAAGCCCCTTTCGGACTGTTCAGCGAATTCCGCCAAGTGAGAGATTTCTTGAATGTCTCCGTGTTTTTCCCGTATCCGATTAACCGCTTCATCCGCGCGGCACCCTTTGTCCAGGAGAACATTCATCGCCTGTTTGATGGCGCTGCGGACTTCCACGGAAAACCCTGCTCGTTTCAATCCGACCCTGTTGAGGCCGCGCACGCGCGGTGGATGGCCCTCCAGGATGGTGTAGGGCAGAATGTCCTTGCGGATGGGCGACAAGCCGCCCACCAGACTCAACCGCCCGACCCGTACGAATTGATGGATGGCCGCCAGGGCGGAAACGAAGACTCCGTTCTCCACGGTGACGTGACCCGCCAGGTTTGCCCCGTTCACCATGATGACCCCGTCTCCGATCCGGCAATCGTGTCCGAGGTGGGAATAAGCCATAAGATAACAGTCGTTGCCGACGAGGGTTTCCCCATCGGTCTCCTTGCTCCGGTGAACGGTCACATACTCGCGCACCACCGTGCGGTCACCGATCCGGACGTAGGATCGATGGCTCCGATATCCCACGTCCTGCGGGGCGCCACCCAGCACTGCCCCTGCCCCGATGGTACACGCTTCCCCTACTGCCGTCCAGTTTTCGATTACAGCATGGGGGCCGACTTTCGTACCGCGGCCAAGGGTGACTTCATCTCCCACAACACAATAAGGCCCGAGTTCAACGTCAGCCTCAAGGGTGGCGCCGGGGGAAACGACAGCCGTCGGATGCGTCAAAGAGCTCAATGTTTGTGGTTGCCCATGTTGCTCATGGTGGCTTGAACTTCGCCCTCCGCAGCCAGTTCTCCGTCTACGAACCCCTTGCCCGTGAACCACCACACAGGGTGCCGGTGCCGCAGGATCTCGATCTCCATCCGGAGTTGATCGCCCGGAAGGATTGGCCGCCGGAATCGGGCCTTAGCAATGCGGGTGAAAACCGGCAGAATATTCTCATCCAAACCCTTCATGTTCTCCAAGGCCAGAACTCCGCCCGTCTGGACCATCGCCTCAATGACCAACACCCCCGGCATGATGGGAAAGCCGGGAAAGTGGCCGGCAAAGAAGGGCTCATTATTGGTGATACCCTTCAGGCTCACAATCCGTTTGCCCGGCTCGAACTCCAAAATTCGGTCCACCAGAAGGAAGGGGTGGCGGTGCGGAAGGCGGGCGATCATCTCTCGTGAGGTTTCGAGATCTACGCGTTGCGAGGTCATGCGTTTTCTCTTTCAATCTGTTCTTCGAGCGCGGTGAGTCGTTTCTCGATATCGCCCAAGGTTTTGAGGGCCTCGGGCAGCTTGCCGAGCGTCAACTCTAATTTTCCATGTTCCACGGCGGAACGGGGAATTCGCGCAGAGGCCCACATGGTGTCCGGCGGGATGTCCCGGTTGACGAGAGTCATCGCCGTCAGGACGGCCTGGTCGCCGACATGGACATGATCGCCCACCCCGGCCCGGGCAGCGATGATGACCCCCCGTCCGAGGGTGGAGCTTCCCGCCATTCCGGCTTGGCCCAGCAGTAGACAAT
>CAZUHN010000294.1:0-15215 GCA_964620535.1 uncultured Nitrospinaceae bacterium | reverse complement strand
TCTCTCCGAGGGCGACCATGCACGCGCCGGTCAGGGTCGCCAGATCGACCATGCACTGCGGCTTATAAGCCGTCTTGCAGTAATGAAGCGCATCGGCGAGAACGAGCCGGCCCTCCGCATCCGTATTGTGGATTTCAACGGTGGTGCCGCTCATGGCGCGCACGATATCGCCCGGCCGGGTTGCATCCCCGCCCAGCATGTTCTCGGCAAGGGGGGCCACCGCGACGGCCGGCACCCGGGGCTTGAGCCGGGCGACACACATCATGGCCCCGAAAACGGCGGCGGCCCCGCTCATGTCCATGGTCATTTGCTCCAGCCCCGCGCTCGGCTTGATCGAGATCCCTCCGGTGTCGAATGTTATCCCCTTGCCGACAAAGGCGATCGGCCCCTTCGCGCTCCCCCCCCGGGGGCGGTACTCCAGGACGACGAGGCGGGGAGGGGAGGCGCTTCCGCGCCCCACCGCGAGGAGCGCGCCCATCTTCTGGCGCCGGAGCTCCCGGTGGTCGAGCACCTTGATTCGAAGCCCTTCGCGCCGGGCCATCCGCCGCACGATGGCGGCCAGTTCGGCAGGGCGCTTCTCGTTGCTCGGGGTGTTGACCAGGTCACGCGCGAAGGCCGTCCCCGCGGCGAAGATTTGCCCCAGGCGCACCCCCCGCCGCACCGCCGGGAGCGAAGCACTCCCGCCGCACAAAACGGCGTGATCGATCCTTTTCTCGCGCAGCTTCTCCCGATCTTTTGTTTTGTACTGATCCATGCGGTAGAGGCCCAGTGAGATCCCCTCCGCCGCCGCCCGGGCCGCTCCCTCCGGTTTCAATCCCCCCCCCGCGGCACCTCCGAGCCGCACCGCGATGCGCTTGGCGCCCTCGGCACGCGCCCTCCGCCCCGCCTGCCCGCAGGCGCGGCGGAGGGTCTCGGCGTCAATCTCCTCCATGTTTCCCAGTCCGGCCAGCACGACCACCTTGGCCCGAAGGTGCCGGTTTCCCTCCCGCGGGACGGGAACCGCCGCCACCTGACCCTTTTTCCCCTCAAATGCCTTGCGGCGCTTCAGGGCCGAGATCGCCCCGCCAAGCGCTTCATCCAGCCGATCAAACTTTTCTTTCTCGGAAAGGAGCGCCACGAGGGCGTCCACGCGCTCATTGAGTCCTTCCCCGGCGGCCACGGAAAATCGCATCAAAATCCTCCTCAGAGATATTTTTTCAAAGGAAAAAGGGCACACCCCTCATCCGGTGCCCAGGGGGGAGATTTTTCATGTAAACCAGCAAGTTTAGCGAAAGCGTCCCCCTCCACGCCAGGGCCGCCGGCGCCCATACCCCCGGGCATGGCCGGCACCGCGCGGCGCCGTCTCCATCCAAACAGCCCGACGGCCCGGGGCGGGGATTTCCTCCGGAAATAGAATGTGGGAAAGTAAGAATCTGCTCAATCATCTCCGTACGCCGCCCGGGGCCCGCGGACCGCCGCCCCACGGGGATCCAAAGAGAGGAAAAATGCGTAAGTTCAGAGAAATGCGTCATCTATCTTCAGCCTCCCTCGGCCTCCTTGTGGCGGCCTTTCTTCTCACAAGTTGCTTTCGGCCGTCGGCGGAAAAAACAGAGAGCGCCTCCCCTGGAATTCGCGTGCTCCCCGTTTCCGGCCTGGACGAGAAAATACAGGATACGCGATTTTTCTTTCTCGAATATTTGTCCGAGGCCGACAGGGCCATACGCCGGGTCGCCATCTTCATCGAGTCCCCCAAGGATTCTCTGGCATTCACCCTTGACTCGAAGCGCTACCGTTCCGGAGTCTCCGGCATCTCTACCCTCAAGGAAATCATCTCCCGCTTTACCCCCCTGCGTCCCTCCGCCATATACGGCCTGAGGGGGAAGATCCTCGGTTATGCCCTGCTGCGCGAGAAGGACACCCTCCGCCTCGTTTCGGAAAAAGAGGGGCGTCACATTCTGGGCCTGGTGCAGGCCGGTCCCTGAAGGAGAATGCCCGTGAGCTTTTACAACTGGGACATGCTGCCCGTCACCCACGACCGGCCGGACGTGGCGCACCGGCGCATCTTCGGGGACAACATCCAGATCCAGCATCTCATCACGGAGCCGGGCGGCGAGCCCGCGCCGCTGCACGATCACCCCGATCACGAGCAATTCTTCTACATCCAGGCGGGCGAGTGGGATTTTACGCTGGAAGAGGAAACGCGCCGCATCGGTCCCGGAGACGTGGTCCACGTAAAGGCGGGCCAACAACACACCCTCCGGCTCCTCAGCGACGAGCCGGGCATGGCGCTCGAAGTGTTCCATCCCCTATTCAACCCCGAGATGGCGAAAGACCGCGACCTGTTCACCATCGACGCCCTCATGGGTCGGATGGAGATCGCCGGGGAAACCGACGAGATGAACCGTGGCAGGCCCCCCGAAAAGGGGTAGGCCCTGCAACACAGCAAGCGAAACAGCAACTTCCTCCCACCCACCCCTTTTGGGGTATAATCCCTAAACAAATTCATCCCTATCCGGTCCAGGAGGGTGTGCGTCCCGCGGGGGGCACTCCCCATCTCCTTCGCTGCACCCGGCGGGAGATGCCGGCCCCAAAACTAGGAGGATCGACTAATGTCACTCGAATTCACGATTGCGAACTTCAAGCACGTTGCCGACGGGGTACAGGAGGGACAATTCGGGGTCGGCGAGAGAAAGAAGGCTTCAAGCCTCGCCGATCTGGATCCGGTATACCGGGACCTTCTGGACCGGCCGATTACCGTAACGCTCGGCATCACCGGGCCGGACGGCCGGGTGAACCTGACCCCCATGTGGTTCGACTACGAGGGAGATACGATTCTCGTCAACACCGCCGCGCACAGACCGAAGTGCGAATGGATCCGGAAAAACCCGCGCCTGACCATACTCATGTCGAACCCGGAGAATCCATACCACTGGCTGAGCATCAAATGCACGGTGGCGAATGAGATTCGCGAAGGAGAACCGGGCGGGGAGCGC
This sequence comes from uncultured Nitrospinaceae bacterium, assembly GCA_964620535.1. Lineage (GTDB taxonomy): Bacteria > UBA8248 > UBA8248 > UBA8248 > UBA8248 > CAZUHN01. The sequence continues at coordinate 12,243 of CAZUHN010000294.1, read as the reverse complement.
GCGGCCCAGCACGTTGACAAGATCTGGACGAAGTACGTCGGCCAGGGGGACCATTACGGATTGCGCGATCCTGTAATCGATGAGAAACGCGTTCTGTTCGAATGCCGGATCGACCGCATCGCAACGTTCGGGAAACCATAGGGCGGCGCGGGCAGAGCTTTCCGGCCGGGCCGGGGCGCGAGCGCTAAATCCCGAAAATCCGCTGCGCGTTCCGGTGGGTGATGTTCGCGTACTCCTCGGCGCTCAGGCCGGACGCCAACAACGTATCGACCACCTCCGTATCGGCCATGTCGTAGGCCAGGTCGGTTCCCAGGACGACCCGCTCGCCCCCCATCACGTCCACCAGGTACCGGACGGACGGCGGATGGAAGACAAGGGCGTCGAAGTAGAAGTTCGAGCGCATGTACTCCAGCGGCGGCGGCCGAATATTCTTGCATTCCGGGCGTACTTTCCAGCCGTGGGTGAAACGCCCCACGAGGTAGGGGGCCGTCCCCCCGCCGTGGAGGAAAATGAACTGGAGGTCCGGCAACCGGTCGAAAATGCCGGAGAAAATGAGCCGGCCGATGCTGTTGGCGCTCTCGGTGGTGAAGCCTAGAAAATTGAAAAGGTGATAATCCTTCATCTGGTCCTTCCCGGCCGGATTGATGGGGTGGACGATGAGCGGAACCTTCAGGGCGGCGGCCGACTCGTAGAGGGGGAGAAATACTGCATCGTCCAGGTAGCGCCCGTTCACGTTCGTGCCCAGGTATCCTCCCTTCAACCCGAGCTTCCCGACGGCGCGCTCTAGCTCGCGGACGGCGCGGGGGACATCCTGCGCGGGAAGGGCGGCGAGGGCGGAGAACTTGCCCGGCCGTTCCCGAATGATCCGCGCGTATCCCTCGTTCGCCGCCTGGCAGAGCGCCTCGCCGAGTGCCCCGTCCGCCCAGTAGACACCCGGCCACGAGGAGAAGGAGAGGACGTTCACGTCGAGCCCCATCTCCGCCATGGCGGCAAGCCGTACATCGACATTCACGAAGGGCTCGAGCGGAGGGTGGGGCTCGCCCTTCACGTCGGCGCGCCGCGCCCCCTTCTCGTCCGTGAATATCGTGACGCCGTGCCGGAGGCCTTCCCGCTCGACGATCCCGATGTATTCCTCGGGAAAAATGTGGCAGTGGACGTCGATGTGCATGTCGCGGACCTCCTGAAACCGGCGCTCCGTCAGCGGCTCGCCCCGCTACCTCCGCCGGGGCCGGTAATGGCGCATGGCCTCGGGGATCCAGCTTTCGATCTGGCGGATCCGGGTCTGGTACGCGGGGTGGGTGGAGAGAAATTCCGGAGGCCTGTTCTTCCCTTTCGCGGAGCGCATCATCCGGACCCAAAAATCGCGCGCCACGCGCGGATCGTAGCCCGCCTTGGCCATGTAGATGAGGCCGACGCGGTCCGCCTCGGATTCCTGGTCCCGCGAGAAGGGAAGCAGGACCCCCACCGAGACCCCGGCCCCAAGCAGGGCCGTCACCTGCCGGACGGTCTGGGGGTCATTGTTGCGCATCCCGCTTTGGACCGCCGCCAGCCCGACCTGAACGATGAGGTCCTGGCTCATGCGCTCGCCCCCGTGCCGGATGATGGCGTGCGCCACCTCGTGGGCGACCACCGTGGCGAGCCCGGCGTCGCTCCTGGCAACGGGAAACATCCCGGTGTGGACCGCCACCTTCCCGCCCGGCAGAGCGAAGGCGTTCGGCGTCTTGTTCTCGATCACCACGAACTTCCATTTGTAATTCCCCTTACCCGTCGCGGCGGCGACCCGCCTTCCCACCCGCCGGAGAGCGGCATTCTTGACCCGGTCCTTCGAGATTTTCGATTTGGAAAGAATTTTCTGAAAGGACTGGAGGCCCAACTGGATCTCCATCCCTTCGGGGAAGAGAAGGAGTTGCTCCCGTCCGGTGATGGGGGACGTGACGCATCCGGCGGCGGCCAGAAGAAGGGAGAAAAGCGCGGCGGAGGACCGCCACCTCAGGCACATATGGACGTTCCTACCATGAATTTTCCCCGCTTCGGGGAAGCGGCTTCGGAGGCGGCCGGCGGCGAAGGATTCGCGACGGCTAGGGCAACGCCGCCCAATCATACACACCTTCGGCCCGGTACGCCTCATCGAGCAGGACCACGGGGTGAACGACGCGAAGGTCCAGGCCTTCCTTCCGCGCCCCGTAGGCGATCTGGATTTGGCAGCCGGGGTTTCCGGTGCACAGAAGGGAGGCGCCCGCCGCACGGATGTGCGAAACCTTGCGGTCCAGAAGGCGCATGGAAAAGTCAGTCTGCGTAATATTGTAGCTTCCCGCGGAGCCGCAACACCAATCGCTTTCCCCGAGAGGGACCGTCTCGATGTTGCCGATGGCGGAGAGCAGGCGGAGGGGCTCCTCGCGCACCTTGAGCGCATGAAGCAGGTGGCACGCGTGATCGTAGGCAACGCACTGGGGGTCGGGATGGTTCGAAGGGCGCACCCCGTTCCGGGCGAGAAAGACAGTAATGTCCATAACTTTATCGCCAAAGGCCCGCGCCCTTTCGGCCAGGACGGGCTCTTGCTCGAGCAGGTCGCCGTACTCATGGAGCATGGCCCCGCATCCTGCGCCCGCGAGCACCACGGCGTCGAAATCATCCGGATTGATGGCCTCCAGGTTCCGCCGGGCCAGAAGGCGGGCCGTCTCCCGGTCCCCCGCGTGGGCCTGGAGCGCCCCGCAGCAAGTCTGCGCGGCCGGGAACGCCACGCGCGCGCCGTTCGCCGCGAGGACACGAACCGCGGCCCGGTTCACTTCCCCGAAAAGCGCGGACTGGAGGCATCCCCCGAAAAAGGCCACCCGGGACCGTTCCTCCCCCAGGGGAGGAACCTCGCGCGGAAGTAGCCGCATCGCGGCGAGGGGGGGCGTCTCGGGCATGAGCGGTTCGAGCCGGGCGAGTTTCGCCGGAACGAGCCCCAGCCTTTTCGCCGCATTTCCCATCCACGTTTTTTGATAGAGGCGGGTCAGCCCCGCCGCAAGGGTGAGCATCCCCCGGCTCGGCAGGAGCAGCCGGAACAGGAACCAGCGGAGGAGGCGCACCGACAGGCCTCTGACCCGCACCTTCTCGAGGCCCGCGCGCGCAGCCTCGATGATCTTCCCGTACTGCACCCCCGAGGGACAGGCCGTCTCGCACGCCCGGCAGCCGAGGCAGCGGTCCAGGTGTTTGACTACGGTGGGGGTGGCCTTTATCTCTCCGTCCGCCACCAGCCGCATCAGATAAATGCGCCCGCGCGGGGAGTCCATCTCGTTCCCAAGGAGGGCGAAGGTAGGGCAGCTCGTGGTGCACAGCCCGCAGTGTATGCAGGTCTGGATCTTGTCCCGGTCCGGCCCATCCGGGCCGAGGAAGGGATTCTCCCCTCCGGCAGAAGAGGCCGTCCGTGCGCCCCTCACCTTCGCATGCCCCAGTATCGGGTCCGGTTCTTTCTCTGCCCTCCGTCCTGGTCCGGGACGCCGCCCGTGGAGGGAACGTTCGGGGGAGGGGCTGCGGTTTCCTCCCCGCTCTTTGGGGAAAAGGCGTTTCCCAAGCTCGACGGAAGACAGCCGAGAACTTGGTTCTTGATTTCAATCCATCTCGCCCGTGGCGTCAGCACCCAGCCGGCGAAGATCATGAAAATCGAAAGATCGATCGCGTCTAGCACTGAAACGACCACTCCGTGGAAACCCGGCAGGCTCCCGAGGTTGCGGAGCCATGCGGTCAATTCGGACGGTCCGAATCGATCAATGGGAAAGAGGAGGGAAATTTTTTTCCAGTGGCCGTACCGGAGCCAGTTAACTCCCTGGTAAATGATCAAAATCCAGCCGCCCGCCGAAAGAAAAAAGCGAAGTGAACCCATCGAGACTCTCCTTAACCCATTCTCGGCCCGGCGCCCCCGCCGGAACGTCGGGCGGCCAGGCGACCAGGCGACCAGGCGGCGTTCAAGCGGCTGATTCATATCCCTTCATTGCCCCGATATCCGCCTTTATGATACCGGCAAAGTTCATTACGAAAGAAACGGCCCGCGGCCTGGGACTCTCTCCGGATTGACAATGAGAAGATTCGCTCCCGCTCCTAACCGCTACAGCCGGCCGACAAAGCGCCCCGGACTCAGAATTCTCTTCGGATCGTATTCCCGCTTAACCTTGGTCATCAGATCGAACGCGGCCGGGTCTAGGGCGTCCTCTCCCCACAACGGAACCTCGCCCTCCGCTCCACCGGCGGCGTCAATCGCCTCCGCGCCGCTTTCAACGCGAACGTGCACCGCCCGCCCCCTGCTCGAGTCCGATCCCTCGCGGGAGAGCACGGCAAAAGTACGCCAAGCGAGAGCGGCGTTCCCTCCCCCATCCTCCCGCTCGAGCCAGCACCGGAGGACGCCGCTTCCCGCGTGAGCGGCAACGGCGAAGCGGTACCCCCCCGCCTCGGCCGCCTTCTGTGCAGCGGCCGCGAATCGGGGAAGCTGGTCCAGTCTCCCCGAGGCGCGAAAAGCGAGCGTCTCCTCCCCGAAATAGTCCGTCTCGGGGGGATTGGCCAATGCCTCTCCCAGCTGGCGCGTGTTTTCACCGCCGAGGCGGACGAGATCCTTCCCTCCGCTATTCATCGCAATCTCTTCGAGCCGGAGAAGCGGCTCTCCCAGCCCCTCCTCGAATTCGCCGAAGGCGGCGGCGAGGCACCAGGGTCCGGGAAGCGGAATGTCCTGCAACCATTTTTTCAAAGCGACCGCCCTGCCGGCGTCGAATACCTCGACCCATTCGGGGGCGAGCGGAGTGGCCATGAGAAGCCGCGCCGCGCCGAAGGCCGCCTCCGCGTCGGGAAACCCTGCCGCGCGCGCGCCCAGCGCCTCGGGAACCTTGTAGAGCCGGACCGCAAGCTCGGTCGCCACCGCCAGGGTGCCCCAACTTCCAGCGAAGAGCCGAATCGTGTCGTACCCCGTGACGTTCTTCACAACGAGTGCGCCGTAGGTGTGCGAGTTTCCGTCCGCCAAGGCCACGCGGACGCGCATGAACCGATCTCGCGCGCGGCCGTACCGAACCCGCATGGGGCCGGAGCGCCCGCCGAACAAGGTCCCCCCCACGGTGGCGGTCCCGGGATGAGGCGGATCGAAGCCCGCGTTCTGCCCCTCGGGCAGGGTGAGGCCGTTCAGGGCTTTCACCGTCATCCCGGCCTCAACAATGGCGGTCAGGTCATCGCGGAGAAATTCCACCACCCGGGACAACCGCTCGGTCGAAAGCGCGAGGTCATAGCGCGCAGGTGGATAGCCCGCGCCTCTCCCCGTACCGCCGCCCCAGGGGAACACAGCGAGGCCCGCCTCGCCCGCACGGGCCAGCGTGCGTGCGGCGGCCTCATGGCTCCCGGGCCGGGCGACGAGGGCGGGAGTCCGGCCGCCGAGGGAGTAGGCCGCCACCCCCTCCCCAGAGAGGATCCCGCGCTCGCCGGTATCGCGCTCCACGTTTTGGGCAAAGGCGTCAAGCGAGGTGGCCATACCGCTCATTTCGAAAAGGCCGCCGGCATTCCCGCCACACCGCCCGCGCGCGCGATGGGAAAGGAAACCTCCCCCCCGGGCAGCACCTTTCCTGGATTCATCCGCCCGCTGGGTTCGATCGCGCGCTGGAGACGGCCCATCATGGCGAGAGTCGACTCATCGAACTGCTCGCGCATCTCGTTGATCTTCTCAATTCCGATGCCGTGCTCCCCGGAGAGGACGCCCCCGGCGCGGATGCAGGCCTTTAGCACCTCCGCCCCGCATTCGACTGCCCGCCCGGTTTCGTTCGGGACCCGCTCGTCGAAGAGCACGTTCGGGTGAAGGCTCCCGTCCCCGGCGTGGAATACGTTGGTGATCCGCAGGCCGAACCGCTCGCCGATCCCGTCGAACTCGGCCAGCACTTCGGCGAGTTTCGAGCGCGGCACGGTGCCGTCGAGACAATAGAAGGCCGGAGCGATGGCCCCGAAGGCGCCGAAAGCCCCCTTCCTTCCCTTCCAGAGATTCTCGCGTTCCGCCTCGTCCGCGGCAAGGCGGAAATCGGTGCAATGGTTCTCCCCGCAGATGCGCCGCACGATGGATTCGAGCGGTTTCATGGAGGAGACCAACCCGTCCAATTCGATCAGAAGCACGGCGGCGGCGTCCCGGGGATAGCCCGCGTGCATAACGGCTTCAACGGCCTCGACGGTGTGGCGATCCATGAGTTCCATCGCGGCCGGGACCGCCCCCGCCGCGATGATATCGCTCACCGTCCGACACGCGTCCCCCACCGCGGCGAAGCTCGCCAGCATGGTGCGCACCCCCTCCGGGTTGGGGGTGAGCCGGACCGTAAGCTCGGTGATGACGGCGAAGGTGCCCTCCGATCCGACGAAAAAACCCCGCAGGTCGAAGCCGGGCGCCTCCTCCCCGTCCGCCCCGAGGCGGACCACCTCCCCCGAGGAGAGGACCACCGTCATGGCAAGGACGTGGTTAGTGGTCATGCCGTACTTGAGGCAGTGGGCCCCACCTGCGTTTTCGGCCGCGTTCCCGCCGATGGTGCAGGCCATCTGGCTCGAGGGGTCGGGAGCGTAGTGGAATCCGTGAGGGCGGGTGGCGTTCGAGAGATGGAGATTCACCACCCCGGCCTGGACCCTTGCGAGCCGGTTCTCGTAGTCGATCTCGAGGATCTGGTTCATCCGGGTGAAGACGGCCAAAACGCCGCCGGGGGCGGGCGTGGCCCCGCCGGAGAGGCAGGTGCCCGCCCCCCGGGCGATAAAGGGAGTCTCCTCCTCCCGGCAGATCTCGATGACCCGGCAGACCTGTTCGGTGTCTGCGGGCATGACGGCGGCGGCGGGCGTTCCCTTGTAGATGGTCAGGGCGTCGCAGTCGTAGGTGCGCAGGGCCTCGGGAGCGGTGTGGATGTAGTCCTCCCCCACGGCGGCGGTGAGCTTCTCGATGAGGGAGGCGCGCGTCATTAAGGAATTCCCAAGGTGGACCGCGTGGAGAGGCGAAACCGTTTAGAAGGGCCATTATGTCCCTTCGCTTCGGCGGGACAAACGGGGAAGAAGATCGAAAAGTCGAACCCTTTTCCGCTACCCTACATATTCCAAAATGTTCAACCCCAGGCCCCAGTAGTCGCTAATATAGATGAGCCCCGTGGCGCGGTCTACGCAGACGTCGTTCGTCTGGGGGGTCCAGCGCTCCGACGTCCCGGCGGGTATGTAGTGGCCCATCTCCTTCGGCGCGAACGGGTTCGACCAGTCCACGACGCGGAGCCCTCCACTGTACCAGCATATGAACATGAGGTCCTCCGCACGCATGTCGAGCCAGATGTTGTGCGCCCCGTAGATGGAGCCCGTCTCGCACCAGGAGGCGTCCTGCGGCCGCAGGGTGATCGGGTCGACGGGATAGGGATGGTAGGTGCTCACCGGAAGAGGGTGATGAACGTTCCGCATGTCATAAAACGTGACGAAGGCGGGCGGATGCTGGCAGTTCACGACGACCGCCTCGGTGGTCACGATGGCGAACTCCGAGCCCGGAGGAACAAGGAAGCTATGGTAGCCCGCGGGCCAGCCGTGGGTCTCGTAGGGGTTGTGCCGCCACATAAACGCGGGACGGGTCGGGTCGGTCAGGTCGAAAAGGGCGATCCCGCCGTCCCAGAAGCCGCAGGTAAGGTAGTTCCCGTAGGGATTCGCCTCGTGCATCCAGCAGCCCCATCCGATGAGATCGAAGTCCCAGGAGGGCCGCTCGCCCCCGGCCACGTGCTGGCCTTCGATCCAGCCCTCCCCCAGGAGATCGGGAGCGAAGGGATCCTTCATGTCGTAGACCTGGAGGATTTTTCCGCGAAAACCCTCCTTGAAGGCCGAGCAATAGAGCAGGTTCCGCGCACGGTCGTAGATGGGCCTGTGGACTCCCCGGCTCTGGGTGTCCACATAGTTCACGAACCGGGGGTTCACCGGATCGCGCAGGTCGAAGAGGCGAAGTCCTCCCACGAACTCGGGATCGTCTATCCCCGGCACGCCTTCGCTGTTCGTGATGAGCAGGTCGTCTACGAGGAGAATCTTGTGGGTACGCACCCCCGACTTGTCGGCGATCTGGTTCACGATCTTGGGTTTTCGGGGATCCGACACGTCCAGGATGGTGAGGCCGTACTCCCCGCCGTAGCCCGAGCGCGCTACGTAGCAGTAGTCGTCCCGCACCTGGATCTGAAAGGAGTCCCCCCACCCATTCAGGTCCGAGTGGGCGATGTGGCGGATGTTTCTCGCCTCCTCCTTCCGTGGACCGGTGAGCCGGGTGGGCGCGCCGTCCCAGGGCATGATCCCATCGCCCCCCGCTTTGGGGCTGATAACGTAATGGGGCCTCGGCATAGCGGGTTCCTTCGGGCAAGAGGGCGAAGAAATAATCCCCCTCCTACCCCGGAGAGAGGGGATGCCAGACTAACCCGGAACCGTCCCTTCGACTAGCCGCGCTCGGCCAAGAACTGGTCGTAGGCCCTTAAGGCCTCCGCCGAATACACCAAGGAGGATCCGCCGCCCATATGGATGGCGACCGAGATGGTGTCCAGCACCTCCTGGCGTGTGGCGTCCTGCTCGCAGACCGCCCGGGCGTGGAAGGCGATGCAGCCGTCGCAGCGGATCGCGATGGCGATGGCCAGGGCGATCAGCTCTCGGGTCTTGTGGTCCAGCGCCCCTCCTTCCCCGTAGACCGCCTGGCCCAGCTTTCCGAAGGGCTCCATGGTCTCCGGGATGTCCTTCCGCAGCTGGCCGATGCTGCGCATGAGGTCCTTAGCCAGGCCGGGATAGTCATCGCTCATGGTTCCTCCTCCCTTTGCGCAAAATGACAGGCGGACCGCTCAAGCTCTCTCCTCTCATCGAATATAGGGCGCGGGTCGCAAGAACAAGCGGGAAGGGGGACCCCGAGCCCTTCGGCGAGGCGGGCGAGGTCGCGCCAGACCGACGGATCCACCGGAACGCCCTCTTTCAGCCTTCGCTCCCGCTCGACGAAGCCGCGCTCACCGGGAATGCGAATTCCCTCCGAGCCGTGGGCTTTCCGGGAGTTCCGCACCTCCGCCAGATGCGCGCCGACGGCCCGGGAAAAAACCGCCGGATCGCCGAACGCGGCGGGGTCCATGGCGATGATGATTTCTCCCTTGTTGCTCCGCTTTCCCGGCTCGTAGCCGCCGATCGCCGCCTTCCCCGTCATGGCGCCCACGAGCGGGCCCGCGAGAAGGCCGATGCAAAGGCCCAGTCCGAATCCCTTGTGCCCGCCTCCGATTTCTCCTCCCATGGGGGCGAGGGATCCCTTCTGGGCGGCGGCGGGATCGCGCGTCGGCAAGCCGTCCGGGCCCAACGCCACTCCCTCGGGAAGATTCTCCCCCCGCATCTGCGCCTGCTTGACTTTTCCGTTGGCGATCGCGCTCGTCGCAAAATCGTGAACGAGAGGCGGACCCGAATCCGATGGGACGGCGATGACGAGAGGATTCGTTCCGATCACCCGCTCCGTCCCGCCGAAGGGGTGGACCATGGGGTTGGTCACCGCCGCCAGCATCGCGGCAAGGCCCTCGCGGGCAATGTACTCCCCGTACATCGCCGGGAAGCCCCAATGATTGGTGTTCACCACCCCCACCGCACAGCTTCCCGCCTGGCGAGCCTTCCGGACGGCGAGGCCGGCCGCGAAAAAGGAAACAAAAGGCCCGAGGCCACCGTCCCCGTCCACAAGGGCGGTGGCCTCCTTCTCCCGCACCACCCGGGGTTTCGCGGCTGCGTTGGTGGTGCCGTCCCGCAATTTTTCCAAAATGGCCGGAATGCGCACCACGCCGTGACTCGTGTGGCCCCGGAGCTGGGCCTCCCAGTGAACCTCCGCCGTCTTTCGGGCGGCTTCCTCCTCCGCGCCCCCCGCCATCAGGAGGCGCTCCATCAGGCCGTGCAATTCGCCCGCGTCCACGAGGCGCGTTTTTTCTTCCACCATCCGGAGAGCCTCTTATTATGGAATCTCAAATGATAGGACCGGTATATCCCATGCAGGCGGCGCGGGCAAAACGAGCGGCGAGGGTTCCGGCGGCCCTTCTCACTTGAAGCGGTACACCACCAAAGTGTCGGTTCCGGATTCCGGTGCCCAAACCTCCCCGGGTCGGCCGAGCAGCTGCCGCACCCGCGCCCCGCGCCGGGAGCTCTTGAACACCTCGAACCTCTCCGCCTCCGGGTCGAACCGCACCACCGCGTTCCCGCCGAAATCCGAGAGCCAGACCTTGTCCTCTCCGTCCACGTAGACGGCGTAGGTCCGAGGCCGGTCCCCCGGGAGCCGCCAGGTGCGCCAGGTCTTCGCCGCGGGATCGAAGCGACTCACGTTTCCGCTGTTCCACTCGCTCACCCAGATCTGCCCCTTCGAGTTCGCCCAGACGCGCCGGGCTCCCTGGCCCGACGTGGGAGGTATGATCATCGCCGCCGCCCCGGTTCGGGTATCAATCCGGGCGATGTGGCTTCCCGCCAGCGAGGCGTAATACACCGTTCCGTCCGGCGCCGTGGCGATTCCGTAGGGACCCCGCCCGCGCGGAGCTTCGTAGACCTTCAGTGTGCCGGTCCCCGGGTCCAGGCTCCCGTACATCCCGCTCTGGCCGGTGAACCACAAAACGCCCCGCCCGCCGAAGGCGGCCGTGTTCAAGTTGGCGTATCCGGCCGAGGCGGGAAGAGGGAAACGCCTCACCTCGCGGGTCCGAGGGTCCACTCGGACGATGGCGTTTAGCCCGCTGTCGGTGATCCAGGGAGCCCCGTCCGGCCCCACGATCACCCCGTGGGGGCGCGACCCCTCACCGAGCGGGATGTGTTCGGTCTTTCCCGTCGCCGGGTCGAGCCGACCGAGAGCGCCCTGGTGCTGGGCCGTGTACCAGACCCCGCCGTCCGGCGCGGGCGCCACGTCATGCGGGTGGGCGCCTGGGGGCACGGGGTAGGAGCGGATCTCGACGGCGGCGGCGGAACGCCCCGCCGCCAACACTAGAAAAACGCCCAGAGCCGCACCCGCCAACAGCGGCGATATCTTCAAAGTCCCCATGTTCACCTCCTTTTTCGCGGCTTCCCGCGCGCCCCGGCCTTCGGAGGGGAGATCATACATTCACATCGGGCAAGGCGAAAACGAATCCCGCCCCCACGCGCTCCCCCGAGACTATGTTAATAAAGGGGATAGAAAACCGCCGAAGTTTTGACGAGGGGGGAAAACGGCATGAAACTCGACGTGGTACGGCTCGGGATCGCGCTCGGAATCGTATGGGGCGCAGGATGTTTGTTCCTCGGTTGGGCGGCCGCCGCCTTCGGATGGGGGGCCCCGATCGTAGAATTGGCGGGGACATTCTACATCGGTTTCGCCCCCACCCTGGCGGGGGGCCTCATCGGAGGACTCTGGGGCTTCGCGGACGGCCTCATCGGAGGGCTTCTGATCGCTTGGATCTACAACGTAATCCCGTTACGCACCTGAGCGGATGACCGTGCGCAGAGCCCATCCATAAGGAGGGTGCCTCGCCCTAAGTGGCCCGTCCCTCTCCCGGATTAGCGACGGCGCCGATCCACTCGGCGAGGAACTCCTGCGCCTCCTCCGAATCAACTCGCGTGATAGAACTTCAATCCGAAATCACGGCCACCGCTTCGATCTCAACCAGGATATCCGGCCCAAGGGTGACCTCGATGGCGCTTCGGGCGGGGGGGCCTCCCCGAAGAATTCCTGGTACACCTCGTTCATGCCGTCCCGGTCGCCGATGTCGGCGAGGAAGACGGTCACCTTCATTACGTCGCCGAGGCTTGCGCCCCCCTCTTCGAGCACGGCCTTGACGTTCTCGAGGGTCTGGCGTGTCTGGGCTCGGATATCTCCTTTCCCCACGAAATTTCCCGTGGCGCCGCGCGCCACCTGCCCCGAGGTGTAGACGAACGGGCCCCGCTTGGTCCCCGGGGCGATGGGGTTTGAAGAGGGACGCGAAGAGCCCGGATGAAGCGCAACCTTACCCATGAAGATACCTCCCGAAATGAGTGGGTGAACATGACTGAAAATCCCCGTGTCGGCGGTTCAATTCCGTCCCGTGGCACCAGTTGAATCGCCCACCCCTCGTTGTCCCCTGAAACGCTAGGATTTCCGGGTCCATCGCCGGAATCGCTGGGATCAAACGGATGGCCCTCGGTGATGACGAAGGGGCTGTACTTGATAAGCAGGCCGTCCGCGTGGACCTGAACCTCCCGGACGAAGTTCCGGAACAGGTGGAACTGCTCGGTCTCCTCCCGCCCCAGGAACACCTCCTG
>CAZUHN010000293.1:0-4164 GCA_964620535.1 uncultured Nitrospinaceae bacterium | reverse complement strand
TCCTGCCACCTGAGCATCGACCGCGCCGGTTTTGAAGCCGCGCCGCAACCCTTCCGGACCCATCCCGACCGCGATGTTTTCCTGAACAAACACGGCATAAACAAAATCGGCTGCACCTCTTGCCACGGCGGCCAGGGAACGGCCATAACCTCCGTCGATAAGGCGCACGGATATGTGCAGTTCTGGGAGGACCCGCTGCTCAAAGGGATGGAAATCCAAACGAAGTGCGTGGGTTGCCATGTCGAGACATTCAACATCCCCAAGGCGCCCCACGTTTCTCGGGGGATCTCCCTCATCCGTGAGCTAGGTTGCTGGGGATGCCACAATATCCCGCACATGGGGGACCTGCGAAAACGGGGGCCGGATCTTTCCCACATCAAGGAGAAAGTGAATAAAGGCTGGCTCGTTCCTTGGATCAAACGACCCAAGGATTACAATCCGCGGACCAAAATGCCCTTTTTCAGTCTCTCCGATCAGGAGGCGGCCGACATCGCCTCATATTTGTGGGCCGCAAGCAGGCGGCTGGCCTCGAAAGAGGAAATCGAAGGACTCGATTCCCCGGATAAAATCGAAAAGGGGAAAGAACTTTTCGAATCCGTAGGTTGCCTCGGCTGCCACATTCGGACCGAATCTGACATTGGGAGTGAAAAGGCGATCGAGGGTATTGACGGCTCCCCCATCTTTATCCGCAACAGGGATTTCGCCCCCGCCCTCGGAAAGATCGGGACCAAGGTCCAGGCGGACTGGCTCGTGAGGTGGCTGAAAAATCCGAAATCGTACCGGCATGACACCACGATGCCGAGCCTTCGCCTTTCTGACGAAGAGGCCCAGTCTATCGCAGCCCATCTGTTGAGCCTGGCTCGCAATAAACCTGAGCCGGCCTCTTCTATTTCTTTTGGCGATTCGGCCGCGTTCGACCGGGGGAAAACCCTTCTCGCCAAACGGGGTTGTGTCGGCTGTCACGTCGTACCGGGTATCCGCGACGCCAAGATCGGGCCCGACCTCGCCGCTTTCGCCTCGAAAAAAACCTTCGAGTTGTCTTTCGGAAACGTGGTCAACACGCCTCACAATTGGGAAGCCTGGACCTTCGGCAAGATCAAAAACCCGAAAATCTACCAAACCGGCCGGGAAACGCTTTTAATGCCGAACTTCGACCTCTCCGACGAGGAAGTGGTGGCCATCCGAACATTTCTCCGGGCCATGGTGCCTCACGGCCCACCCCATTCCGCCCACAAAGTTCTCGATGAGAAATCCGCGCGAATCGAGCAAGGCCGGCGCATGATCGAAGAATACAACTGCACGGGCTGCCACGTCGTTGAGAATTGGGGGGGAAACCTGCTCGCCCGGTACAAGGATATCAACAACGGCCCCCCTTCGCTGAACGGTGAGGGCGAGAAAATCCAACCGGATTGGTTCTTCGGCTTCTTGCAAAACGTCACCCTGATCCGTCCTTGGCTCAAGGTCCGAATGCCGAGTTTCCAAATGCCCGCCAAGGATGCGGCGACTTTGGCGGATTATTTCGCCGCTCTCGACGACAAACTCCAGCCGTACGTCCACTTTGACGCGAAAAAGGTATCCCCCGAGGCGATTGCCGCCGCGAAAGATGTATTCCAGAAAGCGGATTGCCTTTCCTGCCACGGGGAGTTTCCGCCTCCTGCGGGCCAGGAGGCCCCCACGGCGCCGAACCTCCTTTTCGCGAAATCGCGCCTTCGTCCGGATTGGATTTTCCGGTGGATCCTCAATCCCCCGAAGGTCCGCCCCGGCACGAAAATGCCTGTCTTCTTCGAGGGCGCCGGGTTCCTTGCATCCGTCAAAAGGGGCACCTTCCTTGAAAAGGAGGATGACCGTTGGAACTATGAATTGATAACCACAGAAGAGGCCGAACTTCCCGAAGAGCAACTCGCCACTCTCCGCTTGGGAAACCGGAGCCTCCTCGTTCGGGTCGAGGAAATCGACGAGAACAAAGTCAATATATCCGTGCCTGAGGACCTCGGCAAATTTTTCGGAATCGCGAAAATTGAGAGCCACGGAGAACCCGTCGACGAAGAGTTGCTCGACGGGGACGCATACAAACAAATCCAGGCCCTTCGAGATTTTCTTATGGTTTCGGAGGAGTTTCCGGCCGCAGGCGGAGAGGCCGAAGAAGAAAAATCCAAGCCGGTCGCACCCCAGACGAAAGCACCCTCGACATCCACAAAGGGCTGAATTCTTCCTCCGCTCCCATATGAAACTGCCAAAACCAAAGGAAAGTCGCCACTCCTCAGCGATTTCCCCGCCGGCGGAGCCTCAAACCGGTCCGGGTATATCGAGGATCAAATGCCCAGCCTGCGGCGCTCTTCGTTTGCGCGCCGATGGGCCAGACGAATAGATTCAGGTATCCGGTACCTCGGCGACACGGCCAGAACGCGGTGGACGGCCGTCTCCAAGTCGATACGGTGGCCCGCAGATACATACACCTCCTGGACGCCCCGTCGCGTCCGGACCCTGGCCCCGATCTCCTCGCCGCCGGGAGAGAGCAAAGGGCACCAAGCGCCTCGATGTTCGGGTGGGCGCTTTCCTTTTCCGTACAGGAGGCTCTTCGCGCAGCCCACGGCGCTGAGGTCGAGCCGGAGGCCCAAATGGGCGGCAATGCCGAAAGCGCGCGGATGCGCGATCCCCTGACCGTCGAAAATCGTGAGATCAGGTTTATTACGGAGACCCGCGAAGGCCTTCTCCAAAGAGGTCCCTCGCGAAAAGAGAGCAAACCGGGAATGTAAGGAAAATGCATTTCCCCCTCGACCAAGGATTCCTCGACAGGCCGAAGGTCGGGAAAGGTTAGAACAACCACACCGGCGACGGCATTTCGGCTAAATCGCTTATACGAAATATCGGCTCCTGCGACAGTTTTGGGAATACGGGGGGCAGGAGTAAAGAGGAGGGGCTGGCGAAGTTTCTTTTGTAATTCAATGGCTTCCGCGGGGGAAAGGTCCCAGGCGTGTTGGACAAGGGATCTTCCGCCCGCTGGGCCGGCGGCCATCATGACTGATCGTTCGCCTGCGCCCCTGCTTGAACCTTTTTTCCTACTTCTTCCTCTTCCAATACCACGATTTTGCAGCCGAGCAATTTCTTTAAACTTACGATTTCCTCAATCCCCCCGATGGCAATAAGAACATCCCCAGACTCGATGACAAAATCCCCCTTAGGATTATAAACATCCTTCGGGAAGCGGTGTGAGCGGACGGCGACGATGAGAAGCCCAGTCTTGGAGGGGAAATCGATCTCGCTCAATGATTTTCCCGCCAACTCGCAGCCATTTTCAGAAACCTGAACCTCTTCGATTCGAAGGGTATTGTCCGATTCTCGCAGCATCCGGTCCAGGAAGGACACAACGGTGGGCCGGATGACCTCCGAGGCCATCCGCAAGCCTCCGATGAAAGTCGCCATGACCACCGCATTCGCCCCCACGCGGGTGAATTTGTGCTCGTTCTCCCGATCGAAGACGCAAGAGATTATCCGAATGTTTGGGGCGAGCTCGCGGGAGGAGAGCACCACGAGCAGATTTTCGCTATCGGTGGACATCGCGCTCACCAGGCCGCTCGCATTTTCTAGGTTAGCCTGCCGCAGTACGTAGTCCTTCGTCGGATCCCCTTCGACGGAAAGCAAATCATAGTTGGGAAACGCCTCCGCCAGCGCCTCACGATCTTTCGCGATTACCACGAAGGGCGTATGTGTCTTGATGAACTCTTCCAGAACATATCTTCCTTCCCCCTCATACCCGCAAAGGACAACGTGATTCTTCAGGAACTGAATTCGCTTATCCATATGACGTAACCTCAAATAATCCGAAAGGTGGCCCTCAACGAGGAGAGCGGTGAAGGTACCAATCCCGAAGGCGAGAATACCCATACCGCCGAGCAGCAAGAATATGGTAAAAATCCGCCCGTAGAGCCCGAGCTCACGGATCTCACCGTAACCCACCGTGGTCAGGGATATGATCGTCATGTACAAAGAGTCGAAAAAACTCCACCCCTCCAGGATCATGTATCCTCCAACACCCAACCCCAGGATGAGCGTCAGCAGGCCGCTGGCCAGAATCAGACGACTTCGAAGAGTCAACAAGGTCTTAGGATTTCCTTATCATATTGCCGCGATTCGAGATTGCACGATGTCTGCTGCCGATTCTCC
>CAZUHN010000292.1:0-12265 GCA_964620535.1 uncultured Nitrospinaceae bacterium | reverse complement strand
CACCCGGTCAAGGATCTCCTGCGGTGTTCCCGAGGCGGTCATATTTTCGATGTAAGAAACGGGGATAGTTTTTGCGAGAAGCTCCTTTCCGCCCTTTTCCTCGGCTTCGCGGAACCTCGGAAAATCCTCTTTTTTGAGGTGAGGATCGCCGACCCGAATGCGCTGTCCGGCATTGAACTCGATCTGGATCCGGTCGAACTTGCTGGCAACCTCCCAGCGCACTTGGTCGAGAGCTTTTTCGTGGTTGTCCTCCACCGAGGAGACGATTAGACAGGCGACCTGGAACTGGCTCCAGTCCCTCCCCGCCGCTTCGCACGATTCCTTGCAGATCCGAATAGCATTCGTGAGATACTCGGGAGAGGTTATCGCGTTCAGCATTACCCCGTCTCCCAACTCTCCGGCGATGCGAAGCCCCGTTTTGCTTGTGGCCGCGAACCACATGGGGATGTATGTCCGGTACGGTTTCCAGGCGAGCTCAACCCGGTCCAATGTTATGGTTTCACCTTGCCAGTCGATCTTCTTTTCGCCCGAGACGATTTTCCGGAGAGCCGTCACGTAGTCCCGCAGTGATTGGACCGGGTCTTCCACTTCTAGGGAGTTCCATATGGCGTGCGTTTTTGTGCAGGCCCCGGGCGCCAAGATCAGGCGGCCCTCGGAGAGCTCGTCCAGCGTGGCGATGGTCTGGCTCTGTATGACTGGCGTCCGGAGGCGGACGATCTGGGTACATCCAATATGGATCTTTTTGGTTGCGAGCGCAAAGGCCGCCAGGGCAGAAACGGAATCCCGCATGACCTCGATGGTTTCCGAGAAGAAGCCGAGCTCGTAGCCTCGCTCGTCGGCGCCCTTCATCCAGTCAGCCATTTTCCGCACGTTCATTAATGGAGAATAACCCGTCGCGAATCCAATGCGCGTCATCGCAAGAAGTCCTTTATTAAACGCTATCGAGCTTGAAAATGATTCGAAAAAGGGAACGCAAGCGACATCGCCGCAGGCCGGGTCAGATCGCACGCCCGGTCTTGCGGAATTGGTAGATCTACAACTGATTCCGAAGGAAGACATTTACATTGTGCACCGACCTTTTGTCAAGATTGTATGCTGCCGTGTCAGGTATCTGTGCGCTGGAAGAAAAGTCGAGAAGAGGAGAGTCCGAACGATCGGGACAAGAGGTGAAGATGAGGGGAAGTGGTGGTTCAAAGATTCAGCGCGGCGCGACTGACCGCTATCTCTGTCTCACCCAGGATCTCCCCGGCGGTCGGTTTTCCGCTCAGGGTGGCGACGAGTTCCGCCTGGAGGGCGTCCGCCGCCTCTCTAAACCCCATGCGCCCCTCCATCACACCGCCCAGGTCGAGGTCGATGTTTTCAGGTATATGGAGGGCGGTGCGCGGGTTCCCGGTGAATTTAAGGGTGGGGGAGATAGGATTGGCGATGGGATTGCCGCCGCCCGTGGAGAAGAGAATGGCTTGGGCGCCGCACGCCGCTAGGCAGGTGAGGTTCTCCACGGCGGCGCAGGGAGCATCGACAAAAACCGTCCCTCTCTGGCTCGGACGCTCGCCCACGCCAATCACCTCGACGATGGTGTGGCTCCCCGCTTTTTTGATGGCGCCGAGGCTCTTTTCCTCGATGGAGGAGATCCCGCCCGCGATGTTGTCCGCCGTCGGGTTGCAGCCGATGAGATCCACTCCCATAGAAGCGGCGTAGGCGAGTGCCCGCTTTACGCCCGAGAGAAGCCGCCGACGGGTTTTGGCGTCGCCCGCCCGCTGCGCCAGCAGATGTTCCGCGCCGATAATCTCGAGTGTTTCGGAAAACAGAACTGTTCCCCCTGAGTCGATGACCCGGTCGGCCACAATTCCGGATAAGGGATTGGAGATGAGGCCGCTCGTGGTGTCTGAACCGCCGCACTCGGCGCCGAGCGTTATCTCCCCAAGGCCGCATGGCTCCCGTTTCGCTTTGGTCAGATGCCCTGAGAGCCTGGCGGCGAGCTCCAGGCCCCGGGCGGTACTCTTCAAAGTGCCGCCAGTTTCCTGGATGGTGACAATCTCGATGGGCAGCCAGGGGGAGGCCGCTGCCGCAACCTCAGCGATGGCCCGCGCGCTCTCGGGCTCCAGGCTCACGAAGAGGGAGGCCCCGACGTTGGGATGTCCGGCCAAGTGTCCCATGACTCGTTTGTGCCACACTGCGTCTTCTCCCATCGGGTTTCGACCGAAGGTAGTCGTGATTGGAGTGACATCGCGGAACTGCGCGCCGATACGCCGCACAAGGGGGTTCACGTTGTCCATGACGCTGAGGGCAACCAAGAGGTTCCGCGCACCGGGCTCGCCAGCAGGTCGGCGGTATCCCAGGAAGGCCAGGCTTTTTTTCTTTGCGCGGGATCGCGCCGCCCGCCGGGGGAGTTTCCGTTTTGAGACCTTTCGCGCGGTCACCGTTATCCCCGGGTGCTCTTGAGGTTGTGGACGTGAACGTGGGCGCCCGGGAGGATTCGCCGCGTGGCCTTCCCGATGCTTTCCCCGTACTTTCGGATTGTAGCCCGAGGAGAGATGGGAGTGATCGCAATCTTGTGGCCGAATGGGATTTGCTCTCTGGTTTTGATCGGAAAAGGTGTATTCGTGCCTTCCACCGTGACAACTTCGCCGGAGGTGAGGTCTGCCAGGGCGGTGGCGACGTTGTCCTTCTCATGCAGGATAAGGGCGCGGGACACGAGCCTTCCTCGCTCTCAGGAGGAGGGGGGATCCGGCTCGGGCAGACGAAGCCGCAGCCTTTCGACGACTCTTCCATTTTTCAAATGCTCTTCCACGAGTTCCGGCACATCTTCCTTTTTCACCCCAGTGTACCAAACCCCTTCGGGATAGACGACGATGGTAGGCCCCATCGTGCAAGGGCCGAGGCAGGTGGCCCCGGCGACGGCGGTGTTCTCGGCAAGATCGCTCATGCCCACCGCTTCGTTCAGGGCCTGGATGACCTCGATGCTTCCTTTGGACTGACAGCATCCCTGGGGATGATTCTGGGGGCGTTGATTAATGCAAACGAACAGATGACATTTTTTAGGTTCCACGGTGCACCTATTGGATACGAGAGTCGGAGTCTGACTGTTCCGGAAGAAGCAGACCGATTGAAATATGCCCCGCCGGGAGGCCGGGAGTCAAGGGAGAAGAAGCCGGTAGGTATCCGGGTGACTAGGAATTGGGGAGATGATACGCTCGACGAAATTGAGTCAGGATATGCGATCATATCAATGGCGCACAGAGGATCCGCCGCATCCTGCGCGTCCTTTGTAATATCCCAATTCCTGCCGTTAAACATTTGCCTTCGCCTAGGTATGGGGAGGATATCGCTCTGTTGTCGAGGATGGTGCGGACTCGCCTACCAGGCGGCCCTACGCTTCTCATGCTTCCCGATAAAAAAGCCAAAGTCGCCGCGGTGCAGATCTGGCTCCCGGCGGGGGCGTACACCGAGGGACCCGGTAAGGGGGGGTTGTCTCATTTTCTCGAGCACATGATCTTCAAAGGGTCGCGGGAGTTGGAGATAGGAGAGCTTGCCAATCTGATCGAGGCCGCGGGGGGGGACGTCAATGCCTACACCATGAGTGATGCCACGTATTACCATTTCACCTGCCTGCCGGAAGGGCTGGAAACCTGCCTGGGCGCCATGACGGAGGCGGTCTGGTGGCCGCGGTTCGACCCGGCCGAGGTCGAGCGGGAGCGGCGCGTGATTTTCGCCGAAATCGACCGCGCGAACGATCATCCCAACCAACGCCTGCAGGAAGCTCTTTTTCAGCGCGCGTTCGGGGCGAATCATCCTTTCGGAGTTCCCATACTCGGAACCCGCGCAACGGTGCGGAGGTTGGAAAGGCATCAACTGCTCCAACACCATCGGCGGCGTTACGCGCCCGCAGGAGCAGTGGTTGTCCTGGCCGGGGCGGTGAATGAAAATACAGTGCGGGCGGTTCTACGGCAGGTCCTCCAGGGTTTGCCCAGCGCATTCCACCGCGGGACTACCCGCACGGGACGCTCGCCCGCCATCCCACCGCCGAGTCCCAAGGGGGAGGGGCCGCGGACCTTTGTTTTGCGCGGGCGCTCCGGACTGGCCCATCTGGAGCTTGCCTTCGCCGCCCCCCCATTTTTGCACTCGGACGCCCCTGCGCTTGAGGTGCTCGCGATGATCCTCGGGATGGGGGAGAGTTCCCGCCTCTATTCTCGCCTTTGCGTTGAAAAACCCTTGATGCACGATGTCTCAACCGATGTTTTTTTCTCCACCGGACCGGGCCTTTTCTTTCTTGGGGGGGCCACAGCGCCCGCCGACGTCCGCGTGGCAGCGGAAAATGTCATCCGCACTGCCAGATCGATCCTCGAAGAGGAGCCACCCACAAAGGAAGAAATAGAACGGGTTCGCCTCACCTTCGAGGCCGAATTCCAGTTCCGCCGCGAAAGGGTAGGCGGGCGCGCTCAGGTTGTCGGCTATGCCCAACTTCAAACCGGAAACGCCCATTTTGCCCAAATCTTTTTGCAGCGCGTAAAGACCGTACGGCAGGAGGATATTCTTCGTGTGGCCCAGAAATATTTGTCTTCCCGAACCCTCACTGCGGGGGCGTTCCTCCCCGAGGGAGCGAATCCCCTGGAAGCGAAAGACCTGCGGCGGGCCATCCATGTGGGATTTTCCCGTCCTGCCGAAGCCACTCGCGCCAGAAAGAAGGATGGTGCCCGCGGAGGAACGGGGGAGACGCTGCTCGCGCTGACGGTCCGGAAGATTTCCGCGTTTCCCTTTTCGCCGAAAAGGGGAGCTGCAAGATTCGCGCGGAAAAAGGAGGGTGTGCACCGGGCCGCCCTGCCGGGCGGTGCGCGGCTCCTTGTACTCCATGGGAGTGCCTCGCCGGTTTTCGCCCTTCGGGCAGTTTTCCTCGGGGGACAGCGGCTAGAGGGGAAAGAACGGGCCGGCATGCACTCCCTGATGGCGGACGTGGCCACCCAGGCCACCCGTTCGATGGACTCCGCCCTGCTCTCACGGCGGATTGACGGGCTCGCCATCTCCCTAAGCGGATTCGCCGGAAGGAACAGTTTTGGGATTTCTTTTTCGTGCCTTTCCTCTGTCGCTCAGGATGCGCTGGAAATATTTGCTGAAATGCTGGAGGCCCCCGCCTTTGATCCAGATGATATCATCCTCGCCCGCCGGGAAGCGGAGGCAGAGCGGCGGAGCGACTTGGACGATCTGGGGCATCTTTCCCGCCTCCGCTCAATGTCGGCGCTTTATGGCGACCATCCTTTCGCCCGGCATTTGCTGGGAAACCACCTTACCCTCTCGAGATTGAACACGAAGGTTCTTCGCCGGGCCTGGAGAAGGTGGGCGGTGCCGGGCAACATGGTAATCGGGGCGGCGGGGGAGATAGACTCCGCTGGCCTGGCCGCGCGGCTGCGGCGTCTCACGAAGCGGTGGGCCAAGCGCGCGCCCGGCTGGCGTGGACCGAAGGAGCCGGCGCCCCCCCGCCCTCTCACACGAGCGCGCGCCCGGCGGCATGTAGTCGAGGATGCCGTTCAGAGCCATATTCATCTTTCATTTCTCGGGACCTCCTTCTTCGGTTCTCGCCGGTTCGCACTTTCGGTGCTGGCGGCTGCGCTCGGAAGCCAGGGAGGAGGACTTTTTATGGAGCTTCGAGAGCGTCGGGGGTTGGCGTACGCGCTCCATGTCTTGAGCGATGAGGGGCTGGACCCAGGCCCGTTCAGCCTATATGCTGCAACAGCACCTGAGGCCGAAGATGAGGTGATCGCCCTCATGCGAGAGGAGGTGGAGCGCGTACGCTCGAATGGCCTTAGGAGGGACGAGCTCGAACGTGCAAAGGCATTCCTCATCGGAGGGCACGCCCGCGCTTATCAGCGCGCTTCCGCCCGCGCATCGGAACTCGCTTACTGCGCGCGTTACGGACTCCCCTACGAGAGTGAGGCGGGGTTCATTCGCCGCATTCGCGCTGTTACCGGTGCGGCCGTGCGCACGGCGGCGTGTGAGTTCCTCGCTCCAGAGCGCGAATGTATCGTTCGTCTTGGATCGGCGCTTCGCAAAAGAGAAATGCGTTCCAGGAAGAAAAAGGCAAAAAACGGCTGAAAAGGGGGCCTTCGACGAGTTAGGGTTTCCTTCGCTGAACTTCTTTCAGGCGCTTTTGGAGCCGGCGAAGGCGGGCGCGGAGGCTTTCCATGTCCCGAATAATGGTGTCTTCTTCTTCAACCAGCTGGAGGGCACGAACCAGTCGCTTGCGCTCCTTGTCAAGCGATCGCCTCTTTCGGGTGTTTATCGTCTTTTGTTTCTGAGCGTCAATCTCGGCAATTCGGCGGCGGACCTCTTCGCGGGTGAGGGCGCCCCGCGGCAATAGGTGAAGTTCCTTTGGTACTTCCCCGCGAACCTGTCTTTTTGTGACGCGCTGGGAATTGTCACCGGATATGTTCTCCTCGATGGCTTCCTCACGCTTCGATGGAAAACGATCAGGGTGTGTGGTCGCCCGAGTGGCCACTGGTTTGGGCCGAACTTTTTGCGTGCCGGGATCATTGGTTCTGGTGGCCCAATCGACGGCACCCGAGATTGCGTTTGAAGTGACGCCGACGGCTGTGGATACGGCGCTACTTGTAGCGGACCAGATGTTGCCCGCCAGATCCCTCCCCGAAGTTCCTGCGCACCCTCCGGGGAGGGCCAGAAGGAAGACCGCCACCACAGCAGATGACCTATTCAGTCCGCCGAACCGCGATTTCGCCATAGGGTGGGATCTGGTCATATAATTTATTGGTAAGGATGTAGCCGCTGTTTCAACTCGCGGCGCGTTCCTCGAAAATGACATCTTTGACTCCGCTTTTTGCCTTGCCCAGCCGATCGGCCGCTTCTTCAAGGAGAGGGATAAGCGTGGCGGGGTCGACACCGCAAGCAGCTACCCCTTCATAGCGTCTGCAAAGGTTCATAATCTGAATCTCGTCCGCCTTGTCCATCTTGTTGAAGACACGCAGTAATGGGATATTGTCCAAGCCGAGTTTGGCGAGAAGGCTCTCGACGGCGGTCAGATTCTCCTCGCATCCGGGGTCGGAGGTGTCGACGACGTGGAGGAGGAGGTCTGCTTCTCCCAACTCTTCTAAGGTGGAGCGGAATGCACTTACGAGCTCGTTCGGCAGGTCGTGGATGAAGCCGACTGTATCGGTGATGATAACTTCCTGCTCACGGGGAAGACGGAGTCTTCGACTTGACGTGTCGAGAGTGGCGAACAGACGGTCCTCGGCGAGGATTTGGCTGTGGGTGAGGGTATTGAGCAGGGTGGACTTTCCGGCGTTGGTGTAGCCAACGAAAGAGAGAACGGGGACCTTGCGTCGTTGGCGCCGCAGCCTGCCTTGGATGCGTTTTTGCTGAATATTTTTCAGGTCATTCTCCAGGCGGCGAATCCGCTCATGGGCGCGCCGCCTGTGGATTTCGAGCTTGGTCTCGCCCGGGCCGCGGCCGCCGATTCCGCCCGTGAGACGGCTCATGGCGGTACTTTTGGTGGAAAGGCGAGGGAGCATGTAGCGGAGCTGGGCTAGTTCTACCTGAAGCTTGCCCACCCGGCTGACCGCCCTTTGGGCAAAGATATCGAGGATGATTTGGGTGCGGTCCAGGATTTTCAAGTCTGTGAAATCGCCCAAGCTCCGCACCTGGCTAGGTGTTAGTTCATGGGCGAAGACTAGAGCTTCCACCCCGAGTTGTAGGGATCGAATCAAAATGTCGGCCAAGCGTCCGCGGCCGATGACATAGCGGGGCTCAACGGCACGGCGGCGCTGAACCACCCGGCCGACCGGAGTGAGCCCTGCTTCCTGGGCAAGGGCTGCCAACTCATCCAATTCAGCTTCTAGAGGCCTTTTTTTTCGGTCGCCCATGTCCACAAGAACGAGAAGAGTTTTCTCCCTTCCATCCAACCGGGAGGAGGCTCGCTGGACGCGCGCAAACTCTCCCTCCAAGGAGAGGATAAGGGTGGATATATCCAAGTCCATCTGGGACAGCTCTCTGAATTCAAGAATTTCCCAGGGTGGTTCTTTCGTGCCGTTGAGGAAATCACCTGCCTCCTCATTTCTCCGGATGGAAGATGGAAGAGGATGAGCCACCTGGATATGCTGGGCGCTGCCCTTTTCGTCCACCTTGACGGAGGCCATCATGTCCAAGCGGAGCAGTGCCATGTCCGTCAAATCCTCTTGGGAGAGGTGCGGGGTGCCGAGATGGGTATGGACGCAGCGCAGGCCGCGCAGCCGATTCGTCCCGGCTCGGGCGCGGCCGAGCTCGGGAATTTCGATGTGGTGTGTGTCGCCGATAATGACGTGTCGGACGACCCCGCCCCTATCGATGAGGAGGCCCACCTGGCGGGATAGCTCGTAAGAAAGAGATGCAATCTCCCGGCCCAGTTCCGGGTGGATCAATTGATTTGGCGGTACTTTTCGCCGGTAGAGCCGCTCGAGAGCGCGAATTTGCTTGGATTTCAGCCCTGTTAAATATCCAAAAAGCTTTGCGATAGTCAGCTCCTGGCTATGCCGGCACGGGTTAAGGGATCTGGTTTCATATTAATGCTTCGTCCTCGAAGTCGCAATATGTTGGAGTTCAAAGGAATTTGACATTTTTCAGGGCCGTGAAATAGACTTTTCCCCTTTTTTGCCTTGTAGGCGCAGGAAAAGGGGTAAGTTCCTCGGGATTTTATTAACTTTTGTGCTTTTTGGGGCGGATGATGTTTCACGAACGAGATCAGAGAATCCTCCGCATTCAGGACATGCTCCGCCGTCTGATGCGCCACAATGCGGACGCCAACATCGCCAATGCCCTCGAAAAAATGCACGCGGCCGAGGTGGCGAGTATTTTCCTCCACCTTGAGCCGGACGAGCGCCAGCATGCCTTCCGGGTAATTACCGATGCGGACCGAAGGGCGGAGATCCTGAGCGAGTGCGACGTTCACGTTATTCGCGAATTCCTTGAGCCTATGCCGAACGAAAAAATCGCTGAATTGGTGAAAGAGAGCGACAGTGATGATGCAAAGTACCTCCTCAGCATCTTTCCCGAAGAGCGTTCCGCCGAAATTCTTCAACTGATGAGTTTTCAGGAGCCAGAATCGGTTGAGGACTTGATGGCATATCCGCCGGAGTCGGCGGGCGCCATCATGACGGATTCCTACGTTGCCTTTCACGAAGATGTTACGGTGGAGGAAGCCATCGCCCAGGTCCGCAAGGCAAGTGAGGTGGAAAACGTATTTTATGTTTACGTCATTGACGACAAGACCGTTATGCGGGGAGTAGTCAGCCTGCGTCAACTGCTTCTCTCCGATCCCCGAAAGACCCTTTCTGAGGTGATGAGCCGGAGCGTGTGGAACGTAAATCTTCACGCCGACCAGGAACTCGTTGCCCGTCAGGTTTCGCGATACAATATTTTGGCTATTCCGGTCGTCGATGACGATGGGGTATTGGCCGGTATTGTCACAGTGGATGACGTGCTCGACGTTCTGCGCGAGGAGGCCACCGAGGACATCCTCAAGATGGCGGGTACCCATCACCAAGAGGAGATCACTTCACTCTCGGCGGGGCGCCTCGCCTGGGTGCGCTTTCCCTGGCTTTTCATCAGCTGGGTGGGGGGAGTTGTGGCGGCAGAGCTCATTCACGTCTACTCGAACGATCTCAGCAAGGTTGTTGCATTGGCCGCCTTCATGCCCGTTATCATTGGGATGGCGGGAAACGTCGGCACCCAAAGCGCGACCATCATGGTGCGAGGGCTCGCGACTGGGAGGGTGGATCCCAAGTTCTGGTTCCGGGTGGTTTCCAAGGAGGTTATCGTGGGCGTCATCCTGGGGGTGTGTTATGGTGTTTTATTGGGATTGCTGGCTGTGTTTCAGTTTGCCTCGATGTCCTACCTGGGGCTAGTGGTCGGTTTGGCCATCTGCCTCGCGATGGCAGGCTCGGCCGTTGTGGCATCCGTCATGCCGCTTCTTCTACACAGGTTCCGCTTCGACCCGGCGGTGGCGACGGGACCTTTTGTCACGACCGCCGTGGATGTGTTGGGCATCCTCATCTATTTCAACATCGCTCACATTTTCTTGATATAGAATCTGCCTTTCACCGTATTTTCCCTTTTCCCGATTTTCGAGGTATCTTTTGCCGCACAGTATCGAATTCCGGGTCAGGTACGCTGAGACGGACCAAATGGGGGTGGTGCACCACTCGGTCTATTTTGTATGGTTTGAACAATTGCGCACAGAGTATTTCCGGGTGCTGGAGATCCCTTACGGCGAGTTGGAGAGCCGCGGGGTTTTCTTCCCGGTGGTCGAGACTGGCTGCCGCTACAAGGGAGGGGCGCGCTACGATGGGCTGGTTCGGATCACGGGTTGGTTGCGGCCTCCGAAGGGGGTTCGCGTGCGGTTGGACTACACCGTTGAGCAGGAAGGACGGCTTCTCGTGGAGGGCTACACCATCCATGCCCGAATGAGCTCCAAAGGCAGGTCCGGAAAAATTCCAGGCGCGTTGATTCGGAAATTCGAACAAGAGGCGTCCCCGCACTCCGAGGGTCCCAAGTTCTAGATGGATTAGACAGGGGCGGGTGGGGTGAAGGGAGTCCCCTTCGAAAGATCCTTCGCAACGCAGAAGAGCACCGTCTTTGGGCACCGTATTGACGGGCGGGTCCTCCGCACGGGATATTCACGTGGGCTCGCAGTTTTAATTGGGTGTGAATAAGGGAGAACCATGCTCGGCGAGTACAACCCGACCGGATATGAATCGAAGTGGCAGGATTTCTGGGAGCGCGGGGGGACCTTCCGCGCCCCCGACGACCCAGGGGACAAGCCCACCTACTATTGTCTGATGATGTTCCCCTACCCCTCGGGCGATCTCCACATGGGACATGCTTGCAACTACACCATGGGAGACGCCATCAGCAGGTTCCGCCGGATGCGCGGCTTCGAGGTACTTCACCCGATGGGTTGGGATGCCCTAGGCCTTCCGGCCGAGAACGCCGCCATTGAGGCTGGCGTCCATCCGGCCAAATGGACGCAGCGGAACATCGACAATATGCGCCGTCAACTCCGGATTGCGGGCTTGGCCTACGATTGGCCTCGGGAAGTTTCTACCGCCCATCCGGGCTACTATCATTGGACCCAGTGGATTTTCCTCCAGATGTACGAGCGGGGGCTCGCCTACAAGGGCGAGTCGCTCGTGAACTGGGATCCGGTAGACGAAACCGTGCTCGCCAACGAGCAGATCCATGACGGCGTCGCCTGGCGGAGCGGTGCCAAGGTGGAAAAGCGCTGGCTCAGCCAGTGGTTTCTCAAGATCACCGACTACGCCCAGCGCCTTCTCGACGACCTTGAGGGCTTGACCGGCTGGCCCGAGCACGTCAAGCAACAACAGCGCAACTGGATTGGCCGGAGCGAGGGAGCGCGAATTGACTTCCGACTCGAGGCTACCGGCGAAACCTGTTCGGTGTTCACTACCCGGCCCGACACTGTCTATGGTGTCACCTTCATGGTGTGCGCCCCTGAGCATCCCTTCATCGAGAAAATTTTGTCGAATAATCCTCGGGCCAAGGAAATACGTACCGCTGTCGCCGAGATGCGGGCCCAGAGCACCGCAGAGCGCTCGAGTGAGGAAAGCGAGAAGGTGGGGATCGATACCGGCCATTTGTTCATTAACCCGGTAAACGGAGATCGGATTCCATTTCTCATTGCAAACTACGCCCTAATGGAATATGGCACGGGCGTCGTCATGGGGGTGCCCGCCCACGATCAACGAGATTTTCTCTTCGCCCGCAAGTACGGCATCCCGGTCCGGGTGGTCATTCAGCATCCCGAGGGCGGCCTTCACGGCGACACCATGAGCGAGGCCTATCTCGAAGACGGCGTCATGGAAAATTCTGGTCCTTTTGATGGCCAGCCCAACCGCGAAGTGTATCCGAAGATGATCAGCTACTTCGCCGAAAAAAGTTTTGGGGACCGGACCGTCAACTGGCGTCTGCGCGATTGGCTCATTTCACGCCAGCGCTATTGGGGGGTGCCCATCCCGATCCTCTACGAGGAAGACGGTACAATCACCTCGGTTCCCGAGAGCGATCTCCCAGTCACCCATCCCCACGACGTCGAATTTACCGGCCGGGGTGCCAATCCCCTTGCCCGGAGCGCCTCCTTCCAACAAGTCGCCAGCCCCCGAACCGGAAAGCCCACCCGCCGGGAGACGGACACGATGGATACTTTCGTCGACTCCTCCTGGTATTACCTGCGTTTCGTTTCGCCCCGGGATGAGGAGCGCGTCTTCCA
>CAZUHN010000291.1:0-7775 GCA_964620535.1 uncultured Nitrospinaceae bacterium | reverse complement strand
TTGTTTTTTTTTATAACACTTATATTTGGGGGGGGGGGGGCCCCCGGGGGGCCCCCCCCCCCCCCCCGCCGCCCCCGCGAGGAGACCCAGCCCGTTGCGCCGCTACATTCTCTGCCGCACCTTCCAAAACGTCTTCCTCCTCTGGGCCCTCATCACCACCATGTTTTTTCTCTTCCGGCTCCTGCCGGGCGACCCGGTGGCCACCACCATATCGGCCGAGCTCACCGAAGAGGCGCGGCTGCAGTTGCGGGCCGACTGGGGGCTCGACCAGCCCCTCAGCGTGCAATACATCTCTTATTTCAGGAATCTTTTGGCGGGCGACTTCGGCCTTTCGTTTTACCACCAGGAGCCCGTTTGGGGGATTTTGAGCGAAAAACTCGTGAACACGCTCGTCCTGATGATTCCGGCGACGATGTTTGGAACGATTCTCGGCGCCGTCATCGGGATGTATTTCGGGTGGTGGCGGGGCTCGCGGATTGAGCAGATAGGGGTACTCATACCCCCCATCATCCGGGGAATGCCCGTTTTTTGGCTGGGGGTCCTGCTCCTGATGGGGTTTTCCTATACGTTCCGGATCTTTCCCAACGGCGGGATGCGAACCATTGGGGTCCCCCCCTCGGGCTGGGTCGATACTTTCGTTTCGATGGACTTCCTTTGGCACCTGACCCTGCCCATGGCGTGCACCGTGATTACCTCCCTCCCCGAGCCGATGCTGATCATGCGGAGCAGCATGCTGGAGACCATAGGGGAGGATTTTTTGGAACTCGTCGAGGCCAAAGGGGTGAAGGAGTCGGTGATCCTCCGGCACGCCGCGCGGAATTCTATGCTCCCCGTCATGACGTGGGTTTTCCACATGTTCGGTTACGCCATCGCCAGCACCGTCCTCATCGAAGTGGTGTTCGCGTGGCCGGGCCTCGGAAGGGAGCTTGTGACCGCGGTGGACAATCTCGACTTTCCCATGGCGCAGGCGGCCTTTTTTCTCATATCGCTCATCATCATCTCCATGAATTTTCTTTTGGATTTGTTTTACGGAATTATGGACCCTCGGGTCGTTTTGGAATAACGGCGGGGCCGGTTCATCTCAAGGAGTTCGGCGGAATGGCGACAGGAAGCATCATCCGGCCGGTTCACCGGGGGACGGTGCCGCGCCTCCTGCGGGGCGTTCAGAAAAACTTCAGTATTTTTTGGAAAGATCCTTACGGCCGGATCGGGATCAGCGTTCTGTTCTTTTTTCTTCTCATGGCCTTGTTCTCGCCCTATCTCGCACCTTTCGATCCCTGGGCCAACAACTTCCGGCCGGACGGCCAGCTCGCCCGGCTGGACGGCATTTCCGTCCGCCACTGGTTCGGAACCACCTTCTACGGGCACGACGTTTTCACTCAGACAATCCTGGGGGCGCAGCTCGCCTTCACGGTCGGGCTCATCACGGCCCTCATTCTCGGCTTCATCGGGACGAATGTGGGACTCATCTCGGGCTATTTCGGCGGCCGGACGGACGACGTCCTGATGCGGATCACCGATTTCGCCTACGCCATTCCCTTCCTCCCCTTCACCATGGTCGTCGTGGGCTTGCTCGGACCAAGGTTGGACATCATCATCGGCTCGATGTCCATCATATTCTGGCGGACGGCGGCCCGCGTCGTCCGCGCCCAGGTGCTCACCCTGAAAACGCGGCCCTACATCTTCGCGGCGCGGGCGGGGGGCGCCGGCCATTTCCGGATCATTTACGTCCACATCCTTCCGAACATCCTGCCCTTGACGTTTCTGTACATCGTGTTCGGGGTGGCGTGGGCCGTCCTGACCGAAGCCAGCCTGAGCTTCATCGGCCTCGGCGATCCGAACAACGTGAGCTGGGGGCTCATGCTGAATAAGGCTTTCAGCACGGGGTCGATTCGAATCGCGTGGTGGTGGGTGTTGCCCCCGGGCATAGCGCTGATGGCGTTCCTGGTGGCCTGTTATTTTCTCGGAAGGGCCTTCGAGGAACGGATCAACCCCCGCCTCCGGCAGCGACAATAAGCCCGGCGGGCACGAGGAGAGAATCGCCATGCGCCGAGAAGCAATCCTGTCGCCGGATGTTCCTCCGTCCATCATGGGATCGCACGCCGTCCGGGCCGGGGGTTACGTTTTCCTCGGAGGACAGATACCCTCCGATTATCGGAACGGGCTGGCCCCGGAGGTGAAGAAGAAAAGGGGAATCTGGGTTCCCGCCGCCGCTTCGAAGCATCAGTCGCATTACATACTGGAGAACGCCCAAAAAATCTTGAAGGCGGCGGGCTCCTCCCTGGAACTCGGCGTCCGGATCGATCAGTTCTGCATCCATCCGGACGCCACCTCTCCGTATCTAGAGGTCCGGAGCCGGACGATAAATCCCGAAATCCGGCCTTGCAGCACCCATGTGCACATCGACTCGCTTCTCGTCCCGGGGGCTTTGTGCGGGCTTTGGATGATTGCCCTCACCGAGGAGGCGGGGAAATCGCGGGAGATGGATACCGACTTCGAGGCCGACCCGGGCGATTCTACAGGCCAAGGCGTGAAGCCCAGCCCGCTTTCCCATTTGGGTGGTTCCGGGGGTTCGGCCCGGGGCCAGCCGACGTGGATGAAGGCGGGGGATTTCGTGTGGGTCACCGGGCAGGTGGCGACCGATTTCCAGACAGGCCTCGCAGCGGAGGCCAGGACGAACCCGGCTTTTTGGTACGGTTCGCCCATCAAGCTCCAGGCGGATTTCGTCCTTCGGCAGCTCAAGGAAATCCTGGAGGACGCGGGAAGCTCTCTCGGCCGCGTCGTCAGGGCCGACGTCTACCTCACCGACATGACCGACGTGTACGAACTGGAGGAAGTCTGGCGGAAGCATTTTCCCGAAAGTCCCCCGGCCCGGACGACGATTCCCATGAACCGGCTCGCGCCGAAGGACTGCATCATCGAGATCAACGTGATCGCCTTGCGGGGAGAAAGCAGGATTGAAAAAGAGACGATCACCGCTCCGGACGTCCCCGTGCCCGACATTCATCAGCCGCACGCCGTCCGGGCCGGGGAATTTTTGTTCATCTCGGGGATGTGCGCCACCGATTTCGGCGAAGGGCTCGCGCCCGCGGCGAGGCTTCATCCGGAAATGCCCTGGTTCGGGTCTTCCGCCAAAAAGCAGACCAGCTACATCCTGGAAAAAATGGAGAAGGTCTGCCGCTGCGCGGGAACCGATCTGAAAAACGTGGTGTGGACCCAGAATTATTATACGAACCCGGCGGAATTCCAGCCCTCGCTTGAGGTGTGGCAGGAGCGTTTTCCGAAAAATCCCCCCGCGGCGTTTGCGGGCGTCGTGCGGCCGCCCCATATGATTCCCGAAGGCACCATCTTGATGGACGCCCTGGCCGTCCTGGCCGACTAGCCGAAGCGTATTCGCTGCCTCTCCGGCGCGTTCCCCCTTAAGGGCGGTTTGCGAGCGCTAGGAGCGCGCCCGCGAGAACCTCCGCCCCGCGCGCCAAGTCCTCCCAGCTCGTTCGCTCATCCTCTGCGTGGCTCTTCCCGCCCTCGCTCGGGACGAAAATCATGGAAGTCGGGCAGATCTCTGCCAGATGGTGGGCGTCATGGCCCGCCGCGCTGGTCATTTTTTTGTAGGAAAACCTTGCCGCCACGCAGGCATTTTCCACAGCGGAAATGGCGATGGGATCGAAGGCAAGGGGCTCGGTGGCGGTGAAGGTATCCACGTCCAGCCCGAGGT
The DNA here is from genome assembly GCA_964620535.1 of uncultured Nitrospinaceae bacterium. GTDB lineage: Bacteria > UBA8248 > UBA8248 > UBA8248 > UBA8248 > CAZUHN01. The sequence continues at coordinate 4,060 of CAZUHN010000291.1, read as the reverse complement.
TTTCTTCCTCCTTCGCCTTCGTCGCGGCTTCGCGCACGATCGTTTCGGTCTGCGCGAGAATTATTGGGTCGATGTCCCGAAAGTCCACAGTGAACGAAACTCGATCCGGGATGACGTTGACGATATTCGGCACACAGTGGATCTCGCCCACGGTCGTGACGAGCTCGGTGCCCGTCCTCCGGGGGATTTCCCGAACGGCCGCGATGACTTTGGCGGCCCCGACGAGGGCGTCTCGGCGCATGTCCATGGGGGTGGGCCCGGCGTGGTCCCGCACCCCGTGAAAGGTGAAGCGCATCCATCGAAGGCCGCGGATGCCATCCACCACGCCGATCTGAGTTCCTTCGGTGATGAGGACCGGCCCCTGTTCGACGTGGATTTCCAAAAAGCTGCCCAACGGGCGAGGCCTGCAGGGAACCTCGCCCCGGTAGCCGATGCGCTCGAGCGCATCGGCGAAGCGCTTTCCGTCTGAGTCGCAAACCTCGTATGCAGCATCGCGCTCGCGGAGTCCGGAGAAGACGCTGCTCGCGATCATGGGAATCGGAAACCGCGCCCCTTCTTCGTTCGTCCAGTTGATGATCTCGACGGGCCGCCGAGTGGAGATATTCTGGTCGTTCAGGCTGCGCACCGCCTCGAGGGCCGACAGGACGCCGTAGGCGCCGTCGAACCGTCCGCCGTTGGGCACGGTATCGAGGTGGCTCCCGGCGGCGGCGGGGGGGGCGTCCTTGTCCCCGCCCTCCCGGCGCGCGAACATGTTGCCCATCTCGTCCACGGTCAGGGAAAGCCCCGCCTCCTTCGCCCAGGCGCCGAAGAGGTCGCGCGCCTCTTTGTCCGCATCCGACAAGGCGAGGCGGTGAACCCCGCCGCTTGGCGTCGCGCCCACCCGTGCCATCGCCTCAATGCTTCGGCGCAGTCTTCCGGCGTCAATTTGCATCCGTGCTTCTCCTCCCAGAGAATCAGGGGTGAAAAACTGACTATCGCATTGCAACGGGAGGGTCAAGGCGCCGGGCAGGCTGTTCCCCTTGAAGGGGTTTTCCGTGCGGACATTTTCCCGTTTCTCACAATCGCCGTCCAATTCTTTCATCCGGCAGTTCCCACGCGGAGGTGAAATGATTTTCTATTTACACTGTAGCCCGAAAAGCTCCACGCGGCGCGGATTATTTCAATCCGCCCGGGAGATTCCGGTCTTGCCCCTCACAAAACCGGAGATCGGCGGATTGCCCGGATGTCATCTTGAAGGATGCGGAAGGGAATTATTAGGCGTCCCCGGAGGACAGAATTGCGGATCGGATGGATCGGCCGGTTACACCCCCCATGGCCGGCAAAGGGGATGAAGAACGAGGCTTTCCGATCAGTCGCAGATGGGGTAAATTTACATTTGATGGCAAATCTTTTTCCTGTATTATTTCCTTCCCTTTCGACCCGGCGCGCCGAGTGATATCCAACCCTCCGGCAGCGGAGAGATCCCTTTCATTCTTTGCCGTCTTCCGGATTTTGGTGCCATTCTCGTTCGGATATTTCTTTTCATTCCTGTTTCGTTCAATCAACGCGGTTATTGCGCCCGACCTCGTGCGGGACGTGGGGGCCAGCGCTGCCGACCTCGGACTGATTACGAGCGTCTATTTTTTCTCCTTCGCTTTGTTTCAGATCCCGCTCGGGATCCTGCTCGACCGCTACGGACCCAGAATCGTGGCGCCGGTCATCCTTCTCATCGCCGCCTTGGGTTCTATTGTCTTTGCCGGCGGCGAAAGCGTTTCCACCCTGGTGGCCGGGCGCGTCCTTATCGGCCTGGGCTGTTCCGCCGCCCTGATGTCCGCATTCATGGCGAACGTGCTCTGGTTTCCCAAAAAATCGCTGGGGCTGGCGAATGGGGTGCTTATGACCGTCGGCGGCTTGGGCGCCCTCGCCGCGACGGCTCCCGCCGAAATCTTCTTGCGGGCCGCAAGTTGGCGCACGATGTTCATCTTGTTGGGTGCGGTGACGGCACTCGTGGCCGGGCTGACCTACCTCGCCGTCCCCTCCCGCGCGCCCGCACGGAGGGGGGAGAGCGCGAGAGCGCAGTGGCGGGGGGTCGCCGCCATCCTCAAGAGTCCGGTGTTCTGGAGGTACGCGCCAACCTGTTCCCTCACGAGCGCGATGTCGCTCGGTCTACAAGGTCTCTGGTCGGCTCCCTGGCTCCGGGACGTCGCCGGCCTCAACCCGGAAGCGGTCGCCCGCCACCTTTTTGTCATCGCCGTCTTCATGGTGGCCGGATATACTCTGATGGGTCTCATCATCGACACCATGAGAAGGTTCCGGGTCGGCCACAGGCTCGTCACCGGGATGGGGCTCCTCCTCTTTCTCGCCGTGCAGCTTATGATCAGCCTCGGTTATACCGAGTCGACCTACATCTTGTGGGCCTCGTTCGGTTTCTTGGGGACGATAAACACCCCGTACTATGCCATCATGACCACCCTCTTTCCGCCTCACATGGCGGGCCGGGTGAACACCACTCTGAATTTGATCTACCTGCTCGGCATCATGATCGCCCAGTACACCATCGGGATCGTCATCGACTTTTGGCCGGTTGCGGCGGACGGGGGATATGACCCTGCGGCGTATTCAGCGGCGTTCGGTCTTTTCCTGGGTCTTCAGGCGATCGCCCTGGTGTGGTTTCTCTGGCCCAGGAGGGAGGAGGAAACGATATCCCGTTCCCGGAATATGTGACCGCCCCGACTGCCAAAGAGGGGGGCTAGATTTTGGGGGATTATAATCGGAATGGCCTTGCGGGAGCTTCCCGGGAGAGGGTCCCGGGGCCGATCTGTGCCCGAATATAAAGAGGAGTAAACCCGGCCTCAGATGCCCATGTAGGCTTTTTTTACGTTCTCGTCTTCGAGGAGGTCTTTTCCCTTTCCTTCGAGCACAAACCGGCCGTTCTCCAAAACGTACGCCCTGCTGGACATGCTCAGGGCGTGATAGACGTTTTGCTCGACCATGAGGACCGTGGTGCCCTGCGCGTTGATATCCTTGGCGATGTTAAAAATTTCCTTTACCAGCATCGGCGCTAGGCCCAGGGAGGGCTCGTCGAACATCAATAGCTTGGGCAGGGACATCAGGCCGCGCCCGATGGCGAGCATTTGCTGCTCTCCGCCGCTAAGTGTGGCAGCAAACTGCTTGGATCGCTCTTCAAGGATCGGAAACGTTCTGTAGACTTGCTTCAAGGTCTCCGCCCTCTTTTTTTTCGCTTCCGGCATGAAAGAGCCCATCTCGAGATTCTCCTGAACCGTCATCGCCGGAAAGAGCTGCCTCCCCTCTGGAATCTGGACGATACCGGCCTCGACGATCTTGTCCGGGGTCTGGTCCTCCATGGGTCGGCCGTTGAACTTGATGCTCCCGGTTTTCGACTCCAGAATGCCCGAGATCGCTCTCAGCGTCGTGCTTTTCCCGGCCGCGTTTGATCCGACGATCGAGACGATCTCGCCCTCGTCCACGCAAAAGGAGATCCCAAAGATCGCCTGCACGTCGCCGTAAAATACTTCCAGGTTTTCGACGTCAAGAAGCAAGATATTCCTCTCCCAAATAGGCCGTGATGACATCACGGTTCGCCGAGATATCCCTTGGAGAGTTCTCCGCGATTTTCTCCCCGTGATGAAGGACTGCGATTCGGTCCGATACCGACATAATCGCTTTCATCACGTGTTCGATGATGAATATCGTGATGCCGCTATCCCGGATTTTTATGACCTGCGACATCATTTCGTCCACTTCAGCGGGATTCAGGCCGCCGACGGGCTCGTCTAGGAGTAACAATTCGGGTTTTGTCGCGAGCGCTCGGGCGATTTCCATCTGCTTCCGGGCCGATACGGTCAACGAGCCAGCCACTTTTCCGCTCAGGTGAGAGAGCCCAAGGGAATCGAGGACCCTCAGCGCCTCCGACCGCGCGTCGGAGGGGCTCTTGGTGTGGCGAAACGCGCCCACCATGACGTTCTCCAGAACGTTCAGGCCCGCAAAGGGTTTTACGATTTGGAAGGTCCGCGTGATACCAAGGGCACAGATTTCGTGCGGTTTTCGGCCCAGTACGGAG
>CAZUHN010000290.1:0-10914 GCA_964620535.1 uncultured Nitrospinaceae bacterium | reverse complement strand
GCGGACGGGAATAATAAAGAGGCTGTCCTTCGCTACGAGCGGGCCGTATCGGCCGCTTTACGCTTAAAGAGGGCCAATAAGAAGGGAAGTTCGAAGCTGGAAGATGTGCTCTATCCGGGCGTACTTCGCGCATCGGCCATTCGCTATGAGATGGACGACTGTCCAGCTGCCCTCCGATTGGTGAAAATGGTTCCCGGCGAGGTTGTTCCGGAAAAAATCCGGGCGGAAGTCGCCTCGCTGCGGGCAGAGTGTGCCCTTCGCGCGGGGAGCAAGGAAAAGGCGGAGTTTTACTTCGGGCAGGTCCTCCTCGGCGTGCGCCGCCCCGAACTCGCTGCCCGGGCCCGATTTCAGCTTGCCTCCCTTGCCGAAGAGCGGGGCAACAAGGAGAAGGCGCTCCGCCGCTGGGAGGATGCCATCCCCTTACTGCCCCGGGAGATGGCCCTGACCGCGCGTCTCCGGGCGGGACGGCTCCGAAGGTTAAGCGGCGACCTGAAGGGGGCTCGCGCCTTACTTCTTCCCTTTGCGCAAGAGGAAAAAGCGGACCTTGAAAATCGACGGAAGGTCTGGCTGCTTTTGGCGCGCGATGCGGCATCGGCGTCCGAGTGGGCGGTGGCGGAAGAGGCACTGGCTAATTGGGATGCACTCACACCGCAGCAACCCTTGGAGGGACTTCGTCTATGGGCGTCGGTCAGTTTCAATAGGGGGGATTGCCCCCTTGCCCTTCAGGTCGCTCGGAGGGCCCTCGGTGAAGGTCCGGAGAAGAGAGTTCGCCTCGATTTGGAAAGACTCATCGCCTCTTGTCTGTTGAAAGAAGAAAAATTTCATGAGGTCACCACCATCCTGCAGGACATCGTTGAGCAAGAGCCAAATGTGCCGACCATATGGCTGAGCCTGGGGGGTGCGCTCGATCGAGCGGGCGCCTCGATGGAGGCGGCGGAAGTGTACGGATCGTTCGTTGAGCGTTTCCCGAACCATTCGCGCATCCATGAAATTGCCCTCAGAATGGCTCTCTTGAAATATAAAGCGGGCGATCGAAACGCCGCTCTTGCTGCCTATCGTATCGCCTCCAAATCCTCAGTCCCGCTGGTGGCGGAGCCGGCCCTTTACGAAATTGCCCGGGATTTGGAAACGCGCGGGAGGGTGAAAGAGGCCCTCGCGGCTTACGTCGCTCTTGCGGGAATAGAACCGCGGAAGTCTAAATGGAGGCGGGCGGCCGTTTTGCATGTGGCGGGGATGTATGAAAAACGCGGTGAGTGGGAAAAAGCCTTGAAGCAATATCGGAGGATCGCTGTGCCGGAAGGAAAGTCAGACGATGAAGTTCCCTCCCAACAACAAGCACCTTCCTCGAACCCCAAAACTGTCAGTTCCGAGGCGAAAATTGCGGAAAAGCGGATACGCGAATTGAAAGCCTACGAAAGAGCTGGTCGGGAACGACGGGAGAAAATTGAGCGGCTGGAGCCGCTTGTCCGTTAAGAGTATCGGGAATGGAGATGAATTCGAAAAAAAAATCTTTCGTAAGGTCGTTGGCAGCGGGTGCGCTTGTTTTTGGTTCGGTGATTGCTGCATGGAACAGCGTGATTTCAGCCCAACCTGCTTCTTCTAGTTCAATCAAAGATCGACTCTCGGTTTCGCTTCCCGAGGTCATGGTCGAGACGGGCAACATAGCTCATCTTATCTCCATCCGCGTTCGTCCCAAGCCGCCGGCCAGGCTTGGTGTCGATTTTCCGGACATACTCGCTCAGCCGGAAAACCCACCTATTTCTCTTCCCCCGAGGCCGCTTCCCTCCGAGGTGGATCCCGATCCAGAGCTAGCGACGTTGATGGGGGGAATTTCCCGCTTTTTCGGTGATGAAAAGGTATTCGAAAGCGGACTCGCCTATTTGAAAAAATCTGCGCCGGTCGAGGCGCTCTCATATTTTGACTTCATCATGAAGACGGCCGAGGACCCCCGTTTGAAGGTGGCGGGGCTCTTTTGGTCGGCTGAAGCCCTTCTTCGCCTCGGAAGGGTGGGTGAGACCAGAACGCAGCGCGAGCGCCTCATGCAACTCCCGCTTCAAAGAGGGGGGCGGTACGCAGCGGCGGCCCGATACGCGGTGGCCGAAGAGAAATGCAAAGCGCGGGATATTGACGCCTGCTTTCGTATCTTGGATGAAGGCCGTTGGCAAGCCGGGAATTTTGCATTTGGCGAGGCGAATTTTCTCCGCGGATGGGCTTTTCACGTTGCGGGTTCCCAGGAGAAAGCGCTCGAGGCATTCGCGGCGGCTGCCGGAGAAGAAAAGGGTTTAGCCAGGAGGGCTCTCGTGGCAGTTGGGTATATTCGCCACCAAAGAGGTGAGTTTGCTCTGGCCGAGATCGCATTTTCGCAAGCGGAGGCGGTTGGTGAACCTCGCGATGCGGAGGATACCGCCCTCGTGGGGGAGGCGGTGCACGGTATCGGTTGGGCCAGACTACGGCTCGGCCGGTTGGATGCCGCCGGCCGGACCTTCTCCTTCTTTCTCCGTCAATATTCCGACCATCCCCTGCGCGTCTCGGCACAGGTGGGTGCTTTGGCGGTAGAGATGGAAAGGGCTTCCGCTGATTCGCAAAAACGCTCGAGAGTTGAAAAGGCTTTCCGCGAATTTTCCGGGGAGAACTCAAAGCATGATCAAAGAGGTGCGCTCCAGCTCCAACTCGCCTGGACCCTGTTCCGCCAAAGAGATTTTGAGGCTTCGGCCAAACACGCTGCCTCCGTTAGCGATGCCTACCCTCTCGGTCGTGTGTATCGGCTGGGCCGTGTGGTTGAAGGCCTCAGCCTGTATCACCTGGGGAAGGTGAAAGAGGCCTACGGTGTTCTTCGCTTGGGATCCGATCGGCCACCAAGGGATGTGAACCGCCGGGGAGAGCGGAGTATCGCCCGATCGGCGGCGCTCGCGACTGCTTTTGCCGCCTTCCAGCTGAAAGACTTCGCCAGTGCGAAGACAGTGTTGGAAAGCTGGGCTTTTTCGGAGCGGTCCGGGCAAGCAGGCGGGAAACAAAAAACCGACCCCGAAGCGGCACTTTGGTATGGGGAGGCGGCCTTCGAGGGGGGAGACATCGAAAAGGCCGGCCTGGCTTTCTCCTCTGTCCCCGAGGAGGCGAGAGAGTGGTACCAGGCGCGGGCGGGCCTCGCTTGGATTCATTACCGCAAAAGGGAGTGGAAAAGGGCTGTCGAGGCCTTCGACAAAGTTTTCAGTATCAGCCCCCACGGTCCGCTAGCGGCTGAGGCGTTGGCCCGTGCGGGCGAAGCGCGGTTTAATGAGGGCAACTATCAGGGGGCTCTCCAGGCTTTCGATCGCATCGAGCGCGAATTCACGGGTACGGATGTTGCGCGGGAAGCGCTTTTCCAAAAAGGGAAGCTCCTCTTCCGACGGGATATGTTCAAGGGGGCACAAGATACCCTGTCCTTGTATCTCGATCGCTACCCAAAAAGCCCTGCCGCCCCAGAAGCCCTTTTCCTGATGGCCCTTGTTCCGTTCCGGCGGGGGGAATTCGACATTTCACGCGGCCGCCTCTTCGAGTTTATCGATCGCCATCCGAACTCTCCGTGGCTGGTGGAGGCGTTCCTGCGGGTGGGGGATACATATTATAACGAGAAAAAGTATTCGCTTGCGAATCGTACATATCGTCTGATGATAAACCGTTTTAAAGAAAATCCCCGAACACGGGAAGCGGCCTACGGGTTGATCCTCACGCGGCTGCAACTGAGAGAGTATGAACGATTCCTGAAAGATGCACGTTCGTACATTGAGAAGTATCCAGGGGATGACCTTGCCATCACATTGAACTATCAGATCGGCGAGTTGCATTTCACGCAAAACAGGTTGGATGAGGCTCTTCGTGCCTACCGAGAAGTCGAAAGGCGCCATGCGGGGAGCGATTTGGCGGCCCACGCGTTGTTGCGGATAGCCTCGATTTATCGTCGCAGGAATAAAGTTGACGCCGCCATTACGGCGTATGAGTTGCTTCTCAGGCGCCATCCGGATAGTCCGCTTTCTGCAAACGCTCTTTTCGGCGCGGGTGAAACCTTGGCCCGGGTAGGGCGATGCGCCGAAGCGCGCGTCCGGCTGGAAAACTACATTGAAGAATATCCAAGCCTCGGGTATGCCCCTCTCGCCCGGTTCGAGGCGGGCCGGTGTGCTGTGAAGTTGGGCGATGGAGATGCGGCAATTGGCCATTTGGGGGCGGTTGCGTTCGAAGATAACGGCGGACTTGGGACCCTCCGCGGCGATGCGGCGCTTCTTCTCGCCGCCCTTCATTTTCGCAGGAAAGAGAAAATGCAGGCCGAGCGCGCGCTGGGTGTCGCGGCCCGATCTGAGGATCCCAATGTAGCGGTGGAAGCCTTGTTTAGTCTCGCGGAGATTCGGGCGAGCCGGGGGGACGCACGGGCGGGTTCGAATTTCCTCAAGTTGACCTATCGGTTCCCGGATCAGAAGATATGGGTTACTCGGGCTCTTGGCCGCGCGGGAGATCTCTACGAGAAAGTAGGAGATCGCATCACCGCCTTCCGGATTTTCCAAAAGATGATTCGAATCGCACCCTCGGCGGAATTGCGGGAGAAAGCCGAGGCGGCTTTGAAACGCCTACGGCCCGCATCGACCTCCAATCGCTGAACCATTGGGGGCGAAAGGTGATCTTCGGCCACCCGGCCGTTAAAACTTTTGGAGGGGCCGCTTATGCTTGAATTTCTTGCCAAGGGTGGAATCTTGATGATCCCCCTTGGCGCATGCTCTGTTGTAGCGCTCGCCATCATCGTCGAGCGGTCGTTCAGCCTCCGAGTTAAACGGGTGATTCGTTTGGATGTCCTTTTGCAGATCCGGGATCTTTTGGCTGAAAAACAGGTGGGCGAGGCGATGACTGTTTGCCGCCGCTATCCGTCTGTTATGACCCGAATCCTTTCGACCGCCATCTCGAATTTTGATCGTGACAAGGATGAATTGAAAACGATCGTTGAAGATACGGGGAGACAGGAGGTTCCCGCATTGGACCGCTACCTCGGAGTGCTGGGCACCATCGCGGCCATCTCCCCTCTCATCGGACTTACGGGAACGGTATTCGGGATGATTCGCGCTTTTACAGTGATAAGCGAAAAGGGCGTCGCCCACCCTAGCCAGCTCGCCGGGGGGATCAGCGAGGCGCTCATAACGACGGCAACGGGTCTCGTCATTGCGATACCCACGCTCATTTTTTATAATTATTTCACTTCGAAATCTGACCGTCTCATCCTTGAGATTGAGAAGCAGTCGTTCCGGGTTATCGAGGCACTGAAGCGCTGAGGAATGCATGAAGTTCAGCGAGTTGCGTCGCGTTCGGGCTGAACCCGGCATGACGTCGATGATTGACGTTGTTTTTCTGCTTCTGCTTTTCTTCATGCTCAGTTCCACTTTCGTTATTCAGACTGGCATTACAGTGAATCTGCCGCGTGCGGTGACTGTCGAGCGGCCCGTTCGGAAAGATTTGATCTTGATCATTGATCGTAAGCGAAGAATCTTCCTGGATAACCGGCAAGTTCCCTTCGAGTCATTATGGGGCCTGTTGATCGAGGAGATGCGTGTGCAGCCCGAGGGAACGCTCATCATACGAGCCGATCGCGATGTCCCGCACGGGCTCGTCGTTCGAGTAATGGATGTGGCGAAACAAGCCGGCGCCTCTCGGATTGCCATTGCGACGGCATCTCCAGGGCAAAGGAAGCAGCAGCAGCCGGATTCAAAGCCGTCCTCTCAAAAAGAAAACAGTGGTTCATGACTCTTTATCTGCTTCTATCCTTCCTCGTTTCGATTGCGGTTCACTTGGCTCTGGTTCTTTTTGGGCCTGATATTCGGCCCCCCGCCGTGGCTTTCATGGCGCCTCCCATCCAGGTGGACCTGGTTCGGCGGGAGGTCCCCCTTCCCGAGGTGCTTCGGCCCAAATTGCCTCCGCCTGTACCTCTTCCAAAATCTCTTGATCTTCCAAAGCTAATCAAGGAAACTCCCCTGATCCTGCCCAAGCCAACTTTATCGGCGAAGCCCTCGTTGGCGGGATCTGAAACTGTCCCGAAGGGGCGGGCCGCAACCTCGCCTCCATCGTTGAGAATTCCCGGGTCCGTAACTAAACCAGAGGACCTCGCCCTTCCAAAACCTCCGCAAGAGGACGGTAGTGGCGGAGCATCGATTTTTGCTATTTCCGTGGGAACACCCGGCGAGAGCAAAGGGCTTGGCGGAAAGAAAAAAGCGATTTCCGAGGAAGGCGCAGAGTCCCATATTGCCGAGGAACTTTCCCGGCTCAAATCGGATTTTTTGAACCGACCGTTTCGCAACGCTCCCATCGCGGGCCCAGCAGGGAGGCGTAAAATTCTGTTTAAACCCCCGCATCCGCGTATTGCGATGGCATCTCCGGGGCAAAGGAAGGAGGATGTTCTTGAGGGTTCAGAGCATATTGTCCTACGTTTTTGGGTTTTACCGGACGGAACGGTAGGCACGGTTATTCCCGAGCGGAAAGGGAACGCGCGGCTTGAAGGGATCTGCACCAAACATTTGAAGCAATGGCGGTTAATCCCTCTGGCCCAATACATTCTGCAAAAGGAGGTATGGGGTCTCGTTCCTTGCCGCACTCGGGGGCCTTAGCGGAAGTGTATCAGGTGCGCCCGTGCTTCCGGTCGATGGTGGCCTTGATTGCGGCCGGTGCCCGCCCTTTCGCGTTCATTCGAGACGTATCCAGCGTCTCGCTCAAGCAGATCCCTCACCCTGCCGCGTGTCTGTCCACGTAGCAACTTGAAAAGTTTTTGTGGCCGAAATATTTCTGGCAGTTGCAATAGCAATAAAGTTTGTCGAGGAGATCGGGTATTTGGCAGGTCACCTTGTAGGTCTGGCGGACCTTGCCCCGGAAAAGGGTGGAGGAAGTGTGGGCCGACCTTCCCCACCGCCGCGTGAGATTGCCGCCTGCCGGTCTGGAACCTCCTGTCAGTAGGCGGTTAGCCAGGCCCGCCCCGCCTACAAACGGCGCGGCGCCGAAAAGAACCCGCCGGCGGGAAATTCCGATTTTCTTGCGGAGGGATTATTGTCTTTCCCAGATGATGACCTTTTTCTGCCCATAGGCTTTTCCTCTTGGGAGTTGGCGGCGATTTTGGGTTTTCTTGCAGAACGAGGAAGACCCTCATTCCCTATCAAGAAACTAGGCCACGTGTCGGTTTCCCGCAATTCCATAAGGAGAAAACGAGACTTATTGTGGAAAATGAAATTCAGGGCCCCTTCGTTTCCTGGTGATTGAAAGATCCCGCATGAAGGGTTGGCGTTCTTCTTATATAATATATGGCCATGCGATTTCCCAGGAGCGAAAGGGGCGGGCGCATGATAATCTGGTGATGACCTCCACTTCTTCATTTGTCACACATTTCTTTTCATTATTTATTTCCTTGGGCTCAAGGGGCACGCTTGAGAATGGACCCGCGGGGATTTCAATACGAGGATTTCGAGGTAGGCATGTCTTGGAAGACCGCCGCCCGTACTATCGGGGAGGGGGATGTGGCTGCGTTCGCCGGCCTGACGGGGGATTACACCTACCTGCACACTGACGCCGAGGGGGCCGCGAATTCTTTCTTCGGGGAGAGGATTGCCCATGGCTTGCTCGGCCTCTCTATTCTGACGGGTCTTCTTACACGCTTGGGTATTCTGGAGAGGACCATTGAGGCTTTCTTGGGGCTGGATTGGAGCTTCCGGAGAGCTATCCGGTTCGGCGACACCGTCCACGGTACGGTCGAGGTACAAGACATGCGGATATCGAACAAGGGGAAGGGCCTCGTCACTTATTTTCTCTGCCTTCAAAACCAATCGGGGGACACAGTGCAGGATGGCACATTCACTATTATGGTGGAGCGGAAAGAGACTGGCGAAGAGGATGGTGCCCAGGTGTAAGGGGTTTCACCCGCCAACGATCGCGGGAAAGATAGTCAACTCCGCACCCTCGAAGAGAACGGCATCCAATTTTGCATGGCGTCCGTTCAGTAGGATAGCGTATGCCTCCCGGTGGGGAATCTGAAGAAGGTCTAAAACCTCTTCCACGAACGTTCCCTCTTCCAGCTCCAGGGTGGCGTTTCCCTCGGAATCCATCTCGGCGGGCATTTTCTCTTCGAAGTCTGCGTAGAGACGCAATAGAATTTTCAATCTGCCCCTCCATCACCAGCGGTTGTCGGAAGGATATCCCGCTCAGAATGGGTGCGTTTAACCTTATTCTCGATGAGGGATATTAGCGACGCGGCGATTCTCGGGCAAGGCAACACCGGTGCGGTCTCAAAGTTCCCCTCCTCCGAGGCCGCTATCGGCGGCCTGTGTTAAGATATCCTCCGTTTCTCCGGGAAACCCATCGAATGAAAATAGAATGGGGGGGGGTGGGTGTGGAAAAGGTGTAGATTTTGCTCCGGCGTGGTTTTCCTTGTAAATTTAATCATGGCCGTTGCCCTTTCTCTCAGATATTTTCAAGGAAACCAGGGAGCAGAGGGAGCCGCGGAGGCTTTTCTGGATAGTTGCTATGTGCGTGTCGATCTGGCCAAGGTGGAAAGATTCACGGCGGACTTGGCCATGTCGAAGGTTGCCAGCCAGCGCCAGGAAACCCGTTCTCTGTCGAGTGTAGGGCGGGACCTGTCAAATGTTAGCTATTGCCTCCTCGGCAGGCGAGGCGTCAAGCAAAGTGGAATATTAATGTCCTGCGAGATGACGATTACGCCGAGAGGGGGCGAACTTTTCCGGCGGACGGTTTTTCTGAATCTCCGGGAGACAAGAGAGGGTTGGCGCGTATCCATCTTCCGGGAAGAGAACCCTGAGTCGTTGATTTGTTCTCGGAGTAGAAAAATGTGGGCGATCCAATCCGGCGCTTTACCCCGCCGTTCCTCCGCTCTGATGGGAGGTGGCCGTTTTCCCGGATAAGAAACGAGAAACGAGACGAACTTTGACCAGTGATGTGGAAAAAATGCTGCGGCGCGGGGTTGTTGACTTGAAGGCATACGTGCCTGGTCGATCGATAGAGGACGTCTCGCGTGAATATGGAATTTCCGGCGTGGTGAAGCTCGCGAGCAACGAAAACACACTGGGCCCCTCGCCCGTTGCTTTGGAAGCCGTGCACGGCGCCCTGGACGATCTGCACCGGTACCCGGACGGATCGGCGATTTCCCTGCGTAAATTGCTGGCGGAAAATCTGAAAGTGCGGTTCGATCAGATTTTCATGGGAAATGGGGGAGATGATGTTTTGTCAGTATTGGCACGGACTTTTATTAACGAGGGGGAGGAGGTCATCATCCTTCAGCCCTCATTCAGTCCGTATGCCCACGTCTCCCGCGTCATGGGGGCCAAGGTTGTCGTGAGCCCGCTCAAGAACTGGCGGGCGGACCTCGATGATGTCCGATCCAAGGTTTCCGAGAAGACGAAGCTCGTCTTTTTATGTAACCCGAATAATCCCACCGGCACCATCATCGGAAAATCCGAGCTTGCCCGGTTTCTTGGCGACTTGCCCGAGGGAATACTTGTCCTCCTGGATGAGGCCTATGGAGACTTTGTTGAGCATCCGGAATATCCAGACAGCTTGAAATTCTTGGCTCGATATCCGGTGGTGGTTCTCCGTACTTTTTCGAAGATTTACGGGCTCGCCGGGCTTCGCGTGGGGTACGGAATCGGGCCAAAGGAAGTTATTGATTACATGAACCGGACAAGGGAGCCTTTCAACGTCAACCGGCTCGCGCAGGCGGGTGCCGCCGCGGCATTGAAGGACGATGAATACCGCCGCCAGGCAGTCACTGTCGTTCGTGAGGGCAGGCAGCAGTTATATGTCACTTTTCGAAAGTTAGGATTGGAATATATCGAAAGCCAAGCCAATTTTATTTTCGTGAAGGTGGGGGATGGGGAAGCTGTTGCCGCTGCGCTCCTCCGCGTCGGGATAATCGTCCGGGCAGGAAGCGCTTTTGACTCTCCGGAATGGCTCCGCGTGACAATCGGTTTGCAGGAAGAAAACAGCAAATTGGGCGATGCCCTGAAAAACATATCTCTTTGATCTCCGCCCAAATTGGAACCTTTAATAAATTCGGACGAAAAACTTGTCAACAGGAAAAATGTAATTGAGCGAATCGGTTACCGGTTCACTTCTTCCTTGAGAGATTTCCCCGCCGTAAATTTGGGAGCTTTAGAAGCTTTGATTCGAATTGCTTCGCCGGTTTGGGGATTTCGACCCATGCGGGCGCTTCGCTTCGAAACGGTGAACGTGCCGAAGCCGAAAAGCGATATCCGATCTCCGTTCTTGAGTGCCTTGGTGACGTTCCCCAGAAAAGAGTCCACCGCTCGTCCTGCGGCCGATTTGGAGATTCCCGCCTCTTTCGCGACTTTGATCACAAGATCGGACTTCTGCATAATCTGCACCTCCCATGAATCAGAATGATGAGAACGTTGCGGGTGGTTATTTTGTGCGTGTAGGGAAAATCTATCTCACCTCCGTCGTCTCGTCAACAGATAATCTTTCGACCTGTGTAAAAGGATTTCCCCGATGTGATCTTGGTCACATATTTTTCTGTGCAAGTGAAAAAAACTTTAACGCATAAAGGTGAAGTTCGTAATTTGACAGGAGTTTGCAGTTTTGTGTTTTTTTGTGGAATTTACAGGGCGGATTCTTCTTTCGCAGGCTTCACGCTGACCAAAGCGAGTAATGAGGGAGGCCAAGCGTGGATCTCGTCCGAGAAGAAAAGGCGGCAGGTTTCAAGTCCCCCTGGTTCCGGTTGCAGCTTCTAGGTACTCATTTTTCATTGAGACGAAATGCTTTTTCCCCCGCCGCGCGAAACCCACGCCGATAAAAGAGAAAAGGAAAATGACTCCCGCGATTTTTGCAGCGAATAACAGACCGCTTTCTTGGGTGGAATCAAGCTCTCCGGAAATGAGGAAAAAAGTA
>CAZUHN010000289.1:0-9362 GCA_964620535.1 uncultured Nitrospinaceae bacterium | reverse complement strand
CATCTGCCAGCCGATCAGGATAGCCATCGAAAGGACTGCAGCGATAATCGCGTTCTTTTCCATCTGATACGCCTCGTTCAGCGGGACCGCGGAACCGGATCCTCGCCCCCGGGGTGGAAGGGATGGCAGCGCCCAAGCCGGCGGACCGACATCCACAAGGCGAGGCAGGGGCCGTGCCGCCGAAAAGCCTCTTCCGCATATTGCGAACATGTGGGAGTGAAGCGACAGCTTCCCGGCAGAAGCGGGGAAATAAAAAACCGGTAACCCCAGATCAGAGCGATCGCAGTTTCCCGAAGAATCCGGCCAAAGAAGCCGGGCCCATCACCGGTTGTGCGGAAACCCGAGGGTATCCCGAAATTCGATCTCCACATCCTTTAGTCCAGCCCTCGCCAAAGGAGGTTTCGCCACGACAACCACGTCAAGGCCGGGAGGGAGGTGCGAATACAGCTGTCGAAAAGCCTCCCGAAGGATCCGTTTCACGTGGTTCCGCTCAACCGCCTTGCCCACCCGCCGAGTGGCGATGATGCCCAACCGGCTCGGGCCCCCGCTACCTGTAACCAAATGGAGGGAGAAAAGGCGGTTGCTTCGCCTCCTACCCTTTTTCAGGACGTGGGAAAACTCGCGGGCTCGGCGGATTCGCATTTCCGACCGGAATCTCTGCGGTGGCATCGCGTCATCCGGCAGAGGGAAAACCTAGCTTTTCGGCTCCCGTTTCTCATACGGTAGCAGCGAGGCGTTTTCGGCCCTTGGCCCGTCGGCGCTTCAGTATACCCTGTCCCCCGACGGTCTTCATCCTGCGGCGGAAACCATGTGTTTTCAATCGTTTGCGCCGATTTGGCTGATAGGTCCTCTTCATGACGGGCCGCCTCTCAGATTAACGGGAAGGCCGGGGGCAGATTCACGATTTTGCTTGTCATGCCCGCCTTTTTTCTCGAAAACAGAGCGCACATTAGCTACGGCCCCCATGGTTGTCAAGGACTTTGCACCTCGCCGTTGCGTGGAGCGTGAAAGCCCCGGTTCGGGGTTGAATTCCCATAGAAGTCGCGCACGGGGACGCATTTCATTCTCTTTCAGTGCCAGCGGAAGGAGGGACTGGCACTCTAACACGTATTTTTTCACATACATTCATTTTTTTGCAATAATAGAGCATTATTTTGTGAAAAAGACTTGATTTTCGGCGTTGGCTTGTGGAAATCTGTGGCTTGCAGTCATTCTTCTGGTGAAACTCTTGTCGCTCGCGAAACCTTTTGCGCGGTTATTTTTTCTTTTCTACTATGAGTTTTTAGAAAAATACGGCTTTTTTGTAATATTTTCCCTTCAATTGGTCCTTTTTATGGAAACCTTCTGGAACTATTGTCTAGAAAAGTTACGAGAGGAAGTCTCCCCCCAAACCTTTGACAGGTGGTTCGCCGAAACACGCGAGGTTGCTCGCGACGATGAGACAGTCACCGTCGAGGCGCGCGACAGCTTTACGGTCGATACCCTGCGCACAAGATACTGGGGCATAATTTCACAAATTATAGGGCAGGAAAGCGGAAACCGGATTACGCTCCGATTTGTGGCCCCAAGTGGCGACGGCGCTCCAGATCGGGCGAGCCCCCCTGTGGCCCCGAGCCCACCACCACACCAAGTCTTGTCAAAACCGGATTTCCTCAATCCTAGATATAAATTTGATAACTTTGTGGTTGGCAATTCAAACCAGTTCGCCCACGCCTGTTGCAGACGAGCGGCGGAAAGTCCTGGCCTCACCATGAACCCCCTTTTCGTCTATGGAGGCGTTGGGCTCGGGAAAACACATCTTCTTCACGCTGTTGGGCATCAAATCCTCGAAACGCGTCCGGCATCGCGGATTTATTTCACTACCTCGGAAAACTTTATTAACGAGCTCATCGCCTCGCTACGCAGAAACCGCATGTCCGAATTTCGCAGTAAGTACCGCCGGATGGACGCTCTAATTATCGACGATATACAGTTTTTTGCCGGGAAAGAACGAACTCAAGAAGAGTTTTTCTTTACCTTCAACGCGCTTCACGAGGCGGGAAGTCAAATTGTCATAACAAGTGATCGGGTGCCCAAAGATACGGCTGGTTTAGAGGAACGCCTTCGAACTCGTTTCGTCTGGGGAATGATGGCGGATATCGGGGTACCTGACTTTGAAACAAGAGTGGCCATTCTCCAGCGAAAGGCTGTTGAACAAAACCAGGGCCTTCCCATTGAGGTCGCTCATTTCATTGCCTCTAAGGTCAAATCCAACATCCGCGAACTAGAAGGGTGCCTTATTAAATTAACCTTTCACGCCTCTCTTTATGGAACCGAGATCGACATGGCGATGACACAAGAAGTTCTCCGTCAAATTATCTGGAACCCTTCCCAACCAACAGGAATCGACACTATCCAGCAATCTGTTTCTACTCATTTTCAGATTAAGGTGTCTGATCTTCGTTCTAAAAGTCGTTCCCAGATCTATGTGCTCCCTCGGCAAATATCAATGTATCTCTGTCGGGAAATGACCCGAGCATCAACTACCGAGATAGGCCGTCGCTTTGGTGGAAGAGATCATACAACCGTCATTCACTCCACAAATAAAATTAAGGACCTCATTCAAAAAGACCCTTCAATCGCCTCAACCGTCCAGCAGCTTCGCGACACTATTGAGATATTATAATGCGTGGAACTGTCTGTGGGTAAACCCTTCGCTCTTTTTTCTTTGGGGAAAACCTCGCCCCCCCCCCCGCCCCTCCACAGCGGGCCCCAAAATGTCCACATCCTCTCTTTGCCTAAACACGTTTTCTCTTGGGCACTTTGTGTCTTTTCCACAAACCAACCACCCCTACTACTACTACTATTCTTTCTTCTTACACTTTATAGATAATAGAAGAGCGTGGGGATAACCGTTAATATTCTAATAGCACACATCGCAGCAACCGTTAGAAAAAACAAAATAAAGAAATGGCAACCCAGAGTTAACCGGGGGGAAGTAAATAAGTAGCGAGAAGAGAGGAGACCAAACAGGAGCCCTGAGCAGGCAACAGTGTATGATTTTTTACAGAGATCTTTCTTTTGATGGGAAAATATCGGTTGGATTTGATGGGTGTTTTATTTAGAAAAGAGAGACAAAAGGGGTCTTTCGAGGTGGAATCTAACTTTGTAGAAGGGGCGTGCTCTGTTATAATTATAGTTTGGCTTGGCTATCTGTCGAGAATCGCCGGGCCAATCATCGTAAAGGGCAGCACACCTTTTTGTTCCGCCAGTATATACAGATTTAGGGAGTGGAACGGGGTATCGGTTTGGGTGAACGTCCCGCGTTGGGGCATGGGACGGAATGGGGTTAGCTAGGACCGGGAATGGGTTGATTGGGTAAAGCTCCCCTTGTGCGTGAGTTTGTTGGGGAGTCCCAGGGAGAAGGGATAGGCGGGAAAATGGCAACGAGTTCAAAGAAAAAAACAGGGACCGCTTATGACGCGAAACAGATTCGGGTATTGGAGGGTCTTGAGGCTGTTCGTAAGCGCCCAGCCATGTATGTTGGAAGTACGGGATCCAGTGGCTTGCATCATCTTGTGTATGAGGTGGTGGACAATAGCGTTGATGAGGCCATGGCAGGTTACTGTAATCGTGTTGAAATTACCATTAACGAAGACGGTTCTGTTTTAGTGAAAGACAATGGACGGGGCATCCCGGTAGACAAACACCAGACCGAGAAGGTTTCCGCGGCGGAAGTGGTAATGACAAAACTTCATGCTGGCGGGAAGTTTGGCGGCAGCGCATACAAGGTGTCGGGGGGGTTACACGGTGTGGGCGTTTCCTGTGTAAATGCACTCTCAGAGTGGCTGCACCTGGAAATCAGGCGAGGGGGACATCTTTATAAAATGTCCTTTGATAGGGGTGTCGCTCGGGGCCGCCTTAAAAAGGACCGGAAGGTGAAGTCAAAAGGCACGACGATAATCTTCAAACCGGACAAGAAAATATTTGACAGCATTGAATTTGAATATGACATTCTCGCGATCCGGCTCCGCGAACTCGCTTTCTTGAATAGTGGGCTTCGGGTTGACGTTGAAGATACCCGCACTGGTCACAAAGAGCGGTATTGCTACGGGGGGGGAATCGCCTCTTTTGTTGAACACTTAAACCGGGCGAAAGATGCTATCCATAAAAAACCCATATATATTGAGGGCAAAAGGAATGACACCATCATCGAGGCAGCTTTACAATATAACGATGGATACAACGAAACCCTCTTTTCCTTTGCCAACAACATCAACACGGCAGAGGGAGGCACTCATCTTGTTGGATTTCGAACCGCGCTAACCCGCACCATCAACCGCTACGCGACCAAGAATAATATGATGAAGAATTCTCCTGCGCCGAGCGGAGAAGATGTTCGCGAGGGCCTAACGGCCATTGTCAGCGTGAAACTACCCGAACCCCAGTTTGAGGGCCAGACGAAAGCCAAACTCGGAAACTCGGAAACGAAAGGACTTGTCGAGCAAGTTGTAAACGAGGGACTGGGAAGTTTTTTCGAGGAAAACCCCACCTACGCCCGACGAATTATCGACAAGGCCATACACTCCGCCCAAGCGCGCGAGGCAGCCCGGAAGGCGCGCGACCTGACCCGGCGCAAGGGCGCCCTTGAAAGCGGATCCCTCCCGGGAAAACTAGCGGACTGTTCGGAGCGGGACCCACACCTTTGCGAACTCTTTTTAGTTGAGGGGGAGTCCGCGGGCGGCTCGGCAAAGCAGGGCCGGGATCGGAGGTTCCAGGCCATCCTCCCTCTCAAGGGAAAAATTCTCAATGTCGAGAAGGCGCGCTTGGATAAAATGCTCAGCCACGACGAAATCCGGGTCATGATCACAGCCGTCGGCACGGGCATCAAAGACGACTTCGATATTGACAAACTACGCTACCACAAGATCGTGATAATGACAGACGCTGACGTAGACGGGTCCCACATCCGAACCCTGCTGCTCACGTTCTTCTTCCGAAACATGAGACCACTCATCGAAGGGGGGTATCTTTACATCGCCCAGCCTCCACTCTACAAAGTGAAGCGCGGAAAAAATGAACAGTACATCAAGGACGACCACGAGTTTGAGGAATTCCTTGTCTCGGTCGCCACCGAGGAAACCGAGGTGCTCATGTCGGGAAACGGAATCCCGGGAAAGCGCGGAAAAAGAGGGCCGCGGAACAGATCGTCTATCAAGGACGAGAATCTCCGCGAATTTTTACGCCTTCTCGGAAAGGCGGAGACCGCCGTGGGCCACTACGCCCGGCGGGGAATGGACGATCGCATCATTCGCCTGCTGTCCGATGAGCCGAACTTCGGCGCAAAGAAACTCGCCACCGAAAAAGATCTGAAAGAGCTAGACAAGATGGTGAAGAGATATTTCAAGGAGGAATGCCCCGGGGACGGGGAGCCCCGCTCGGAGATTCGCAAAGACGAAGAGACGGGAGAACCCATGAGCATCACCTTCCGCTCTCGGAGAGCGGACCGCGAGCTCTCCACGCGGATCGACGCATTTTTGATCGACTCGCAGGAGTTCAAGTGGCTCCGATCGTCCTCCGAGGCCCTCTCGAAGGCCGGCGAACCGCCGTTCGTCGTTAAGGGCAACGGCGATGACGTATCCCTGAGCCGGGGAGAGGAGCTTCTTGAACACTTCCGCGCGCTCAGTCAGCGGGGGCTCGCCATCCAACGGTACAAGGGTCTTGGGGAGATGAACCCCGAACAGCTCTGGGAGACCACGATGGATCCTGAGCAGCGTACCATGCGGCACGTGGAGATCGAAGACATCGCTCTCGCGGATGACAGATTTGCCACCCTGATGGGGGACGCGGTCGATCCACGGCGGGAGTTCATCGAATCCCATGCCCCTGAGGTTCGGAACCTGGACATTTAGCGAATCCAAAAGGAGGTGAAACTGGCCGCACCGAAAGGCGTTCCGCTGGCCAAGAAGCTGGGCGTGCCTGAGGCGAAGTCCGTAGTGGCAAGGGAATCGAAGGTGCGCGAAGAATTCGTCCAAGGTTTCATGGGAAAGAATGTAGCCGATCCGATTCATTGCCATGTCGTGTTTAACAACGAAAAGAACCCAGACGAGGAGACTGCCGATCTCATTGGCACCACCCTGCAAACCAAGAAGTTGATTTAGCGATTCAGCGTTTTGTTTTACTCTTCCCGCACGCAAAAAGCGAAAATCTGCGTGGCACCAGAGGCACGCGAGGCGAAGCCGGACAATAGCGCCGGAAGTGGCTTTAAACTTTTTTTCTTTCGCCACTGCGCTGAGCCGGTCGCAGAGTTCTTGAATCTGCCGGGTGAACTCGGTGAAATCTTTGTCGCGCTTGTAATCGTCCAATTTCGGCAGGGGCCCGACCATCTCGGAGATATGCGCCGCGCTTTATTGGATCTCATCGTATGGCGTATCTCCGGCGAGCTGCTGGACCGGGACGAGGACAACGGACTTCATCAGCTTGATGTAGGCCTTTTCGAACACCCCCATTAGGTCGGTGATATCCGGGTCATTCTGCACGGGGGCCGCCAGCGGCCGGGAAATACCGGCCGCGAGAAGGAAAAGAAGCGAAGCCGCGGCGAGCCATGCGTGGCGGACCGGTCCTCTGTTCGGCGATCCCATACGCACTCCTTTTCAGGGCTTCCCCATCTGGGGGTGGGTGTCCGGGTAGCAGCCGGCGCCTCCCGAGGGCGCCGCTCCTGGGAGGAAAAATCCGATGAACGAAAACGGCCCGCCCGCGGCCGAGGCCGCCTGGGTCCGGATTCCGTCGGGAGGTAGTTCCATGAACGGGCTCTGGTGGCCCGCGCGGACGCTTCCCGGGAGAGAGTCGGACTGTGCTGCCGTTTATTTACACGGCAGAGCGCTCGATATGTTTACCGCCCTGGGACCCGCTGCGGCAAGGTCGATCTCACGGCGCGGGATGCCCGCGCTCCTTTTCGACCGGAGAGGGAGGCACCTCGCCACCGCCGTCGAGGGACCGGAGATCGGCGGCGGAGCGCACCACAGTATGGCCGATCACGAAGAAGACGTGGCTGCGGTCGTCGGGTGGGTCCTGGCCCGGGGATTCCGGAAGGTGCTCTTCATCGGCCACAGCCAGGGCGGGCTCCTCGCGGCCCGTTATGCGGCGGCGAATCTCGGGCAGGTTCAAGCCCTTCTCCTAGCGTCCCCCATCCCCCGCTACGCACCGATAACAGCCTCCAGACTCGGGGCGGGATGGGGCTTGAAGGCGAAGCGCGAGGCCGAGCGGCTCGTGGCCGAAGGACGGGGAGAGGATCCCGTCCTCATGGACAAATGGGTGTTCATCATCAAGGCCCGCCTCGCCCTGGAAGACCATCCCGCCCGCGAGGCGGATGCGCTCGAAAAGGCGCTCTCCCGCGTTCGCTGTCCCCTTTACTACACCGTCGGCACGGAGGGGGTGGAACGGAACTTTTCAAAGGCCGGCCTCCGGGCCGCCGAGGCGAGCGCGGCGTCGCCCAAAAGGATCCGGGTCCGGGAGGGCGGAGACCATCTGTACGCAAGGGACGCAGAGGCCGTTCTCGCCGACATGCTCGGTTTTCTCGAGAAGGCCGGGGCGGGACTGCCAACCCCTTGATAAGGCGGCCATTCCGGAACCCATGAATCGTCGCAAATTGTTGATTTTCTTGCCACTCCCAGGAATTACTGTGTTATTATTCAGCGATTGAAAGCATCTTCCAAAATCGCCTATTCTGCGCACCCCCCGTAAGGCCCGAGCCCGCTGGCACCGAAGAAAAAACGAGGAGGAAAACGCCGGAAGAATGGAAAAACCACGCGCGGTCAGCATCGAGAAAGAGCTCAGCACTTCCTTCATGGACTACGCCATGAGCGTCATCATCGCGCGCGCCCTGCCGGACGTGCGCGACGGGCTCAAGCCGGTCCACCGGCGCATCCTTGTTACCCTCGATGACCTCGGGCTAGCCCATAACAAGGCCTTCCGCAAGTGCGCCAAGATTTCGGGCGACGTCAGCGGCAACTATCACCCCCACGGCGAAGCCGTGGTGTACCCGGCTCTCGCCCGGATGGCGCAGGAATTTTCCCTGCGCGCCCTCCTCGTGGACGGACAGGGCAACTTCGGCTCTATCGACGGCGACCCTCCGGCGGCCATGCGTTACACCGAGGCGCGCATGACCGAGCTGGCCGAGAACATGCTTTCCGACATCGACAAGGAAACGGTGGACTACGTTTTCAACTATGACAACACCCGCACGGAGCCCACCGTGCTCCCCTCGCGCGTACCGAACCTACTATTGAACGGCTCGACGGGAATCGCCGTCGGGATGGCCACCAATATCCCCCCCCACAACCTAGGCGAGCTTTGCGACGCCCTCGTCCTCGTCTTAGAGAAAGAAAACGTCTCGACCTCCCAGCTCCTCAAGGTCATGCCCGGCCCCGATTTTCCCACGGCGGGGATCGTTCACGGCCGCGCCGGCATCCGAGAGTATTTCGCCAACGGGCGGGGGCATATTCAGCTTCGCGCCCGGGCGGCGGTGGAGGTGGACTCCCGGACGGGGCGCCAGTCTATCGTCGTGACCGAGATCCCTTTTATGGTGAACAAGGCGCGGCTCATCGAAAAGATCGCCGACCTCGTGCGGAACCAAAAGATCGGTGAAATCTCCGACCTGCGCGACGAGAGCGACCGGAGCGGGATGCGGGTCGTCATCGAGCTCAAGCGGGACGCCGTGGGCGCCGCCGTCTTGAATCAGCTCTACAAGCACACACAGATGCAGGCCACCATCGGGGTCATCCTCCTGGCGCTGGCGAACAACCAGCCCCGCGTCATGTCCGTCCGGGAGATGATCGACCACTTCCTCCGGTTCCGGCGCGAGATCGTGCTCCGGCGGAGCCGCTTCGAGCTTCGCAGGGCCGAGGAGCGGGCGCACGTCCTCGAGGGATACCGGATCGCCCTCAAGAACATCGACGTCGTGGTGAAGCTCATCCGGGAGAGCAAAACCCCCGAGGCCGCCCGGGAAGGCTTGAAGAAAAAATTCAAGTTTTCCCAGATCCAGGCCCAGGCCATCCTCGACATGCGCCTCCAGCGCCTGACCGCTCTCGAGCAGGACAAGATCGAGGAAGAACACAAGGGACTTCGGAAAGCGATCGCCCACCTGAAGCGAATCCTCGCCGAGGAGGCGCTACAGACGAAGATCATTAAGGAGGAGATCCTTGAGATCAAAAAGAAGTTCGCCGATGGGCGTCGGACCGAGATCATCGACGAGACCGGGGAGATCGCCCTCGAAGACATGATCGTCGAGGAGGACATGGCGGTCACCATCTCGAACTCGGGATATATCAAGCGGAACGCCGTGAGCCTTTACCGAAAGCAGCGGCGCGGCGGAAAGGGCGTGA
>CAZUHN010000288.1:0-2207 GCA_964620535.1 uncultured Nitrospinaceae bacterium | reverse complement strand
GAGGGTGAGGTTTCCAGGGAGTTCGAGACGCTTCTCGCCATTCTTCAGACCAATGCCATCGCGGCCATGGGCATTAATCCCCAGACCGGTGAGCGGAGTGGCGGAGGAGACCCCAGCAGTGCCAAGATGTTCGTGGACATGATTTCCATGGTCAATGATAAAATGGTGGGGAACCTCTCGGAGGATGAGGAGCAAATCCTCTCGCAGGTTCTATCCGAGCTGCGGATGATGTATGTCCAGCATGTGGGAATCGGATAATAAAATAATTCTCTCCCGCGGTTGATAACCGGGGAGATTTCGTCCATAACCCGTTCCTGGTTTTGGAGGGAATAAGGCCGGGCCGCGCTTCCTCTTGGCGCCTGTGTGCCGCCCTTTTCCGGATGGAATTTCGTGGAGGAAATATGGCCTCAACAATGTCCTACGATCAAAGTTTTGAAGCGGCTCTCAATAAGGTTGAGAACCGGTTTCTTTTATCCGTTGTGCTCGCCAGGCGGGTGATTCAGCTCCGAAAAGGGGCGGAACCGCTGGTGGACTCTCACGGGCTGGCCACTCACGAGGAAATCGTTTACTACGAAATTATCGAGGATAAGCTCGAGTGGCGTGAGGCCAATTCCCAGGCGGAATCCGACGAGATGGAGCCGGAGTTCGGCGGCAGCGATTTCGATGAGGGTGAGTAGGCGAAGCTAGCGAATTTGGCCGCGATTCTCCCTTCCCTCGGCGGGCGCCGGGAGAATGGAGAATTTTTTTGCGCCTATCTGGATGCCAGATAGCAGCCCACGCGATCGAGGGCCAATTCAATATTTTCAACCGAGTTGCAGTAGGCGAAACGCAGGTAGCCTTCTCCGCCGGGGCCGAAATCAGCGCCCGGCGCTACGGCCACCCCGGTTGCTTCGAGTATCTCCCGGGCCAGTTTCAGCGAGTTCTCGCCGAAGGGGTGGGCGTCGGCGAAAGCATAGAAGGCGCCGTCGGGTTCGCGGTGGACGGGAAGCCCGATTTTATTCAGCCCCCGAACCATGGTTTTTCTCCGTTCGCTATAAATCCTTCGCATCTCCTCCGCCGCGGGAACACCTTCCCGGAGGGCCGCCACGCCCGCCCACTGGACGAAGGGATTGGGTGAGACGAAGTAGTTTTGCTGCAAAATCTCAAACGGCCGAACATAGCGCTCGGGCACAATCAGGTAGCCGAGCCGCCAGCCAGTCATGGCGAAATACTTTGAAAAACCATTGATAACAAAGACTTCATCGGAATACTCAAGGGCCGATCTGTCCCGCCCGCCGTAGCTCAGGCCGTGGTAAATCTCATCCGAGACCAGGGGAGGGCCCAGGGCGGCCAGCGCCTCGATCTCCTCGCCACCGAGGCGGGTGCCCATCGGGTTCGAGGGAGAGTTGATGAGAATGCACTTTGTCCTGGGGGTGATTCGCTTCCGAACGGCGTCGGGTTGGAGAATGAAGTCCTCCTCGGCCCCGGCGGGAACGAGAACGGGGGCGCCCATCGCCGAGAGGATGAAGCTCGGGTGGCACGCGTAATGTGGGTCCGAGAGAATCACCTCGTCGCCCTCCTCGATGAGAATCGAGAAAAGCATGAGCATGGCCGGGCTGGTGCCGCTGGTCACAACGACGCGCGAGGAATTGATCGAAAGTCCGTAAAGATGGTTGTAGCGTTCGGCGATGGCCTCGCGAAGCTCGGGAATTCCCAGGGCGGTTGTGTAATGAGTGTGTCCGTCGGCGAGCGCTTTTTGGCCGGCCCGGACGATGACCTCGGGGGTATCAAAGTCGGGTTCCCCCACCTCGAGGTGGATGACCTCCCGGCCCACAACCTCCAATTGGCGGGCTCTTTCGAGGATATCCATCACCAGGAAGGGCTTGATCCCCTGTATTCGCCGGGGGAGGGTATTTTCCATTTGCCGGTTTATTACCTCCGAGTGAGTACAAGTTGTATGGAAATCATGGATTTACAGGGTTGCTCTTCCTTCCGCTCAATGCTAAAGTTTGTTTGTTCAAAGGGTAAGGTCCTTTATCCATTCATTGCTTCTGAAGCGAAGTCCGTAAGTCATCGTAATCGGGCGTGCAAACGATTTTGGAATGAGGGTTGGAGCATTGACCAAGATCGATATTATTAATCTCGTCGCCGAAGATACCGGTCTTAGTAAAGTGAAAGCCGAGGAGGCCGTCGAGGCCATCATCGCCACCATCAAGGAAACTCTCCAA
>CAZUHN010000287.1:0-1687 GCA_964620535.1 uncultured Nitrospinaceae bacterium | reverse complement strand
CCCCGCCGGTCCGCATCTCGGTATACAAGGGAAATTCCTTTGGACTCTCGAAGTAATCCGCAGCGAAAAAGTAATGCTTCGGATTCGGGGGCCGCAATCGAAGCCGGCTAATCGTCCACAGTATCCCTAAGGAAATCGCCGCGGCCAAAACGATGGGATTGATCAGGTACCTGATTGAACAGTTTCCCGGGTTAAGGTTTTCAGGGACTTGATTCGTATATGTTTCCATCAGGCCGGCCGAGTGATCCTGAATGCCGAAAAAGCGAAGGTTCCCGTCTCCCTTCTCTTTAATCGCCTCCAGGATCAGCAGCAGCTCGAAATGACGGTGTTTCATGTAGTTGCTGACTATTTTCTTGAAAGCGAGGGCGTAATCCGGCAACGCCTCATCAACGCGGTCGAACTGGAAATACCGTTCGTGCCAGCTCACGGTATGGCCGAAGACATCGTGGAGGATGGCGCGATGGGGATAGTCCCACAGGAGCTTTCCTTCGAGCGGACAAATATCGGCGATCCATCGCGCCCGGCCGGAGGTGATCATCCACTCGACGGCCTGGGAAAGCGTACCATGGAGAGGCGGGAACAAGGCATCCACGGCAAGGACACAAGGCGGGCGCTTCCCGGCGCATGATAAAATGAACCGCCAAATGGTCACTTCATTAATGATGAATATTTTTACTCTTTCCATGGATCGGGGGTGCCCCTGCGGAGCATTCAGGACGATGTCTTCGAGACCTCTATCATGCTCTAGAGCGCGCATGAACAAGGTCCGCCACTCCCTCGACGATGGTGACGGCGCTGCCGGCGAAGTAGTCCCGCCAGTCCGTGAATTCGGTCCACGCCGACACGAACACGAATTCGAGTCCATGGCGGCGGGCGGCCTCGAAGTCGTGGCGGCTGTCTCCCACGTAGACGGCGGGCCGCGTCATGCCGCCCCCGCAATCGAGCTCGCGGGAGAGAATCAGGTCTTTCGAATCGGGGCTGCCGAAGATGCCCTCGAAGTGGCGGGCAAGACTCCGGGCCTCAAGCACGCCCTGGACTTCCTCCTGCAAGCCGCCGGAGACCACGAACGCGAGCGCCCCGTCTCCGTTGATGCGCGCCAGCAGATCGCGCAGGCCTTCGGCCTCGGGCGCGTTCATGAGGCCCTCCCGCGACACTTCGGCGAAACGAGCGAGCGCGCGGGCCAGGTCGGCATCGTAGTCGTCGCGTCCGAGCAGGGTTTCGAAGAGGTAGCGGAACTTCTCGAACCTGGACAGGCCGCCGTTGGCCCGGTGATGGTCCGCCAGCCGGGCCGCCGCTTCCTCCCCATGGGGCCTGGCGGCCTCGAAAAAGGCCCCGGCCTTCACCCGGTTGGAATCCAGGAGGACGCCGTCGCAGTCGAAAATCCATGTCCGGTAGGGGCCGATCAGCGGAGGGATTCCGGTCCGTCAGGTAAGCGTCGTGTCACCATCGTAAGGGGCAATGTACCACGCCGTTTGCCTCTCAAGAGAGGATGTCAGTCCGTCATCCATTGTCTTGTAGTAAAGCGGCCATGTCGGCAACGTCCGAATAAAGGGACTGTGCCTGTGTGCTATCTGTCGCAGATCTGCGGGCATACCGACCCATTCCAGGATATGACAGCCTTGCTCTCGCCCATATTCATAGGCCGCGCTTAACAGATCATTGACCACGACTTCATCGTTTTTCTCGA
>CAZUHN010000286.1:0-37564 GCA_964620535.1 uncultured Nitrospinaceae bacterium | reverse complement strand
TGGCTCATCGGTGCGCCGAGCCTCGCGAACGGTGGCCACATGGTCGACATTCACACAGAGCTTGGGCATTCGTCCTCCCGGGGGAGTAGGGGAAAAATCCAGAGAATTTCATCGGGCCATTATAAATCGAGATTTGGGGCCCGCGCGCGTGCGCCTGAGGGGCGGAATCCTGCCCCAATCAGCTCGATGAAACCCCTGGGAGGAACCCGAAGAGATACCGGGAGGGAAAAATATGCCGTTAGACTTCGCCCGGCGCCAAGTCGGGCGGGGAAATCTTCGTGCCCTTGGGCTCGGGAGGGGTTTCCTCTTCCGGCTCGAGAGAGGAGGCGGAAGCTTCCTCGTGCGCAGCAGAAACGGCCGTGCGACCAGCCGGCATCTTACCCGTTTCCAGCAGACATTCGATGTCAGCCCGCTCGATGGTTTCAAAATCGAGGAGTGTCTTCGCCAGGAGTTCGAGCTTGTCCCGGTTCTTCTTGAGGAGACCCATCGACTTGTCGAACGAAGTGGTGACAATCTCCTTCACCTCTTCGTCGATCGTGACAGCGACCTCTTCGCTGTAATCGCGGTGCTGTGAAATTTCCCTTCCCAGAAAAATTTGCTCGTGTTTTTTTCCAAAAGAAAGCGGCCCCAGCTTCTCGCTCATGCCCCACTCACACACCATGGTTCTTGCCAGATCGGTCGCCACCTGTATGTCCTGCTTGGCGCCGGTCGTCATCTCGTCCAGAACGAGTATTTCAGCTGCCCGCCCCCCCATCAGGATGGCAACCTGATTGAGGAGGCGGTTCTTGTCCTCGTTGTAGCGGTCTTCCTCGGGGAGGGACCACGTGCTCCCCAAGGAGAAGCCGCGGGGGATGATGGTCACTTTCTCGACCGGATCGGTCCCCGGTAAAAGAAGGGTGACGAGGGCGTGCCCGGCCTCGTGGTAAGCGGTATTCCTCTTTTCCTTTTCGCTGATTACGATACTCCGCCTTTCCTTCCCCATCATGACCTTGTCCTTGGCCTCGGACAGGTCATCGAGGTCGACGGCCTTTTTCTCTCGGCGCGCGGCGAGGAGGGCGGCCTCGTTCAACAGGTTCGCCAGATCCGCGCCCGCGTAGCGGGGCGTCCCACGCGCGATTACGCCCATATCCACATCGTCGGCCAACTCAACTTCCTTGGCGTGCACCTTTAGTATCGCGAGCCGCCCTTTGATGTCGGGCAGGGGGACCACGACCTGGCGGTCGAAGCGGCCTGGGCGCAGTAGGGCAGGGTCCAACACGTCGGGGCGGTTGGTCGCGGCGACGAGAATCACTCCGTCGTTAGACTCGAAGCCGTCCATCTCAACGAGCAATTGGTTGAGGGTCTGTTCGCGCTCGTCGTGGCCGCCGCCCAGCCCGGCCCCGCGATGCCGCCCGACGGCGTCGATCTCATCGATGAAGATGATGCACGGCGCGTTGACCTTGCCCTGCTCGAAAAGGTCGCGCACCCGCGAGGCGCCCACCCCAACGAACATTTCCACGAAGCTGGAACCGCTGATCGAGAAAAAGGGGACGTCCGCTTCCCCGGCGATGGCCCGCGCAAGAAGTGTTTTGCCCGTTCCGGGCGGGCCGACGAGAAGGACCCCCTTTGGAATGCGGGCGCCCAGGCGGGTGAACTTCTGCGGATCCTTCAAGAATTCAACAATCTCCTGGAGCTCCTCGATGGCCTCTTCGATGCCGGCCACGTCCTTGAAAGACACTTTCTTAGTGTTTGCATCGTTAACCAGCCGTGCCTTGCTTTTACCGAAGGAGAGCGCTTTAGTTCCGCCGACATGCATCTGGCGCATGAAGAAAATCCAGACGCCCAGAAGAATGATCATGGGGAACCAGCTTAGGATCAGATTCATGTACCACGAATTCTGTTCCTCGGGCTGTGCGCTGATGCGCACGCCCTTCGCCCGGAGCGTGGAAATCAGGTTGGTGTCGTCCGGGGCATAGGTATGAAACGGCTTCCCGTTGACGTAGCGGCCCCGGATGGTGTTTCCCTGGATGAGGACATCGCCCACCTGCCCGTCCTGGACAGCGCGCAGGAAGTCACTGTACACCACCGTCCGCTCCAAAGAACGGGCGCCACTGAAGACTTGAAACATACCGACCATGATGAGGCCGACAATGAGCCAAAGCGCGAGATTCTTGTAAAATTGGTTCAAATCGTCACCTTTCACCTAAATAGAAACGACAAAACACAACTGAAACCGTATCAAATATTCCCCGCCCCGTGCAACCGCAAGACCGGCAGGTTCTGGCGTCTTTGTATTTGTCGCCCTTCGATATTCCACCTGTTCGCTCGAAAGTTTCCCTCATCCCCGCCCGGGCGGGGCGAATCAATTCTCCCCAGACTCCCTCTTTGTCCGATCGGCCCGGAGGCTGATCACCCGCCTCGTATTGGCGCCCGCGCGGTACTGCTCCGATACCGCGTGGCCCACCACCCACGCAATTTCCTTTCCCACCGCGACCAGGGGAATAAAATCGCGCTCGGCGCGAGGAATTTTCCGGTCGATGAGGAAGGCCTTCAATTTCCGCCCGCCCGGTGCCCCGGCAGGCTGGAACCGATCTCCCTCCAGGCGGCTTCGGAGGAAAGCCTTCTCCCCCAGCCGGTCGGCGTCAAGGGAAACTTCCTGAAAACCCTCATCGACCACAGGGCGCACCCCGTCCTCCCCGAGCGCCGCCAACAACTCGACGTCCAGCGCCACGTGCCGCGTGCGGCCGGGAAGCGCAAGGGAAACCGCCACTATTGAGACGGCGCGGGGTTTCGGTGATGGGCCAATCACCAAAGCATCATAAACTCGCCTGGCGACGAGACCTCCCGGCAGGTCGATCTGTCCCGAAGGCCCACCCGCCGTGACAAGAGCATCTATCCCCGAGATCAGGCGCCCGAGCGAGTGCCGCCCCCTATTCTCCCCGGGCTGACCTTGACTTCGATCCAGGGCGGCGCGCCACAGCCCCGCCCGGACGGCCTGAGCCAGTCCGGCCGCCGCGCCGAGTGGGCGAATCAGGGTCTCCCCCGCCCCGGTCTCCGAGATAAATTTCAGCTCGGCATTTCTCACTTCGGTATCGAGAACCTCCAAAAGGGCGCCCACCCGTTCCGCGCCCGATGCGATGAGGGCGCCCGCATCCCCGCCCGAGCACTCCTCGATGACGGGCAGGACGCGGCGACGGATCCGGTTCCGGAGCCGGCTCTCGTCCGCGTTTGTCTCATCCTCAACCCAGGTGACTTCTCGGGCCTCGAGGTAATCCAGAATCTCGGCTCGAGTTAGGTCAAGCATCGGCCGGAAAAGCAGGACGCCATCTCCCGTCACAGAAGAAGTTTGCAGGAGCGGGGCCACCGGTCGGATGCCTGCCATCCCCCGGCCCCCCCCTCCCTCGAACAGGCGCATGAGAACGGTTTCGACCTGATCTTCTCGCGTGTGGGCAAGGACGACGGAGTTGCTTCCCAGTTCGTCAGCAGCGGAAAGGAGGGCAGCCCGCCTCGCATCGCGCGCCGCTGCCTCGAGACCTCGCCAGCCGGACCGCTTCACCCGAACGCGCGCCAGCAGAAAGGGAATATCCTGTTCCCGGCAAAAAGCCTCTGCGTGCCTGGCGTCCCCGTCCGCCGCCCCGGGCCGCAGGCCGTGGTGGACGTGAAGGGCCAGGAGCCGATCCTTTGCTCGAGAACCCGCTTTCTCCAAAAGGGCGGTGAGCGAGAGAAGGAGGGCCGTTGAATCGCCCCCCCCCGAGTAGCCCACGACGAACGGACCCTTCCGTTCCCAGAGACGGCAACGCGTTCCTCCGCGCCGCACCTTCGCCTCAAAGAGCCGAACGAGCTTCGCGGACGCGTGTTGGGAGGACTGCGTTCCCATGGGGCCCTCCCCGGCGGCAAACGGGAAAGAGAGGATATGTGGTGGCGGTGGAGGGACTCGAACCCCCAACACTACGGATATGAGCCGTATGCTCTAACCGGTTGAGCTACACCGCCGGATTGATGCGAACAGAATCAAGGAGACTCTTTGGGACGAAAAATCGCGAGAATAAACATGGCGGCGAGAATGTAGAAAAAAACCTGCAAACCGAAATCGGTCATTCGGAGCAGGGCAATTAAAATACAAAGTATACCCAGGAAAAGCAGGAATAAAATTTCGATCTCACGTCGCATCAGTCAATCATCCCCCTTTGTGAATTCTTCTGTTGGGCAAGTCTTCATGGCCGCCTTCACCTGCTCCAGCTGCAAGTCGGGCGTGAACTCGGGACAATGAAGAGCGCCCATAGGCTCGTTGCGCCATTTCAGGCGACACCCTTCGCGCCACGCGCAAACAACGCACTCCCGTACTCCTTGGTATGCCATACGCCAATCCCTATCGAGTTCAACGGCGGGAAACTATAATGGCCGACCAGCAGAACGTCAAGTTTTTCAATGCTCCTCAATGTGGACCCCGGCGGACTCCCATTCATTGGCCATCGGCCGTCATGCCAGAGGTTACGCGCGCCCGAAGCGCCTCGACCGCCTCCTCCAGGGGAATAAACTCAGTAATGCCGCTCCGCCTTTCCTTTATCTCGATCTTCCCCTCTTTCAGTCCCTTGGGCCCCACCACCGCCTTGAAGGGGATTCCGATCAAATCGGCGTCCTTAAACTTCACCCCCAGCCGCTCGTCGCGATCGTCGAGGAGCGAATCCACTCCGAATGATTCGAGCGCGGCGTAGAGGCGTTCAGACTCCTCGCGGCACTTTGGGTCGTCCGCCTTCACCGGGATGACGTATACGTGATAGGGGGCAAGGGGTACGGGCCAGATGATTCCGTCCTCGTCGTGGTTTTGCTCAATGGCGGCCGCGACCGTGCGGCCGATGCCGATCCCGTAGCAACCCATGACGATCTCTTTCATTTTACCTTCTTCGTCGAGGTAGGTCGCCTCCAGCGATTTGGAGTATTTGTTCCCGAGCTTGAACACATGGCCCACTTCGATGCCCTGGCTGACCCCCATCGCCTCCCCACAGGTGGGGCAGCCGTCTCCCGCCTCGGCCAGCGTCAAATCCGCGAACGCGTCCACCCAGAAATCGCGCCCCTCCTCGGCGCCAGTGTAGTGGTAGTCCGGCTCGTTGGCCCCGACCACGAAGCACCCGCCGCCGCGCATGGATTCGTCTGCCAGGATGTATGCGCCGCTGAGCCCGATCGGACCGGCGAAACCCACCTCGGCCCGGGTTAAGCGCTCGACGGTCTCGGCGTCCGCGAGAATGACCTTGGTGACATCCAAGGCGTTGCGAAGCTTTGTTTCGTTCAGCTCGCGGTGGCCCGGTATCATCGCCGCAACGGGCCGGCCGTCGGCAATGTAGAGGAGGGTTTTTGCCATCCGGCGGGGCGGCTTCCCGAGAAAGGCGGACACCTCTTCAATGGTTCGAGCATCGGGAGTGTGCACCTTTTCGAGTTTCCCCCGTCCGTCCTCGGGAAGGGAGAAGCTGACCGGCGTCTTCTCGATGTTGGCCGCGTAACCGCACTTGCTGCAAACCGTGACCGCCTCTTCCCCGGTATCGGCCAGCACCATGAATTCGTGGGAAAAACTTCCTCCGATGGAACCGGAATCCGCCTCGACATCGCTGAATCGAAGGCCGCACCGGCGGAAGATCCGCTTGTAGGCCTCCACCATCGCCGCGTAGCTTTCCTCGGCCCCGGCATCGTCTCTGTCGAAGCTATAGCCGTCCTTCATTGTGAATTCCCGGCCCCGCATCACCCCGAAGCGGGGCCGGATCTCGTCGCGGAATTTGGTCTGGATCTGGTAGAGGTTGAGGGGAAGATCCCGGTAGCTGCGAACTTCGCGGGCCACAAGGTCGGTAATGACCTCCTCGTGGGTGGGCCCGAGACAAAAATCCCTGCCGTGCCGGTCCTGGAGGCGCATGAGTTCCTTGCCGTAGACATC
This sequence comes from uncultured Nitrospinaceae bacterium, assembly GCA_964620535.1. Taxonomy (GTDB): domain Bacteria; phylum UBA8248; class UBA8248; order UBA8248; family UBA8248; genus CAZUHN01. The sequence continues at coordinate 31,662 of CAZUHN010000286.1, read as the reverse complement.
CCACCGGCCCGTTTGGCGCCAAAGCTCGGCGGGATTCAGGGCGGGGAGGAAAACCTCCTGCGCGCCCGCCTGGTTCATTTCCTCTCGGCAGATTTCCTCCACCTTCCGCTGCACCCGCACTCCGAGAGGAAGGAGAGTGTACACCCCGGCAGCGAGCCGGCGAGTCATGGCGGCACGCACCATGAGCCGGTGACTCACCACCTCTGCCTCGGCGGGGGCCTCCTTCAACGTGGGCAGAAAGGCACGGGTTACCCGCATGGACTCTCTAATCCCCCTCTTTGCCGTCCTGGAATTGGGGAGCAGCGTACTCGGCCGCGATCTTCTCCACTCGCTCGACGAGGTTCTCCTTGATGTCTTTGTAGTCAACGAGGCCCACCTTCTCGCCCTTCATGAAGATGAGGGCGCTCTGGTGCCCCCCGGCGACGCCGATGTCGGCCTCACGAGCCTCCCCCGGCCCGTTCACCTCACAGCCCATAACGGCTACGGTGACGGGCGCGTCGATATGGGCAAGATCCTTCTCCACCTCGAGGGTGAGTTTGTCCACGTCGATTTGAACCCGGCCGCAAGAGGGGCAGGCGATCACGTTCACCCCCTTTTGGCGGAGGCGGAGGCTTTTGAGGATCTCGAATCCCACGCGCACCTCCTCCACCGGGTCGGCGGCGAGCGAGACCCGGATGGTGTCGCCGATGCCCTCGGCGAGAAGGATGCCCAACCCGACGGCGCTCTTGATGCTTCCCGTCTGAAGGCTTCCGCTCTCGGTGATGCCGAGATGAAAGGGATAATCCACCCGCGACGCCATGAGGCGGTAGGCCCCCACCGTACGGGCCACGTCCGAGGCCTTGAGGGAGATTTTGGTTTCGTAAAATCCGCACCTTTCCAGCATCGCGAGGTGGCGCAGCCCGCTCTCGACGATGGCATCAGGGGAGGCTCCTCCGTAGCGGTCGAGTAGGTGCTTCTCCAGCGAGCCGGCGTTCACCCCCACGCGGATGGGAATGCCGTTTTGCTTCGCCGCCGAGACGACCTCGCTCACCCGGTCCTCGCCGTTTATATTGCCGGGATTAATCCGAAGGCAGTCCACCCCCGCATCCGCCGCCGCCAAGGCGAAGCGGTAGTCGAAATGAATGTCGGCGACGAGGGGAACGCGCGTGCGTCGCCGAATTTCGGGGAGCGCTTTCGCAGCCGACTCGTTCGGAACCGCCAGGCGCACGATCTCGCAGCCGGCCCTCGCGAGTGATTCGATCTGGGCGACCGTCTCTTCGATCTGATGAGTGAAGGTGTTGCACATCGACTGAACGGCGATCGGAGCGCCGCCTCCGATCTTCACCCCGCCCACCCGAATCTGGCGACTCGCACGGCGGTGGAGAGAAAACCGGGTGGAATCGGTGCAGGGAAACACCTCCGCCGTTGCGGAAGCGCCCCCTCTGAGGAGAGGCAGGCCGGCGGCCTCTTGCTCCTCCGGCGTGAGGCCCCGCCCGGGAAGAGGCTTCACCCGAAAGACATCGTCGGTGAAGTAGTCGAACGAATTTTCATCCATGGGCCGATCCTGCGCCTGCTGCGCTACCTTCCCTCCGAGGGCACAGGGCGCGGCGCGGGCGGTTTTGGAGGGACGGTCCACCTTCTCTCTCCGGAGGCGCCAGATGTCCAACGGGAGAAATAATATACGCTGTCCTTGAAGGTGGCGAAGAGCATTAGGCCGATCAGAAGGACTAATCCGACCTGCATGGCCATGTCCCGAACCCGGTCGCCCAAGGGTTTCCCCCGCAAGGCCTCGAGGAGGAGAAAAAATATGTGCCCGCCGTCCAGGACGGGGATGGGCAAGAGGTTCAGGATGGCCAAGTTCACGCTGAGGAGGATGGTGAACCCGACCAGGAATCGGAGGCCCCGTCGAGCCTGCTCGGCGGCGATGGCCGAGATGCGGATGGGCCCGCCGATCTCTGCCGGAGCGGCGCCGGTGATGATACGGTATAATGCGCCAACGGTGAGGCTCACGATGTTGATGTTGTGGATCGCACTCCGCCTGAGCGCGTCGACTGGCCCGGAGCGTTCGATGACGGTTTGGGAACCAAGGCTGATTCCGATCCGCCCGTAACCCAGCTCCTTGCCTTCCGCCGTTTTCGAAGTCGGGACTATCGAGATCTCCTCTACTTTTCTCCCGCGCTCAACCCGGAGGACGATTTGCATATCCGCTTTTTTTTGGATGATCTCGACCAGCTTTGCCCACTTCTGAACGGGCTTTTCGTCGATAGCGACGATATGATCGCCCGCCCGCAGGCCGGCCCGCATGGCGGGTGTACCGGGAAGCACCGAACCCACCCAGGTTCCCGGGATCGGAACGCCCACGATGTGGAGGGTCCAACTCAGCAGGAACGCGAAAATCAGGTTAAATCCCGGGCCCGCGACGATTACGAAAAAGCGGTGGTTCACCGGCCGGAGAAAAAAGGAGACCGCGGGATCTTCCTCTTCCTCCATGTCGCTTTCCGGACTCTCGCCGACCAGCTTCACATACCCGCCGAGGGGGATGAGCGAAACTCGGTACTCGGTCTCCCCCCGTTGGAAGCCGATGAGCTTTCGTCCGAAGCCGAGCGAGAACACACGGACCCCGATACCCAGCTTTTTCGCGGCAAGATAGTGCCCGAGTTCGTGAATGAATATGAGCGCCCCCAGGACGATCACCGCCCAGAAAATGGTAACCCCAAAACTCTGAACCCATGTGAAAATCTGGTAGCCCATTTTTCCTCTAACAGTTACCGACGCTCAGGTGCCCGAACGACGTCAACCCCAGACGGCACTTCAAATTGAAACATCTCCGGGGAGAGTTTAATGCCCGCTTTGATGTTCCGGAAGTGGATTCGCGTACCGTTTCCCATGCTGTCGAAAAACTCGAGGCCCACGATGTGGAAGGTCTCCGGGTCCACCTCGAGCCACATTCGTCGGGGGCCGCGGCCCCCTTTCCGCGGCGCCAGGAAAAGGCGGTGCGGCTGCCCGCCCTTCCAGACGCCCTCGGGCCGCCGCGGGGTTCCCTCTTCTTCTAATTCCACCCGGAAACTGTCGGTGAGCCTTCCCTTTCCGGCGAGAAAAAGAAACGGCGTGGGACTAGAAATCATCCGCGACAGGTTGGTCAGGATCACCTGTCGGAGCCGAGGGGTGTAGATCCAAAAGCGCGACCCATCGGACACCAGGAGCTGGCTCTCGGGCTCGAAGTACTCGAAGCGTATGCGCCCGGGCTTGCTCAAGGACAATCGACCCTTCGAGCGAGTTTTCCTTCCCAGCGACCGGAGATCGTTTTCCTGCTCAAAATCAGCGGTGAGGGTTCGCGTTTTTTCGTATTGCCGCTGAAGGCGCTCGACAACGATTTCTCGCCGGACCGGCCCCTTCCCCCTGGAGGTCTTTGAATCGACGGACGAGGCGGCGAGAAATCCGAAGAATAGCGATAATAACAAAAGGCTCCCCCCGTGGAGCCCTCCCTTTCCGCAAAAAAGAAGCCGAACGCCGGGTCGAGCCGAGCAATAATTCCTCACGGCGGCCATTTTAGGAGGGCCGGCCCAGGGTGTCAAGAAATCGCTATCCGGCGGGGGTTTTTGGAGGATAGGGGGAGGAAGCGGAGCGACAATCAGCCCGCCCCCTGCCTGGGCGTCACTCCCGCCTCTTCTTCCGCACCGGGCGCAGGAAGGGAGGAATCCACCGATGGGGCAGTGAATCCCGCAAGGTCGCCCCCGCCCGCGCCCGTGATGGTCACCCGCCGCCCTTCGAGCCTCACCCTACCTCCGGCGATGAGGCGTACGGCAAGCGGATAGATTCGGTTCTCATAACGAAGGATTCGGCGGGAAAGGGATTCTTCATCATCGTCCGGCAGCACAGGGACCGCCGCTTGCAATATAATGGGTCCGGTATCCACCCCCTCGTCCACGAAATGGACGGTGCAGCCCGCGACCCGCACCCCCGCGCGAAGGGCCTTTCGTTGGGCGCGCAGACCGGGAAAAGCGGGAAGGAGCGAGGGGTGGATGTTGACGATTCCGCCCCGGAACCGCGCCACCACCGCCTCGCTCAGGACGCGCATATATCCGGCAAGGCAGATCAGGCCAGCGTCGGCCTTTTCGATCTCGCGGCCCAACTGGCGATTGAAATTCCCCCGCCGGGGATCCACCCAAACGGCCTCCACCCCCGCCCGCCGCGCCCGATCCAGGGCCGGCGCATCCTCGACATCACTCAAGACCCGGACCACCACCGCCGGATGGCCTGGATCCGCCTGCGCATCAAGGAGTGCTTGCAAATTGGATCCTCTGCCCGAGGCGAGGACGGCCAGGCGGAAAGGTTTCCTCTGCGGATCGTTATTCAAATTCCTTCGACCTCTGAAATTTCGACCGCGGCTTTTCCCGCGGGACGGACGCGGACCTTGCCCGCCTGGTAATATTTTTCCCCGACCGAGGAAAGGGCATCCCCTGCCCCGTCCGCCTCCGCCGGATCGAGGGCCACCACGATCCCGAGCCCCATGTTGAAGATGGCATACATCTCGCTTCTCTCGATGGGCCCCCGCTCGGCCAAAAGGTCGAAAATTGGAGGAAGAGGCCAGCCGCCGATCAGTAGGCTGGCCTGCAGCCCTTGGGGAAGGATGCGCCGGAGGTTGCCGGGAAGGCCCCCGCCGGTGACGTGGGCAATCCCGTGGATCCCGGGGAGGCCGCGGAGCGCACCCAAGGCGGAGGCGTAAATGCGCGTGGGTTCGAGGAGCGCCTCACCCAACGGTCGGCCCAGGGCGGGATGGATCTTCTCCCGCGCCCACTCATCCTGATCCTCGAGGACGCGCCGGACCAGGGAATATCCGTTGCTGTGCAATCCCGAAGAAGGCAAGCCGAGCAGGAGGTCTCCATCTCGAACCAGACTCCCGTCAATCAAGCCCTCCCGCTCCACGGCGCCGACGGCGAACCCCGCCAAATCATAGACTCCGGTCGGATAAAAACCGGGCATCTCGGCGGTCTCGCCTCCCAAAAGGGCGCAACCGGACTCTCGGCAACCGGCGGCGATCCCCCCGACCACGGCGGTGAGCGTTTCTTTTTCCAATTTTCCCGCCGCGAGATAGTCGAGAAAGAAAAGCGGGACGGCCCCCGTGGTGAGCAAATCGTTTACGCACATTGCCACGAGATCGATTCCGATCGTAGCGTGCCGTCCGAGGGCTTGTGCCACCTGGAGTTTTGTCCCCACCCCATCTGTTCCCGAAACAAGAACGGGGTCCCGGTATCCTTCACCCAAGCGGAACAGGCCGGCAAAGTCCTGAAGGGCGTCCAAGACGTGACCCTTTTGGGCAGGGTAGGTGGAGCGGACGGTTTCGCCAATGGAACGGGCGAAATCCTCGCCCGCGTCCACATCGACTCCGGCGGCGGCGTAGGTAAGATTCGGTTTGGCGTTCAAGGAAAGTACTTCCACGGCAGGTGCCGGGCGTACTCGAACCCACCCCTCAAAGCATCGACTCGGAAAGGAGGTTTACAAGGGCCACGTTATGCCGGTGGCCGGTTCGTTCCGCTGTCACCTTACCCGAAATCGGCCGGCCGAGCAGGTACAGGTCCCCGATCAGATCGAGAATCTTGTGGCGGACGAACTCGTCGGGAAACCGGAGCTCGGTATTCACGACGCGCTCGCGGTCAACCAAGATAACATTTCCCCACCGCCCGCCCTCGGCAAGCCCCCGCTGTTCGAGTTTTTCAAGTTCCCAGATGAAACCGAAGGTTCGGGCCGTGGCGATTTCCTTCTTATAGCTTTCCGGGTCGGTATGCGCGTATGTATAGCCTTGGTTTCCGATCGGCGGCGGGTGTTCGATTCGGAAGGAGACTATGAATCCCTCGCCGGGCTCGATTCGGAGGAACCCTTCTTCCCCGCCCGGCTTTCCCACCTCGTAAACCTTATCCACAATGAGCGTCGGAACCCCCGCATCCTGCTCTTCGATCCCGGCATCCTCGATGAGTTGGCAAAAGGCCATCGCCGATCCCTCCATGATGGGGACCTCTTCCCCGATTTTGACGAGGAGGTTTGTCAGTCCATAGGCATGGAGAGCGCTCATCAGATGTTCAATGGTGCGGGCCACCACGGAGCCATCCCTAAGGTTCGTCGCGTGGTCGGTGCTTTTCACATAAGCCACCCGGGCCGCGACGGTCTCCGATGTGATGAGGTTTCCGAAGTGGATTCCGCTGCCAGACGGCAAGGGTTCAAGCAGGAGTCCCGTCTTGACCCCGGAATGCAGGCCGCGCCCGTACATGATAACGCTTCGCCCAATGGTCTTCTGCACCACCCCCCGCGGGGCCTGATCGGCCGACGGGGATTCCAGCCGGTGGGTTTGCAGCTTCCGTTTGAGGGTTGCGATCGGGACCTCCACGGATCGGGCGATGGTCTTGAGATCCCAATTGTTCCGGACGAGATGGTAGGAGAAGAAGCGCCGCTCCCAATCCCGCCGGGCGGCCTTAAAGTTCGTCGGGCAATCTTCTTCGAGTTCCTGTGTATACCCCCCGCGGACCCGCCTAGGAAGGTGCTCCGTGCGGATCATTTTCCCCGGCGCGGACGAGAACGCATGGTTCACGGCGCCCTTCAACTCGACCACGTTGCCCGGCCAGTTGAATTGGAAAAGGGCGGCCATGGCGTCCGCCTCGAATGCCTTTTCCAGTCCCATCTTCTTTGAGGCTTCCTCCAATAACCGCTTGGCCAGGGGAAGGATGTCTCCCCGCCGGTCCCGGAGCGGTGGCAGATATATCCGGCGCGCCAATAGATATTCAGCCACCTCCGACGCCAGCTCCCGCCTGTTCTCTTCGCCGGACTCCTCGTCAATCGCGACAACGACGCGCTCCCGCTGCTTTGTCTTGGCGAGCAGTACGTCCAAAAATACAAACTTGTTGTCCGCTTCCATGTGTTCCAGCCCGCCCAGAAAAATGGTGCCCTTCGTATCGTCGGGAAACAGGCGGCGCAGGGAATCGGCGAAAGCCGCCTCGTCGCCCTTTTCCGGGAATGTCCGGCAGTGGAGGAGTCGGAGGGCGGTGTCCTTGGTAATTCCCTCCAGGTGGATCTTCCGGGCCACGAACCGCTTCCCCGCGCCCGGCTCGCCGGATATAACCACGGGCCGCAAGTCGGCGGCCGCCTCGGCGATCTTTTTCCGCGCCTCGATGACTCCTGGGTCGTTCCCCTCGAGTGACACGCCCCAGGAGTCGGCGTTTTCGACCTCGACAATGCGCTTTTTCCGAACGGCCGCATTGACCACCCGGATGACAGCCTCCATCGAAAGGGGCTTTTCGATGAAGTCAAAGGCGCCCAGTTTGGTCGCGGTCACGGCCGTGTCGATGTTTCCGTGGCCGGACATAACGATTACCTCGGTGTCGCCCTGAAACTCTTTCGCGGTCTGAAGGGTCTTGATCCCGTCGATCCCAGGCATCCACACGTCCACGAGGACTACGTCGGGAGCCTCGGCGCGCATCATCTCGAGCGCGCGCTCGCCCGAGTCCGCCTTGGCCACTCGGTAGCCCTCGTCCTCCAGGATTCCTTCCAGGCTGAAAAGGATGTCCTGCTCGTCATCAACAATAAGAACTTGGCCTTTATCCAATTGCGGCGGACCTCTCCATTTCCGTGACGTAGGTAGAAGGGTGTGCGAGGGGGAAAGTTACACGGAAGACCGAGCCCCTCGGCTGGTTGTCCCGTACGGTGATCGAGCCATTATGGTCCGAGACGATGCGGTGGCATATGGCAAGTCCCAGGCCAGAGCCGCGGCTTTTGGTTGAAAAATAGGGATAGAATACGCTCCATTTCGATTCTTCGGGAATGCCTTCTCCTTGGTCCGCCACCTCGACGCTTAACTGGTTCTGCTTATTGTCCACCTCGGCCCACACCATGATTTCTCCGCTCTCTTTCATGGCCTCCATGGCGTTTTTGAGCAGGTTGATGAAAAGGCGCTGGAGTTGTTCCGCATCCGCCCAGATGAGGGGAAGGCCGTCAACCACCTCCATCCGCAGTTGGATGTCCGGGCGGCGATCTCGGTAAAGTGTGATCACCTCGTCAATGACACCGTTGATCTGGCACGAGCGCAGCCGCGCCTCGGGCATTCGGGCGAACCGGTTGAACTCGTTGACCATCTCCATCAATCCCTGAACTTGGTGAATGATAGTGTCAGTGCAATGCTCGAAGACTTCCGCAAAATCATCCGCCTTCTGCTGGTACTTCCGGCGCATCCGCTGGGCGGACAGTTGAATCGGAGTGAGAGGGTTCTTGATCTCGTGCGCAATTCCCTGGGCGACCTCGCTCCAGGCGGCCACCTTCTGCGCCCGGATCAGCGCCGTCATATCGTCGAATACGACCACAGCGCCCAAGCGGTTCCCGTCCGCGCTCCGAAGGAGGGTGAGGCTTGCCCGGAGAGTCAGAACGCGCCCTCCGATCACGATCTCGACCTGATCGGATACGCTCGCCCGTTCCTCCTCCCGCATGATTCGAAGGAGCTGCCGTATTGGACGCAGATGTTCGCTTTGGAAGACCTCGTGAAAGTATCGTCCGAACGCCCAATGCGGATCAAATTGGAGGAGTTCGCCCGCCGCCTTGTTCAAAACGGTGATCTGTCCCCGGCGGTTGATTGAGACAACCCCCGTTCCGATGTTCTCGAGCATGGCTTCCATGTACCGGCGGCGGCGGTCAATCTCGGAGCTTGATCGCCGCAGATCCTCCGAGGCTGCCTCAATTTTCTTTTTGTTTGCAAGGAGTTCCCGCGTCATATTGTTGAAGGCGTCGACGAGGATGCCCACCTCCCCGTCCGCCAGCACGTCCACCTGGTGTTCCAGTTCTCCCTCGGAGACGGCCCGCGTCCCCTCGGCGAGTTTTTCGATGGGAATGGTGATGCCCCGGGCGATATAGAAGCCGAACCAAATCGCGGCGAATAAGATCAGCAAGGCGACGAGCAAGAAGGTGATGATGAAACTGCCCTTGATCGGATTCTTGGAAAGTTCCAGTTCCTTGAAATCCTCATACGTCGCGAAAATCCCTTTCACCCACTCCACCAGGCGCTCCGGCACAATCCGCGAAACGACCAGAAAGCCCGTCACCTTCTCGCCGGCCTTTATCGGAGCTATTCCCCGGACAACGTCGTTCTCGCCGAAGCTCTCCACGGCCGCCCGGACCTCGCCGTCGAGCACTTTTCCCAAAAAGTCGGCCCGGGGCGAAAACCGGAATTTGGAAGAAAGGTCCTTCTTCCGGGCGGAAGCCACTTCCTGGCTGTTGGCAAAGAAGAGCTCGATGCTGTCCGCACGGAGACCCATCCGCTTTTCTTCGAGAAATTCCCTCAGCAACGTTTCGTTGCGGGTCAACTCGCCCCAGCCGCGCGATACGATCTGCGCGGCGAGGGCCTGCGCGTCGGCCAGGGCGTTGCGCTCGGACTCGCGATAATAGGTTTGGGCCACCTCGAAAGAGCCTTTGAGCGCTCCTTCCACCTTCGTATCGAACAGAAAGTTAAAGCTTTTGTCGATCAATCCGCTTGCGACGAAAAAGAGCGCGATGGTCGGGATGAGGGTAAAACCGACGAAGGCCACAATGAGCTTCACCTGCAGGCGGGCGCCGCCGGCACCCGACCGAATAGAATAATAGAGGCGAACAAGGTTTCGCAGCACCAAAAGAACCAGAACCATCAATAGAATGATGTTGAGGTTTACGAGTGCGAAGACAACTACGTTGTTCATCAACGGGGTTCCCGGCTCGAGTTCCTTGAAATATATCCAAGCTGTGAGGGAAAGAACGGTGATGCCGATCAGGCCGAGGGTAGCGTTTCGAATGTACTTCCGCCGCCGCGTCGCAATTTCATCGTAACTGAGGGTGGGTGGATACACTTGTCACATCCCCCGCGAACCGAATTCGGTGGAATTCGCCCATTCCGTACTCTTGCCCAGGAAGGCGAGGAGATAATTAAACGGGAAGGCGAACCGCACCGAGTCCATGCTGGCCCGCGCGCGGAGATAAAAGCGGCCGTTCACATCGAGATCCCGCACGAGGACGATAGACTCGCCGTTGATCTCGGTCATCAAATCCACCATTTCGTCGTGGCTGGAGGTGATCTTTCGCGTTCGATCGCCGGCGTCCATCTTGGCTCGAAACGTATAGGCCTTCTTCAGCGCGTCGTACTTCACCTCACGAATCAGCTTTCGGGTGAAGAGCACCTGATCGAAGATCAAGGTCCGTGGGCGCATCATGGCCATTTCGAAGGTGAAGCGCGTGGTGACGCCGCCGTGGACGGCTTCCCGCACATCGGGCGGGAAGGCATCCTCCAGGGTGGCGAAAACGAGGAGACGGCCCTGCCTCTCGATCACGGTGAGGTCCCGGAGGGCGGGACCCTCGGAATCCTCCGTCGCGGAAAGGGCGGGCGCGCCAGAGAGGGCGATGAGGAGAAAAAAAGCCGCCGCCGGAAACAGGTGCTCGAAAACATAGAAATTCATAAACTTAGTGCGCATAGCTTCTCCCCAAGCGTTAGAGAAATTGTACTCCAACCGGGGGCGGTTCTCAACGCTTTTGGTTCTCCCCCCCTGGGTCTATTGGCAGGAATTCCTTCAATTCGTATAGGATTTCGAGCGCCTGGCGGGGGGGCAGGCTGTCGAGGTCCACTTTTGCCAAAGCCGCCTCCACCGCCGAGGGGGCCGGCGTAAAGAGGGGAAGCTGCGGTTGGGACTTCTCCAGATGCCGCCTCGCGAGCGGACCGACCTCCTCCCCTTCCCTGGCGGCGCCGCACTCGAGCTCGGCGAGCAGGGTTTTCGCGCGCGCCAGGACCTTCGGCGGAAGCCCCGCCAGCCGCCCCACGTGAATGCCGTAGGAACGGTCGCAGCTGCCGTCCACCACCTTGCGAAGGAAGACCACCTCCTCTCCCCATTCGCGCACCATTACCGTCAGGTTCGAGATCCGCGGAAGGACCGAGGCCAGCTCGGCCAGCTCGTGGTAATGAGTGGCAAAGAGCGTTCGCGCCCGGTGGGCCTCGGTCTCGTGGAGGTACTCCACCACCGCCCACGCGATGCTCACCCCGTCAAAGGTGCTCGTCCCCCGCCCCACCTCGTCGAGCACGACCAGGCTCCTCGGCGTTGCTTCCCGCAAGATGGCCGCCGTCTCCACCATCTCGACCATGAAGGTGCTCTTCCCCTCGAGCAGGCGGTCGTGGGCCCCCACGCGGGTGAACACACGGTCAACGAGGCCGATCCGCGCCGAGCGCGCGGGGACGAAACCGCCTATCTGCGCCATCAGAACGTGAAGGGCGACCTGGCGCAGGTAGGTGGACTTCCCCGCCATGTTCGGGCCCGTGAGGATGAGAATCTGCCTCTCCGCATTGAGGCGAAGGTCGTTCGGCACGAAGGTGAGAGAAGGGTCCGCCTCCATGACGGGATGGCGCCCTTCGATGATCTCGAGGGTATCCCCCTCGTCCAGAACGGGGCGAACGTACCCGCCGCGGACGGCCGCCTCGGCCAGGGAGGCCAGGGCGTCGATGCGCCCCACCCGCTCCGCCGCCGCGAGGATCCGCCGGGATTGGGCGGCGATCCGTCCCCGCAACCGGCCGAACAGGACGTACTCGAGGTTTTTGGCCTTCTCCTCCGCACCGAGGAGGTCATCCTCAATCTTCTTCAACTCCGCCGTCACGTATCGCTCGGCCGAAACCAGGGTCTGCTTTCGGCTGTACTCCACAGGGACGGAATCCGAGTAGCGCTTCGGCAGCTCGAGATAGTACCCAAAAACCTTGTTGAACCCGACCTTGAGGGGAAGACCGGTCCGGCCGCGCTCCTCCGTCTCGTAGGATGCGAGCCAATCCTTACCCTCCCGACTCGCCCGCCGGTAGCGATCGAGCTCTTCGTCCACGCCGTCGCGAAACAAGCCGCCCTCGCGCAGCGAGAGGCGAGGCTCGTCCACGAGAGATACCGCAAGGTCCTCTTCAATGTCCGGGACGGAATCCCAGTTCTCCCGAATCCCGGCGAGTTCGGCCGAGGAGGCACCCGCCAAAGCGCCCTCGATCTCGGGTAGCGCGGAGAGCGAAGCGCGGAGCCCGACCAAGTCCCGTCCGTTGGCCGTCTGGAGACCGACGCGACCCAGAATGCGCTCGAAATCGTGAACCCGCCCGAGGGTTTCCCTCAATGCCTCTAGCCGCGCCGGCTCGTTCACCATCTCCTCTACGGCGTCCGCCCGGCAGCCGATCTCCCCGACGGAAAGGAGCGGCGCCAGCACCCACTTTTTCAGCAGACGCCCTCCCATTCCCGTACAAGTCTTGTCGAGCAGGCCAAGAAGGGATACGCCCCCCTCCCCGGCTACCGCGGGACGGACGAGCTCCAGGTTTCGCTGGGTGGCCGCGTCGAGGTGCATGGTGTCCGAAACGCGGTAGAAGGCCGGCGGGCGAAGGTGGGGAAGCTCCACCGGATGGTTCTCCTGCAGGTAGCCGAGAAGGGCCGCCGCCGCGCCCGCCGCCGCCGGATGGGCGCCGGCCTTTTCGGCCAAATCTTCTTCATCGGGAAACTGCTCGGCGAACGCTTCCTCCCCACGCGCGGGCCGAAACTCGGCCGCCGCGCGCTCCTCCACCCTCGCCCCCGCTTTCTGCAATTCCCGGAGAACCGCGGGAGGCGCCTCCAACTCCTTGGGGCAGAGAATCTCGCGAGGGCGAAGCCGCTCGAACTCATCGGCGAGGAGGGAATCGGCCTTCTCGCCCTTCACCTCGCATGCGCGGAACTCTCCGGTGGAAATATCCGCCAGGGCGAGGCCCCAGCTAGGCTCTCCTTCCCGATTCCCGAGGGCGATCCCCGCGAGATAGCAGCCCTCCTTGCTTTCAACGAAATCGGGATTCGAGTTCGTTCCCGGAGAAAATATCCGCACGACCTCTCGCCTGACGACCCCTTTCGCCTCCGCGGAATCCTCCACCTGCTCGCAAATCGCAACCTTCAGGCTGGCTTCGAGGAGGCGGCCCAAGTAGGCATCGGCCGCGTGGCGGGGAACCCCACACATCGGGATGGGGCCGTCCACATCGCTCTGGCGCGAGGTGAGCGTGATGTCAAGGATCTTCGAGGCCTTCTGGGCGTCCTCGTAGAACATCTCGAAAAAATCACCCATCTGAAAAAAAAGGATCGCGTCGGGGTGCATGGCCTTGATGTTGAGGTACTGTTGCATCGCGGGGGTTTTTTGTGCCCGTCCCGGGCCGGAGGGGGAGGCATTTGAAGGCGACGCTGCCATGGCAGTGGGGACCCGGCTTTTGGCTTCCCGGGAAGGAGTCATCCCGATTCGTTCGCCGCGCCGGTTCCGGATGCGGATTCGGAAGATGGGGCGGAGGCGGCGGGATCTGCGCCGTCGGAGGCGGCCGGGGGGTTGCCCGCGAGCGGCTCCTTCGGGGCGGCGAGCAGGCGGCCACTCTCCTGCCGCACTTTCTCAATCTCCTTCTCCATGGAACGAACCTGCTGCTTGTTGGCGTGAATGCGGCGGTGCAAGCGAATTTTATCGAAAAGCCCTCCCACCCAGGCGACCAGAAAACCGACCGCGAACGTGGCGAGCATGATGAAAAACAAAGGGAAAGTGTACGTCCCAATCCGGAAATAGGAAACCGAAACCGGCGCCATGTTCTTCGCGCCGAAACTGACCACGATCACCGCAACAACAAGTCCAAAGAGCAATCGCAAGCTGCCCATGCCTAATCCCTTCCCCGCCTTTTGTCCGCTTTCACCTATCGAAACGCCGCGAGCAGAGCCTCGTACGTCTCCGTGTGGTGCTCCGGAATAACCCGGACCTCCCCGATCACGGGCATGAAATTCGTGTCCCCTTCCCAACGGGGAACGATGTGGAGATGAAGGTGGGAATCGATCCCCGCTCCCGCCATGGTTCCAAGGTTCATCCCCATGTTGAAGCCCTGCGCATCCAGTTTCTCCCGCAGGACGGCCACCGTCCGCTGGGCGAGGCGGAAGATTTCACTCCCCTCTTCCGAATCGAGCATTTCGAAGTTCCGCACATGCCGGTTGGGAACAATCATGACGTGGCCGTTAGTGTATGGGAATCTGTTGAGGATAACGAAAGCGCGCGCGCCCCGGAAAAGAATGAGATTCTCGGGGCCGTCCTCGGACTTCTGTAAGCCGCAGAGAACGCATTCCGTCCCCAAACCCTCCGGGCGGCCCTTGTCCTCTCCCTTGATGTATTTCATCCGCCAGGGTGCCCACAGTCGGTCCACCAGCTTATTCCTCTTCGTCCGGGCGGGAAGGGCGACGCTTGCCAGAAAGCTTCGGCAAAGAATCCATTCGTCGGCTCATCCAATATAGGGTGGGGGTGCGGCTTTCCAAAGGCCCTCTTGAAGGTTTTTCTCCCTCCGGCGCATCCGGGCGGCCTCCTTGGGATTTCCGTGATCGAATCCCTTCAGGTGGAGGACACCGTGGATGAGTAACCGCTCAAACGCCTTCTCAAAAGAGAGCGCATCTTCCGCGGCCTGGATGAGGGCTTGATCGATGGAAATGACCACTTCGCCGAGAAAGCCCCGCGCAGGCCAGAAACCCGAGCCCGTGCCAGTCCCGATCAGATTTTCGGGTTCCCCCCCGGGCGTGGGTGCGAAGGACAAAGCGTCGGTTGTCTCGGCATGGCCACGGAAGGTGCGGTTGAGCTTTCGCATGGCTCGGTCGCCCACGATGGCCAGGTCAAGAAAATCATCTACCGACTGCAGCTTTACCAGCAATTCCTCGGCTCGCCGCTCCAGCGTGCGGAAGTCGATCCGAACCCGCCTTTGCCGGTTTGATATGGATACCGCCATCGGTCCCCCTTCGACTCATGTGCGGTTCCGGATAGGTGATCCGATGATGATGGATGCCCGCTAGGAGCCGCAGGAATGCCTTTCGGATCCGGGCAAGGTTGTTCAGCGTCAGGTCGCACTCGTCCAACTGGCCATCTTCGAGTACGTCCTGAACGATACGCTCTACCATGCCGGCCAGTCTGCTGGGAGAGGGCTCCTCCAGCGCGCGCGATGCGGCCTCTACCCTATCGGCGAGCATGAGGATCCCCGCCTCGCGCGTCTGGGGCCTCGGCCCAGGGTAGCGGTAGGCCTCTTCTGGAACCTCGGTTCTCTCTTTGGCCGTTTCCTTGGCCTTTTCGTAAAAGAAGCGGATCAGCGAGGCTCCATGATGCTGGAGAATGAAGTCGGTGATCTCGGAGGGGAGCTTATGGCTCCGTGCCAATTCGACGCCGTCCTTCACATGGCTGATCAATATCAGGGCGCTCATGCTGGGGTTCAGGCGGTCGTGCCGGTTCTCCGCCCCCTGGTTCTCCACGAAATATTCGGGCTTCAGCATCTTTCCAATATCGTGAAAATAGGCCCCCACGCGCACGAGCAGGGTGTTGGCTCCGACGGCCTCGCTTGCCTCCTCGGCGAGGTTTCCCACCAAGAGGCTGTGGTGGTAAGTGCCCGGAGCCTTGACCACGAGCCGGCGCAGGAGAGGATGGTTTTGGTCCGCCAGTTCAAGAAGTCCCATATCCGTTGTCAACTTGAAGAGGGACTCCAGGAACGGCAAGAGGGCCGATACAAAGATAATGTTGGTGATCCCGCCCAAGAAGGCCATCGGGATGTCGGTCCACCCCGCGATAACACTCTGATAGCCCTCTTGCATATTGAAGCCGAGGGACAGGGAGGCGTTGAAAAACCCCACGATCAAGCCCGCGAAAAATACCGCCGTCCTGTGCCGGTAGCTCTTCCATTGCATGGCGCAGAAGATGCCGCCTGCCAACGTCACCATGGCATATTGCGGTTGCTCCGGCAGCAGGAAAAACGTGACGACGGCGGACATGACCGACATCAGCACGGCCGGAGATCGCCCCTGGAGGATGGCGGCCGTCATCGCCGCCGAGGCAAACGGGACCGAATAGTAGAACGATGTCAAATCGACCGCCGGGGTAGTTTCCGAGAAAAGGTGGGACATCACGATGCTGACCTTCACCAGCACGGCGTGGGTGACGAGAAGGAGAACGGAAAGGAAAAGATGCTTTCGATCCGCGAAAACGCAAAGGCCGAATCTTTCGGCGCACGTCCAAGCGAAGAAAAGGAAAATGGCGATGAGGATACCGGCTCCGGTAAAGTTATCGATGACCCGGTCCTGGGTCTTTGCCCCCTCCAGTTTTTCCAAGAGGTCGAGTTGGTCTTTGCTGATCCGCTCCCCTTCGCGGACGATCATTTCCCCCCGCTTGAAGATCCGGGTCACGACGTCCACTTGCACCTCCGTGCGCCTTTGTGCCTCCACCGTGGCCTTGTTGTTGAAGGTCAGCGAGGGCTGAACCTGCCGGGCGGCGAGAGAAACGAGAAGCGAATAGGAATCGGGGGTGCCTTCCAGGCCGAGGCGCGTCGCCCTTCCCCGCAGGTAGCCTTCCACCCCGCGCAATTCCAGCGGTTCGGAGGAAAGCGCCAGCGATACGATTTTTCCCGTCCGAATGTCGCGGACGACGATCCCCTTGGCGGCGTGAGCGGCGTAGAGCCGCCGGTCGCTCACCACGCCGCGGGAGAGGGCCGAGCGAACAAGCTTGAGGAGGTCATCCCGGATCCAGCCGGCGAATCGCTCCCGTTTCAGCCAACCCAAGGTTTTTTGGCTGAGATTTCCCCCGAGCACAGCGACGAAATCTTTTTCTGCGGCCTGAAACGCTGGTGACGCCACCACCGCCCGATAGATGCGGGCATCCGATGAGGCACCAACCTCCGGCTGGGCCACGTTATTTTGCTCCGCCTTCTTGCGGGCAACCTCCGACCGTGAGGCGATCTCCTTACTCACCGCGGTGAAGGCGGCGGCCAACCGGTTCTCGATGCTCTTTTGAAGCTCGGAGTTGATATCGTAGCGCGCCCTTACGCCTTCTCTTGCCTTCCGGCGAAGATCCGCCGTGGCCGCCTCGTCCTCGACGCGCATATCCTGGGGCGCTTTGATGTCGATGCGGGCGATGTCCCCTTCCCGGTAGCCCGTCGGAGTCGGCACCACCTCCGCCGTCATCAGTAGGGCTAGCAGAACCGCAAGCAACCCTCCCAGGACCCAGACGAGGGCTCCGTTCCGGGCAAAGCCCAATGGTTTCCGGGTTGACCGCCGCCCGCTGCGGGTAGAGGGACCGCGCGATATGCCGTTTTTTGGCTTTTTGGCGTTTTTCCCGTTTTCGGATTGTCCAAACCGGATTCGAATCGACACGAGGTACGCCTCTTTCTCCCGGCGGTCCTTACTGCATCGGCCACGGGAAGATTTTAAGTGAAATATGAGTGGGATTATTAAATCGGGCTAGCCTCATATGCGCGGACGATTTCCCTCACCAAGGGGGTCCGAACCACGTCGCGCTCCGTAAAATGGATGAACCGGACCATATCAAGCTTGCCGAGTACCTGTTGGGCGTGGATGACGCCACACCCGGACGATTCGGGCAAATCGATTTGGGTAATGTCGCCGGTTACGACCGCCTTGCTCCCGGAGCCAAGACGCGTCAGGAACATTTTCATCTGCTCGGGGGTCGTATTCTGGGCCTCGTCCAGGATGATGAACGATTCGTTCAGGGAACATCCGCGCATGTAGGCCAAGGGAGCCACCTCAATCTCGCCGCGCTGCATCAGTCGTTCCACCCTGTCGAATTCCACCATATCGTTCAACGCATCGAACAGGGGCCGCAGGTAGGGATTCACTTTCTCCTGGAGGTCGCCCGGCAGGAATCCGAGCTTCTCGCCCGCCTCGACGACGGGACGGGTCAAAATGATGCGCGAATACGCCTTCTGCAAAAGGCCCGAGACGGCCATCGCCATGGCCAGATAAGTTTTTCCCGTCCCGGCGGGACCGACGCCGAAAACGACGTTGAACTCCTGGATAGCCTCGAGATAATCCCGTTGGACGGGGCTCTTAGGAACGACATGGCGCCGTTTCGCCGATACGACGACCTGGGCGGAAACCAACTCGTGTAGCGTGAGGGGGGTCTCGGTGGCGATGGTCCGGGCGAGCGTGGTGATCTCCTCATGACTGAACCGGTGCCCCTCCTCCACGCATTCGGAAAGCTCGTCGATGAAACGAAGCGCCGCCTCGGCCGCCTCGGAACCCCCCTCCGTGACAAATCCCTCGGGGGTCAGATGGATCCGAACGCCGAAGTTCTTCTCCACCGCCCGGAGGGTTTCGTCCTGTTGGCCAAGCAGGTGAATCAGGTGATCGGGCCCCAAAATGGGGGCGCCGGATGTTTTCGTGACCAAAGGGTACGATCTCCATCCCCATGAGAACAGATTCGACAGCGCGCGATCCTACGCCCGGCCACTGGGAGCGTCAATAGTTTAAAAGCTCCTATCTTCGCCTTATTTTTGCTGTCCCCGCGGATGATGCCGGTCCAAAACCTCCTGGAGCCGATCCCGGCCGACATGAGTATATATCTCGGTGGTGGATATATCGGCGTGGCCCAGCATGGTCTGTACGGCCCGCAGGTCCGCCCCCCCCGCCAGGAGATGGGTCGCAAAGCTGTGCCGGAACATGTGGGGGCTCACCTTACGGGTAAGCCCCGCGATGCGGGTCCAGTGGTTCACCCGGCTCCAAAACGCCTGGCGCGTCATGCCGCCCCCCCTCCGGGTGAGAAAGACGAAATCCACGTCCCGGCCGCGGGCAAATACGGGTCGGGCCGCTTCTAAATATTGTGCCATCCGGTCGATGGCCGCATCCCCCACCGGAACGAGCCTTGTTTTATCGCCCTTGCCCTGCACCAGGCAGAAACCGGCCTCCAGCTTCAACTGGATCTGTTTCATGCCCACGAGCTCGCTCACGCGGATCCCGGTGGCGTAGAGAAACTCAAGCATGGCCCCGTCGCGGAGCCCCTCGGGGGTATCAGGCCGGGGGGCCGCGAGCAGAAGGTCCACCTCCTCGAAGGTGAGCGTCTTGGGCAATTTTTTCCAGGCCGACGGCTGGGTGAGGTCCGCCGTGAAGTCGGCGGAAATCCACCCTTCCCGGAGAAGGTATTTGGAAAACGCCCGGAGGGATCCGTAATGGCGGCGCAGGGTGGCGCCCATTTTCTTCTCCTCGCGAAGGACTCCCATGTGTGCCACCGTGTCCGCTCGCACCCAGCTTCCCGGTGCGGCGCGCCCCTTGCGCTGAACCCCCAGGAGAAACCGGCGAGCATCCAGGCCGTAGCTTTCCGCGGTCTTTTCCGACAACCGCCGCTCAATGAGAAGATAATCCTGAAAAGTACGGAGAATTTCAGCGAGCGCCGGCGCGAGGACGGTTTCTCCGCCCTCGCGGGCGCCCATACCGTTGCACTTCTTATTCATTCTTTCCTTCCGCCCGCCCCCAGCTGCCGAGTCTCCGTTGAAGGACCGCAAACAAAGGGGCCGCCTCCATCGGCGCGAAGACACGGCAAAGGCCGAGATAGAAAACGGCCGCAAGGGCGATTTCGGCGCACAGCGCACCGCCGCGCACCGCGAAGGAGCTCCCCGCCGGCCAGATCGCCGTGTTCAGAAGGTACACCCCCGCGCCCATCGAGAGCGAGAGGGGGGCGATCCGCTTAAGCGCACTCACCAAATCCCCTGCGGGCCAGTCCCCCTCCACTTCCCTCATCCCCCGGATCAGCAGACCCAAATTCAAAAAGCTCGCCGCCGAAGTCGCCAGCGCCAGGCCAACGAATTTGAGGGGAAACATGAGCGCCACGCTGAGGACCAAATTGGCGAGGACCGCCATGTTCGCGCACCTAACGGGATAGCGCGTATTCTGGCGGGCGTGGTACACACCCGCGAGCAGGCGCACCCCCCCGAAGGCTATCAGCCCCAACGAATACGCGCGAAGAGCCCAAGCGCTCGCCGCAGTCTCGGCGGGCCCGAACGCGCCCCGCTCGAATAGTACCTCCATGATGGGATCCGCAAGGGCGATGAGGCCGAACGCGGCGGGCAGCGTTATCAGGAGAATGAGGCGCCCTGCGTCGACCAGAGTGCGGCGAATGGCCCCCTCCGCCTCGGATGCGGCTTCGTCCGAAAACACCGGGAAGGCCGCGGTCGCCACCGCCAGACTCAATACGCCGTGCGGGAACTGCACCAGGCGGTTGGCGTAATACAGGTAGGAGATCGACCCCTCCTCTAATAAAGAGGCGAGCCAGCGGTCCGCCAGTACATTGATCTGAAGAACGGCGATGCCCAGTGCGGCGGGACCCATCAAGGAGAGGCACCGGCCAACCCCCGGTGCCCGCCAAGGAGCGGCGGGAATCGGCAACAAACCGCGCCGCGCCATGAAGGGGATCTGGAGCGCAAGCTGGAGAACGCCTCCGGCGACCACTCCCCACGCCAACCAGACCGTGCCCGGCCGGCCGACCGCGAAGGTTGCGGCCGCGAGAAGGGCGGCGATCATCGCTACGTTGTGAAGGGCGGGCGACAGGGCGGGAAGGAAAAAACGGCGGTGCGCGTTCAGTACGCCCATGGCAATCGCGCTGAGGCCGATGAAAAAAAGAAACGGGAACATCACCCGCGTGAGCCGTGCCGTGAGAGTCACCTTTTCGATGCTGGAGGCGAATCCCGGGGCGAGCACCCACACCAACGGTTCGGCGAACCATGCGCCGAGGGCGGAAACGATAATGAGCGCCGCCCCCAGCCCGAGGGCAATCGCCCCGGCGAATCGTTGCGCCTCCACTTTCCCCGATTTCCTCCGGACCTGCGAGAAAACCGGAATGAAAGCCGACGTCAAAGCACCCTCGGCGAAAAACCGCCGCAACAGACTCGGAATGGCATAGGCGATGAAAAAGGCATCCGCGATAAGCGCCGCCCCGAAAAAATTGGCAATAAGGACGTCGCGCAAGAATCCCAGTATTCGGCTAATTAGCGTGGCAAGGCCGACCAGGCCGGCAGACCGACCGAAGGCATCCCTTCCTTCGGCTGCGGAGTCCCCGGCGGCGTCGGGAAAGGCGGAAAAATCCTCCGGAGGGTGTTTGGAAGGTTCGCGGCGAGGGAAATCCGTTCCGAAGTTCACGCCGTCTCAACCGGGCGGGATGGATAGCTTGACAACATTTTGTTCTATGCTATTTTACGCTCTCTGTGAGCACGACTCAACGACTCATTCCAGTTAAGAAACGGGAGCGGAACTCCGGATGGGCCAGATCAAGTCGGCGAACAAACGCCACCGTCAAAGCCTTGTTCGGAATGCGCGCAACAAAGCAGTGCGTTCGAAATTCCGTAACGCAGTGAAAAAGGTCGACTCGAATATTCAGGAAGGAAAAGAAACGGCGGACGCCCTGCGGGAAGCCCAGTCGCTATTGCAAAAGGCGGCCTCCAAGAGCGTGATCCACAAGAAGGCGGCGTCTCGAAAGGCGGGGCGTCTCGCCCGGCGAGTTCATCTGGCCGCAACTTCCTCCTAGAGATAACCTTAGAACTAACCGCCCCGCGCCCAATTCGATTGTTTCCCTTTTTCAAACCAGTCAGATCCACCGAGGCGCGAACCCGTTCGGGGCACGAGCCATTTCCATCACGAAAACCTCCAGCGCCTCCCGCGCCAAGCGGTCGCTTCCGGTCCGCTTGAGCCGGCGGTCCGTAGCGAGGAGCTTCCGGTACAGGCCCCGCAGGAACACCGGGCTCGGCTTCGCCACTTGCCGCCGAAGCCGATCGATCGCAAACGGGGGGGCCCCGAGAAGCTTTGCCATCTCGTCCGGGGCCATCCCCTTCCGAATGGCCGCTTTGGCTATGGTCCACCGGCGGATCTGATTCCGCAGCACGCCCAGGAGCATTACCGGCGAAACGCCCGTTTCCACGAGCTGCCCGATGAGGGCGAGCGCCCGGCCGGTCGTGCCCTCCGCGAGCGCGTCCGCCAGCTTGAACATCGCCTCCACCTTGGAGCGGCCCACCAGCTCGCGGACCGCCGCCTCGTCCGCCTCACCGTCCGGCCCCAGATAGGCGGCGAGCTTTTCCAGCTCCCCGCGAAGACGGCCCAAGGAGGGCTCCACCATTTCCACCAGCAGGGCGGCGGCGTCAGGGCGCAGCGAGATGCCCAATCCTTTTGCCTGAAGGGCGAGCCAAGCGGGAAGTTCCCGCTCGCTCGGTGTTTCCACGCGCAGCGCGAGGCCGACCTCCCCCATCCGGCGGAACACGGTACGGCGATTGTCCGCCTTATCGCATACGAAAAGAAGAACAGCCTGGGGCGGAGGGGGTTTCAAGACAGAAAGAATGATTCCGGCCTCATTTTCATTCACCTTGTCAAAACCCCACACCTCGACGAGTCGGCGGGGCGCCATGAAGGGAAGGATTTCTGCCGCGGCCGCCACCGCACCGGCCTGGGCCGTCTCCCAATCGAATTTGTCGTGATTGAACGCGACGGTTCCCTCTTCGAGGACGGCCTCCCGGACGGCCCGGACGCACACGTCTCGCAGAAATTTTTCGGAACCGTAAATGAGGTAGACGGGTGCCAGGTTTCCCCCGCGAATCCGCGCCAGAAAATCTCCTACGTCCCCCCCTTGTCGCTTCGCGCGGAATGCCCTTGCCACGCCTAAAATCCTTCGAGTACGAGGCTGAGCAGCTCGTCGGCGAACAGTTCGGAAATGGCACTGCTGGCCCCCTGGCGATTGACGTCGCTGGTCGTGATCGAACCGGATTCGACATTGAAATCCGATTCCGATTCCAACTCCTGATTCAAAACCACTTTTTCCCGGACGCTGTCGCGCACAATGACCGAAGCCCGGATCAAGGCACGATAACGTTGGACCTGGTCCTGGCGGCTAAATCCGATCGGAGTCAACGTGTACTCCTCGACAATGGCCTCGAGTGCGACGTCCGCATCGATGGACTCGACGACCTGGAGCCGGCCGTCACGCAGGAACCGGGAGCGGACGGCCTCCTCAATCGTCAGATCGAGGCCGGGCTCGTGGGTCCGATTGACGAATCTCGCGATGGAGATGGTTCTCGCATCCTTCAGGGGCCCGGAAAGGTGTGTCCCCTCCAGGGCGTAGCCGCACCCGCCCGCCCCGAAAAGAACAAGCCCGAGCAACATCCATGCCGCCGGAAAAAACCAACCCCTCCCGGAGCCATGTACCATCGCCTGCGCCGGCATGGTCAAATGTCGATCTCCAGGGCGATATCGCCCCCTTCCAAAGGGTGGAATACCGCCCGCTCGGACACCAAGACCAGTTTCTCAAACCGTTTCGGGTCAGGCTCACAGATGGCGAGGCTCACATCAACCGGGTGACCGGCCATGGCGCACAGGGCTCCGTTCAGCATCTCGGCCGCCTCCGCCTCGTAGTTTATTTTTTCCCCGTTGGTGGCAAATACGTTCATCGCTATATCCTGGACCGACGCCTTCAGCATCCCCCGCACGATCTCCTCCACACGGCTCGAGAGCCGCTTGCCGGTCAGGCTCTTCCGCATCCCCAGCCCCGCGAAAAGAATATATCGGGGCAAAACCCGCCTCTTTGAGGAAAGGAGCGCTTGGGAGCGGTGCGCGCCGTTCAGGCGCTTCTCCAGGATCAGGCGGCTTCCCTCGCCCCCCAGCAGCCAATCCAACCGGCCGGCCTGGCCTCGCAGGGGGATCTCTTCCTCGGCGAAGCCGGTGATCCCGACAAAAGAATCGGCACGATCCAGTGGAATGGGTTCTAGGCGGAGCCTGATCAACTCAAGCGGTCGCTTTTTCGCGCAGCAGACGGTCGAGGATACCGTTTACGAACGAGGCCGCCGACTCGGGGCCGTATTTTTTCGCTAGCTCGACCGCCTCGTTGATCGCCACCTTGGCGGGGACTTCGGGGACGTACAAAATCTCGCATGCGGCGAACTGCAATAGGCAACGCGACATCGTATCCATGCGGGAGAGGGTCCACCGGTCGCTCGCCGCGGAAATGAGCCGGTCAATCTCCTCTTTGCGTTCGGATATCTTCAAAATGAGGGTTTCCGCGAAGCGCCTCGTCTCTTCGCCCGCCGGGTTTAGCTCCCAGTAATGGGCAGTCTCCCGCTCGGGGGATCCGTCCAACAACTCCAGATGGTAAAGAAGGCGGAGCGTGACTTCGCGCCCTTCCCGCCGCGCACTCATGCCCGCTTGCCTTTATTGCGGCCCTCGGACCCCGGGCCCTCCAGCGAGCGCACCAGGGCGGCCATCTCCACCGCGGCGAGTCCCCCTTCATAGCCCTTGTTGTCCATCTTCGCTCCGGATCGTTCTTCGGCCTGTTCCATACTGTCGGCCGTGACGACGGCGAAAATCGCCGGGACGCCGGTCACCAGCGATACGTTCGAAATCCCTCTGGCCGCCTCTGCGCACACCAGGTCGTAGTGGCTAGTGCCCCCCCGGATCACGCACCCGATACAAACGATGGCATGATACGCGCCCGACTCCGTCATTTTTTTCGCGGCCAGAGGGAGTTCGAAAGAGCCCGGCACCCAAACGAGCGGTACATTCTCATCCGCCACGCCACACTCGCGGAGCGCCTCGCGCGCGCCGTGCACGAGGTTTTCGACAATAGCGCCATTGTAGCGGCTCGCCACAAGGCCGATTTGCAGTCCCTTTCCGTCACAAACCTGTTTCGAAGCCAGCGCCGCCATCAGATTCCCACGCCTTCAGGACCTCTGCAATCGAGATTTTCCCATTTCCTTCCCCAGCCGCCGGAAACCCGGAAGGGGCGATTCCACC
Source organism: uncultured Nitrospinaceae bacterium (assembly GCA_964620535.1). Lineage (GTDB taxonomy): Bacteria > UBA8248 > UBA8248 > UBA8248 > UBA8248 > CAZUHN01. The sequence goes on along the minus strand of CAZUHN010000286.1, from coordinate 7,114 downwards.
TCGAGGGGAAGGTGCTCTTCCAACTCCAAACCGTAGCCTTCCAGGGCGACGATTCGCCGTTCATGGTTCGTCATGATCCGGATGCGTCGCAGGCCCAAGTCGACGAGGATCTGCGCCCCGATCCCGTACTCGCGAAGGACTGGCACGCACGGCTCTTTGAGGCGATTCGATTCCTCTCCCATAGTGTCCACCTGCAAAAAGACGAGAACTCCGTGTCCTTCCCGCTGGATGGCGGCGAGCGCGTTTTCCAGCCGATCCGCGCAATCCGAACGAAGAAGGCCCAAGGCATCGCAGATGCTGTCGGCCGGCTGCACCCGGACGAGAGCAGGCTCATCGGGGTCCACCTCGCCCAATACGAGGGCCATGTGGGTCCGCCCGTTGGCCCGGTTCACGTAGCCCACCACCCGGAAGGTTCCATACTTCGTCGGAAGTTCTCCCTCCTCCGTCCGGACGACGAGCCTCTCATGGCGCATCCGGTAGGCAATGAGATCTTTGATGGTCACGAGGGGCAGGTCGTGGTGGCGGGCGATCTCCTCCAAGTCGGGAAGACGGGCCATGGTCCCGTCGTCACGGAGGATTTCGCAGATCACTCCCGAGGGGTCCAGTCCCGCAAGGCGGGCCAAGTCCACCACCGCCTCGGTGTGTCCCGCCCGGCGAAGCACCCCCTCCGACCGGGCGCGGAGCGGGAAAACGTGGCCCGGCGTCACCAGATCCGACGGCCGCGCTCCCGGGTCAATGGCGATGGCGATGGTGTGGGCCCGGTCCTGGACGCTGACACCCGTGGTGACACCCTTCCGGGCCTCGATGGAAACCGTAAAGGCGGTGGTGAAGCGCGAGTCGTTCTGGCTCCGGGGCACCATCATCGGCAGTTCCAGGACCTCCACCCGCTCCGAGGTGAGGGCAAGGCACACGATCCCGCGGCCCTCTTTGGTCATGAAGTTGATGGTCTCCGGGGAAACTTTCTCTGCCGCTATGCAGAAATCGCCCTCATTTTCGCGGCCCTCATCGTCCACGAGGATGGCGATTCCTCCTCTGCGAAAGTGCTCTATCGCCGCATCGATCGGGGAGAAACGGCTCATTCCCTTTTCCTCCGAAAATAGTTCCGTCTTAGGCATGGCCACGCGTCCCGCGTTCCTCGGCCCCCGCGTCGCTCCCGGAAAATTTCGCCTCAGCGAAGGAGGCAAGGAGTTTTTCCACGTATTTTCCCACAAGGTCGGCCTCAAGATTCACGTTCGAGCCCACTTCCTTTTCGAGCAACGTTGTCTGCTCCGCCGTATAGGGAATGACGGCGACGGAAAAAGTCTCGGCACCGCAGGCGGCAACGGTGAGGCTGATTCCGTCCACGGCGACCGAACCCTTTTGAACGATGTAGCGCATCACCTCTTCCGGCGCCGTGACTGTTATCCAATGCGAATCGCCCTCCGGCCGCCGGCCGCTGACCTCGCCCACCCCGTCGATGTGGCCAGTCACGAGGTGTCCTCCCAGGCGGTCGCCCAGCGCCATCGCGCGCTCCAGATTGCACCGACTACCCGGCTGCAATTCGCCCAGAGTGGTCCGCTGGAGGGTCTCGGGGGCGAGGTCCACCTCGAAGCCCTCCTCGTCGAAGCCCACCAACGTCAGGCACGCCCCGTCTACCGCAATCGAATCGCCCAGGCGAGCCTCGACCATCTCCTCCCGGGCCTCAAACGAAAGGCGAACGCCGTCCGCACCCCCCTCCGCCTTGCGGACCCGCCCGATTGATTCCACGATCCCGCTGAACATCTCAGCACTCCGGATAGTCCGCCCAGAGGGGCGGCTTCAGATACCCTTCAACCAGGAGATCTTCACCCACCTTCTCAAAGCGCACTTCGCGCAATCGGGACACTTCCGGAAGGGAGGGAATGTTCATTCCCGAGACAGCGTGCGGAGCCTCTGAATCTCCGATAATCATAGAAGCCATAAAATACAATATCTTATCGGCATAATCTTCGCCGATGAATGAGCCGTGAACACGCCCCCCGCCCTCTACAAGAAGGTGAATAATCCCTCTGCCGCCGAGGGCGGAAAGCAGCTCCCCAATCGGCACGCGGCCTTCCCGATCCGCCGGAAAACGGAGAATTTCCGCCCCGACCTCCCGCAAAGAGGCGATGGAATCCCTTGAGGAGTCCTGGGTCGTGGCGAGAATTGTAACAATCTCCCGATCGGGCCGCAATAAGCGTGCTCCAATCGGGGTTCGAAGATGAGAGTCTAAAACAATTCGGATAAGATGTTTATCCTCTTTTCCATCAGGTCTTACCGTAAGTATTGGATCGTCTTTCAGGACAGTTTTCACCCCCACCAAAATGGCGTCCACCCGGTCTCGAACGCCATGCACCCGAGCGCGGCTCGCCTTCCCTGTGATCCACCGGCTCTCTCCGCTCCGGGTGGCGATCCGCCCATCGAGACTAGCGGCCACTTTGAGGGTGACGAAAGGGCGGCCCGTTCGCGCCCAAGAAAAAAAAGCCTCGTTCAAGCGGACCGCCTCCCGCGCTCGAAGGCCTACCTCGACCGAAAGGCCCGCCTCCCGGAGGAGCCGAACCCCCGCACCGGACACCTTCGGGTTGGGATCTTCGACCGCCGCGACCACCCGGCGAATCCCCGCTTCGCGAATAGCGCCGGTACAGGGAGGTGTCCTTCCCTGGTGCGCGCACGGCTCGAGCGTTACATATAAGCTTGCGCCGCGGCTCCGATCCCCGGCCTCGCCCAGGGCGTGAATCTCGGCGTGGGACTCTCCTGCGCGTGTGTGCCACCCCCGGCCGGCCACCTCTCCCCGCGGGTCCACCACCACCGCCCCCACCATTGGGTTTGGACTCGTGCGGCCGGCCCCCTTCGCCGCGAGGACGAGAGCCTCGTCCATGAAACGTTTTTCTTGCTCCGCGAAAAGATTGGCACTCAATCGTTCGGCCTAGTGAAGCTCGACTCGCTGGTAGGCGCCGTGTTCGATGGCCGCTTGGGCGGCGGCCAAACGGACGATGGGCGCCCGAGGCGGAGCGCAGGAAACGTAATCAATTCGGGCAAGATGGCAGAATTCGACCGAATTGGGCTCGCCCCCGTGTTCCCCGCAAATACCGACTTCGAGGTTAGACCGAGTCTTGCGCCCGCGCTCGATCCCGATCCGGACCATCTCGCCCACCCCGTCGCGGTCGATCACGGCAAACGGATCTCGGGTGATAAGGTTTTTCTCGACGTACTCGTTCAGGAAGCGTCCCGCGTCGTCCCGGCTCAGGCCATAGGTCGTCTGGGTCAAGTCGTTCGTCCCGAAGCTGAAAAATTCCGCCCGCTCCGCGATCCGATCCGCGCGAAGGCAAGCGCGAGGGACTTCGATCATGGTGCCGACCACGTAGCGCACCTTGACGCCCGTCTCGTCAATCACCTTCCGGGCGATCCGGTGGACGAGCTCTTGGTTCCAATCCCATTCTCGCTCTCCCGCTGTGAGCGGAATCATGATCTCGGGAAAAACCTCCGTCCCCCTCTTCTTCATTTCGCAGGCGGCCTCGGTGATGGCCCGGACCTGCATCTCGTAGATTTCCGGAAATGTCACGGCGAGGCGGCAGCCTCGATGACCGAGCATTGGGTTCCGCTCTTCAAGCGCCTCAGCCGCCTGGTGCACCGCCTCCTCAGATACGCCCAAAACCTTTGCCACGTGCTCCATGTCCGTCTGGGTATTCGGAAGAAACTCGTGGAGTGGGGGATCGAGGAGGCGGATGGTGACGGGCCTTCCCTTCATCACGGAGAAAAGCCCGATGAAGTCCTCCCGTTGCATGCTAAGCAGATGGGAAAGGGACTCGCGCCGCTCCTCTTCGTCGGCGGCCAGGATCATCGCCCGAACGTAATCGATCCGATCTCCCTCGAAAAACATGTGCTCGGTGCGACAGAGGCCGATCCCCTCGCAGCCGAACTTGATCGCCGCCTCGCTGTCCGCGACGGTGTCCGCGTTGGCTCGCACCCCGAGGGTGCGGAACTCATCCGCCCATTCCATGAACCTGGCAAAATTCCCGATGAGGTCGGGCTTCTTGCACTTGGCCTGGCCGAGGATCACCTCGCCCGTATTCCCGTTCAACGAGATCCATTCGCCCCCCCTGATGCGGTGCCCGTCGATTTCCATCGTCATTTCGCCGCCGCGGACGGCGAGGACGAGTTCCTTGCACCCCGCAACGCAGCACTTCCCCATCTGCCGGCAGACAACGGCAGCGTGCGAGGTAAGTCCCCCCCGGGCCGTCAAGATTCCCTGGGCGGCGCTCATTCCCTTAATGTCCTCCGGGCTCGTTTCATGGCGGACCAGGACGACGAGTTCTCCCCTGGCGGCGCACTCTTCGGCATCGGCGGCAGTGAAGACCACCTTTCCGACGGCCGCGCCGGGAGAGGCCGCCAAGCCAGTTCCCACCACCTCCAGCTTCTCGGACGTGTCGATGGCCGGATGGAGGAGTTGATCAAGCGAACCGGGATCGACAAGCGTGAGGGCCTTCCGTGATTCAATGTGCCCCTCGTCCACCATGCCCACGGCGATATTCACCGCCGCGACGGCGGTGCGCTTGCCACTGCGCGCCTGGAGCATGAAAAGGCGCCCGTTTTGGATGGTGAACTCGAGATCCTGCATATCCTTGAAGTGGTTCTCGAGATGGCGGCTGATCCGCACGAGTTCCTCGTAGCAATTGGGCATGCGCTTCTTCAGGGCCGAGATGGGCTCGGGGGTGCGTATTCCGGCCACGACGTCCTCGCCCTGGGCGTCGAAGAGCATCTCGCCATAAAGCTTGTTCTCCCCCGTGGCGGGATTGCGGGTGAAGGCCACTCCGGTGCCCGAATCGACCCCCATGTTTCCGAAAACCATGCACTGGACGTTCACGGCGGTGCCCCAGCCGTTGGGGATGCTGTAAAGGCGGCGGTAGGCAATCGCCCGCTCGTTGTTCCAGGACTTGAAGACGGCTTCCACGGTAAGGCGGAGCTGGTCCAACGGATATTGGGGGAAATCTGAGCGGGTTTTTTCTTTGACGAGCGCCTTGTATTTTTCCACAAGCTCGGCCAAGTCATCGGGCCCCAGGTCGAGGTCGAGCGCCGCCCCTCGCTCTTTCTTCATCGCATCAAGAATGGTTTCGAAATCGTGGTGGTTCTGTTCGAGAACCACGTTTCCGAACATATTGATGAAGCGGCGATAGCTGTCGAAGGCGAACCGGCGGTTTCCGGTCTTGCGCTCGAGGGCGAGGACTGCCTGATCGCTTAGGCCCAGATTCAAAACCGTATCCATCATTCCGGGCATGGAGGCCTGTGCACCCGAACGGACGCTCACCAGGAGAGGATTTTCGGCTCCCCCGAATTCCGCGCCCATCAATCCCTCCAGACGTTTCATCTGCTCCGAAATTTCATCCCAGAGGCCGTCGGGAAATTCTCCACTGGCCAAATAACTGATGCAGGCCTCGGTGGTGATGGTGAAGCCAGGTGGGACGGGGATTCCGAGGTCCGCCATCTCGGCGAGGTTCGCCCCCTTGCCCCCCAGCAGGCCGCGGAGATTCGTGTTTCCCTCCGTCCGGTCCGCTCCGAAGGAATAAATCATCTTTTTCCCCATCTATCCTATCTCCTCGTTCGATGAGTGCATGCCGAAGAAAATCCAAACAAAAAAGGAAACCGTGACGCCCAATCCGGCGGAATCAATCCGACTGCCTGCGGCTCCGGATTTTCGCAAAATCCGCCACAGGGGCAAAGAGCGCCGCCACCTTGGCCAGCAAGCCGAGTCGGTGCCTGCGGATTTTCTCATCCTCCTCCATCACCAGCACCTTGTCAAAAAAAGCGTCCACAACCGGCCGAAGATCCATCATTTTTTCAATGTATTTCGCGAAATTGGCCTCCAATACTCCGGGCTCACTCCGCGGCTCATCCTTGTGGGAATCCAGAATGTCCAATACGACGGGGGCGATTAAACGATACGCGTCCGTCAACGCTCTTTCGGCCTCATCCGCGATGAGCGCTTCGGAATAATCGCGTTCCGACGCGCCCCCCGCCTGGCGGATGATGTTGGTGACCCGACTGAAGGTGGTGGTAGCCGGCTCGAAGGTTTCGGGGTTTTCGTCAAAACGCGAGAGCGCGATGAGGCGAGCCCGGGCGTGCACTGGATCCTCCCAGCCCAGCCCCCCCTGCGCCGAGAGGATCGCCTCGACGAGGTCGGCGCTCTCCTCCCCTCGGGAGAAGTACGCCGAGAGTCGATTTCGCAGAAAATTCAATAAATTTTTATGAACAACCTCATTTCTTTCTTTAAATTTCGGGTAGAGGGGCGCAAGCGCCTTTTCGGCAAATCCGGCGAGGGAGAGGCGGTAGCCCTTATCCAGCAAGATCCGGATAATGGCGTTCGCCGCCCGTCGGAGGGCGAAGGGGTCCTCCGATCCGCTCGGTAGGTAGCCAAGGCCGATCATCCCGGCCAGGGTGTCCATCCGGTCGGCGAGCCCGACGAGGGCGCCCGCATCGCCCGCGGGCGGGGCATCCCTCTCCCCCCGGGGGAGGTAGTGCTCAAAGATGGCACGTGAGACGGTTGGATCGAAACCCACACGTTCAGCGTAGCGTTCCCCCATCACCCCCTGCAACTCGGGGAACTCGCCCACCATCCCGCTCGTCAGGTCCGCCTTGCAGAGGCGGGCGGCCTCGTCCACCCGCCCGCGCATCGGGCCATCGCCCGGGAAAAGGATATCGCCCAGCCAGCCCGCGAGGCCGCGGAAGCGCTCCACCTTCTCCCAGCTCGTCCCCAGGCGCGGGTGATAGACCACCTCCTTGAGGCGGCCGGCCATCTTATCGATGGGGATCTTCAGATCCTGGCGCCAGTAGAACTCCGCGTCCTCGAGCCGGGCGCGCACTACCCGCTCGTAGCCTCGACGAACTACGTCCATATTTCTCGCTTTGGTATTGCTCACCCCGACGAAGGTCGGGAGCAGGCCCCCGCCCCCCTTTTCCCGTAGAGCGAAGCAGCGCTGGTTCACCTCGAGGGTGGCGATGATTACCTCCTCGGGGAGTTCCAGGAATTTTTCCTCGAAGGCGCAGGCAACCGGGAAGGGCCACTCCACAAGGTGGGCCACCTTCTCCACCAGCCGCTCAACCGCCTCGGGTCCGGCCGCGA
>CAZUHN010000285.1:0-2823 GCA_964620535.1 uncultured Nitrospinaceae bacterium | reverse complement strand
ACGTACCCGGCGGTTTGGGACGGATTTAGAGGGAGAGATTAATACAAGTTTACAGTGCTGACATTAATAAAAAAAATCACCTTTAGGAAATTCTTCGCGGGTACTCGGTAGAGCTCGATCCCCCCCTTGTTCGTAAAAAATGATCCCGCTCCCCTCAGGAAGGAAAGGTCGTTTTCCGGGGTAAAGGACATGATGCTCGGACCTGCAATTGTGATCTTGTCCGTATGGTTAGGTACGGACATTTCAAGGGCGGAGGTCTTGAATTCGGTGTTTTCTATAGATTCCTTCAAGCCTTGCCTCAGAGACGGCACAATCTTGGCTTGATTAGTTTTAGTAATTGATACAAAATTATCAAATAAATAAAAATAGGGTTCTTTTGGAGTATCACGAATGACCTGGAAAGGCTTTTTCCGCCAAGTTTACGGGAAAGGGGAGAATCCTTTTCCGTATCAGAACCGCCTGGCCGAGCAACCCTGGCCGGATGCGCTCTCCGTACCAACGGGTCTTGGAAAAACTGCGGGGGTTGTGCTCTCGTGGCTTTATAAGCGTCTGACGAAAGACCCAGGAACTCCCCGGCGGTTGGTTTATTGCCTTCCCATGCGGGTACTGGTTGAGCAGGTTGCGGAGGAAACACGAGAGTGGCTTAGTCAGGCAGCTCCTTTATTTCCGGAGGGTGGGCCTCCCGAATGTTTCGTTCTCATGGGAGGAGAGGCGGAGGAGGCATGGGCACTCCATCCAGAGCGGCCCGCCATCCTTATCGGCACGCAAGACATGCTTCTCTCTCGGGCCCTCATGCGCGGTTATGGCATGAGCCGCTACGCATGGCCACTCGACTACGCGTTGCTAAATAACGATGCCCTGTGGGTTTTTGATGAAGTCCAGTTAATGGGCGCGGGCCTCACCACCTCGGCCCAGCTCGAGGGCCTCCGCCGGAGAGTGGGCCTCACTCCTGCGCGCGAATGCCAAAGCCTTTGGCTCTCCGCTACCCTCTTGCCCGATTGGCTCAAGACCGTTGATCTCAAGCCTTTTTTCCCTCTTGGTGTGCAGGGACTAGAGGAAGAAGATCGTAATGTCCCGATTGTCGGGATCCGGCTTGAAGCCTCCAAGACGCTCAAGCCTGCCTCGGCACGTTTGGTGGATGAAAAAAAACTGGAGGCCTACGCAAGCGCCTTCGCCAAAGAAGTGGCAAAAGAGCACCTCGGACGGGATCGTATAATCACCCTCGTTTTCATTAATCAGGTCGAACGGGCGCAAGGGATTTATCGTGAACTGACGAATGAGCTTGAAGGGGAGGAGACGGAGCTCTTGCTCGTCCACTCCCGCTTCCGCCCCACCGAGCGCCGTGCGCGGGAAGAGCGGCTGCGGGAGTTAAAGGAACAAAAGCGAAAAGGCGAGTTATCGCCCGGTGGAGTCATAGTTGTTTCCACCCAGGCACTTGAAGCAGGAGTGGATTTCTCATCGGATATGCTCTTCACCGAATTGGCCCCCTGGTCTCCCCTTGTCCAGCGATTTGGTCGTTGCAACCGCTACGGGGAAAGTAAAGATGCTCAAATATTTTGGACCGATATCAAGGTGGAAGATAATGACCTATCTCTCCCTTACACGGCCGAGGAACTCGTCGCCGCCCGTGAACGCCTTAATGGTCTTGAGAGTGCAAGCCCCACGGAGCTCGGTCCGCCCGAGGGCGTTCTGCCCCCCTCGCAGGTCATGCGGCGAAAGGATTTGGTCGAGCTCTTCAACACCGAGCCAGATCTGACGGGCTTTGACATCGATGTCTCTCCCTACATCCGTGACGCAGATGACAGTGACGTCCGGGTTTTTTGGCGTTCCTATGAAGGCGCGCCCCCTCCGGACACTCCCCGCCCTGATCGTCAAGAACTTTGCTCGGTCCCGATCGGTCGATTTCGCACATTCGTGAAAGTTATCCAGAAACGAGGCCTGACAGCATTTGTGTGGGATCCAATTGATAGAATATGGATGAAACACGACCCAGCGCGTCTCCGCCCGGGACAGACGGTAATGCTTTCCGCCGAGGCGGGAGGATATAGCGGGGAAATCGGATTCAATACGGCCATAAAGGGCGTAGTAGAGGTTGTTGCAGACAAAGGGCAAGAGCCGCCAGCGTCGTACGACGATGATGCCAGCGCCAGAGGCTGGATATCGCTTTCCAAGCATACGGAAAGTGTCGTCCGTGAAGCAGAGGAACTGTGCGTTGCTCTCGGAGAAGAGGAGTACAAGGAAGTTCTTCTATGCTGCGCCCGCTGGCACGATACCGGCAAGGCTCATTTTATTTTCGCCAATGCAGTGCTCGGAAGCGCGCGGGAGGGGGATTCACCTCTGCCCCAAGGGCTGATGGCGAAACCCATGCGGAAAATGCCCCCGTACGAACGCCGCGGCTTCCGTCACGAACTGGCATCAGCCCTTCTCTGGCTCGCCCGCGGGAGCATAAAAGAAAAAGACCTGATTGCCTATCTAATTGCGAGCCACCACGGCAAAGTTCGCCTCGCCATCCGCTCTATACCGGGTGAGACAGAGCCGCCAGAGCCTGGCCGCCGGTTCGCCCGGGGCATCTGGGAGGGCGACAAGCTGCCCATCATCACCATTCCCGAAGCGGGAGATATTCCCGAGACATCACTCTCTCTCGAAGTGATGGAGGTGGGCGATGGTGATATGGGAGAAAGTTGGTCCACCCGCGCGCAGCGTCTCCTGCGGTGTTTTGGCCCCTTTCGTCTGGCCTGGTACGAGGCACTCCTTTGTATCGCCGACCGGCGTGCCTCGGCAAAGGAACGGGAGGACGTCAATGCCCTCTGATGTGGTCCTTTC
>CAZUHN010000284.1:0-19387 GCA_964620535.1 uncultured Nitrospinaceae bacterium | reverse complement strand
CGTTTGGAACAGGCCTCGGCAATGTGACAGCCACGAAAAATTACTAAGTTCAGTACGGACCGGTTTTCGGAGGGCAGGTCAGGGCCGCTTCTTGAGGTAGGTGGGCTTGAACATCACCCCATTTATTGGATAAAATATCTTATATTTTGATATTAGCAGGATATCTTGCGGCCGCGCCCTTTTTCTGTCGGCGCATCCTGGGTTAGGGTGTACCGAAACCACACCTGATGAAGCGCGCGCCTGCCCGCGGCCGGAGGGCTTCCCCCACCGGGATTTTTTGCGGGGGAGACTCGCCCGGAGTGAGAATCCATAGAGAAATGGATCTTGTTTTCATGTACCTTCAGTCGAGGTGGATGCGGCCGCCGAAAAGGGCGGATAAATACACCCAGGGGAACCAGCCATAAACCTACTGGTAAGAAGATGGGCTGCTGAATGTTCAGGTTTTGATGCTGGAGATCTCGGATTATACCTTTCCAAAATAATGAAAGAGGGCGGGCAATGAGCAACGCGGCCATCGAAATTGGGAACGGAAGAAGGGTAAAAAGAACTCTCTGCCATGGATGTACGAGGCGCTGCGGCCTTTTGGTCACGCTTGAAAATGGGGAGATCGTCGATTTCAAGGGTGACCCGGACCAGCCCATGTCCCAGAAATTCTACTGCCCCAGAGGCAAGGCCCTGGTAACCGAACAACCATTCGACAAGTACCGACTGAGGCACCCAATGAAGAGGGCCGGGGAGCGCGGCGAGGGCAAATGGGAGCGGATCAGTTGGGGCCAAGCCTTGGACGAAATTGCCGGGAAGCTCAGGAAAATCATTGAGAAAGACGGGCCAGAGTCCGTTGCGGCGACGCTTGACTGCGCGATAACGACGACCGGCGCGAGCACCCGCTTCATGAAGGAACTCGGCAGCCCCAACTGGTTCACCTTGGGTGGCCAGGTCTGCTACGCGAACAGCTTCAAAATCGAAGACATCACTTATGGCCAGGATACCGTGTGCGACCGCGCCAACTCCAAGTGCACGGTGATATGGGGATGCAACCCGAATATCTCCAAGCCGGAATGGTTCCGGCACATAATGGAAAGCAAGAAAAGGGGTGGCAAAGTAATCGCCGTAGATCCCTACCGCACCAAGAGCGTGGACATCGCAGACCTGTGGCTCCAGATCCGACCAGGCTCGGACGGCGCGATGATGCTCGCCTGGCTGAACGTGATCATCGACGAAGGGCTCTATGACACTGCGTTCGTGGAGAAATGGACAAACGCCCCTTACTTGGTGGGGTTGGAGTCTCGGAAGATCCTGAGGCAGAGTGACGTCGTGTCGGGGGGGGACCCGAAAATGTTCCTCGCCTGGGATCCTGCTGCGAGAAAACCCGTCGCGTTCGATTTGGGATCCTTAAGTTATGAGACTCAAGGCGTGAAGCCGCCATTGAAGGGGACCTTCGAGGTTCGGCTCGCCGACGGGTCGACCCAAATGTGCACAACAGTGTGGGAACTCCTGTGCCGGGAGGCGGAATCCTATTCCCCGGAAAGGGCCGAGGAGATTACATGGGTCCCGGCGGAGAAGATAAGAGAAGCGGCGAGAATATTCACGGCCAACACGCCAGGGAACATCTTCCCCGGTTTTGCGCTGGACGGCTTGGGTACGGACTCCAATCAGGCCGGCCGCGCACGGAGCATCCTAAACGCGCTCGCCGGTAACCTGGACGTGAAAGGCGGCCAAGTAATGCTCGGGCCCTTTCCGGAAGTCCGCTCCGACTCCGGGAACCTCTCCGACGATCAAGCCGCCAAGGTACTGGGCGGCGACAGGTACAGGGTCTGGACCCAGGAGGCCTCCCTCAAGCTCTATGAGTTTCAGAAGAGGGTGGGATTCCCCTATCCCTCTTATTTTTATGGCGCACACGCCCCGACGGTGTGGCGGGCGATGCTTACGGAAGAGCCGTACCCGGTGAAAGCCTTCCTCATCATCGGCAGCAACCCTATCGTCTCGGCCGCCAACTCGAAGCTGGTCGAGAAGGCCATGCAGGAGCTCGACCTAATTGTTTGCCAAGACATGTACATGACCCCCACAGCAGAACTTGCAGATTACGTCACCCCGGCGGCGTCGGATGACATCGAAAACTGCAGGCTCTATACGGGGGGCCCGGGGACCGGCTGGCTCGAGGGACACTCCCTCCTCTCCGGCGAAAGGGCAGTAGACCCGCCCGGCGATGCCAGGTCGGATTTTGAATTCGTGCGCGAGCTAGGCGTCAGGTTGGGGCAGAACTGGCCTTGGGAGAATGACGAGGAGTATTACGATTGGCAGCTTGAGCCGTTGGGCTTCTCCTCATTCAAGGAATTCCACAAGGAGGTTCAGTATTCCGTGCCTGAACCCACATATAAGAAGTACGAGGAACGGGGGTTCGGCACACCTTCCGGAAAGGTGGAAATATACTCCTCTTTCCTCGAAAACTTGGGATACGCCCCGCTTCCCCATTACGAAGAGCCTCCGAACAGCCCAATCCGCACACCCGATTTGTGGAAAGAGTACCCCTATGTCCAGTGCGTGATGCGGTTGCGCTACTACTATCAGACATCACATCGAAACTTGCCCTCCCTGCGGGAGAAGCTGCCGGATCCGCTTTGCCACATGCATCCCGACACGGCTACGGCGCATGGCCTTGAGGAGGGGGATTGGGTATGGATCGAATCGCCCGTCTCGCAGCATCGAATCAAGCAAAAGGTGAAAATTTTCGACGGGTTAGACCCGCGGGTCATCTTTCCGGAATTCGGTTGGTGGTTCCCCGAGAAATCTGCCGAGGAAGGACTCCATGGGGCGTGGGAATCCAACATCAACGTGCTCACCCAGGATGACCCTGAGATCTGCTGCCCGATGATAGGCAGCTGGTATATGAACGCGAACCTGCTCAAGCTCTCCAAAGTCTAGGGGGGGGGCGAACGGTCAAGGGCCTCCGCGGCCAACCTAAGTGCCGGGGCTCCGCTAAGCGCAAAACGTCTTACAGCCCTTTGAATGGAGAAACCGTCTCTATGCCCGCAAACCTGGAGAAGATCTACGACTACATCGACGCGCACTTTGACGAGCACGTGGGAAACGTCCAGCGCCTCATTCGCCAGCCGAGTATTTCGTTCACCGGCGAGGGTGTTGTGGATTGCGCAAACATGCTCATCGACATGATACGGGACTTGGGGGGAGAGAGGGCCGAGCTTTGTGAATTTGAAGACGAGGGATGGCCGGTCGTCTACGGAGAGATGAAATCCAAGAATCCGGATGCGAAGACCCTCATCGTCTACACCCTCTACGACGTCATGCCTGTCGACGAGGAAGGGTGGGTGGTGGACCCATTTTCGGCGGAAATCATCGACGGAACCAAGATCCATCTCCCCGAGCACTACGGGAAGGCCATCATCGGCCGCGGGGTCCGGAACCAAAAAGGACCCATCGGCGCCTTCCTGAATACCCTCAGCGCCATGAAGGAGGTTGAGGGAGACATCCCCGTGAACGTTATCTTCGCCTTTGACGGAGAAGAAGAGTTCGCAAGCCCCCATTTCTCTGAATTCGTCAAGCGCTACGAGAAAGATCTCATGCGGGCCGACGCCGCCTATTACTGCAACCCGGGATCGGACGAGCACAACGTCCACAACATGTACATCGGCTTCCGGGGGATTATTCCCCTTGAGCTCGAGGTCAAGGGGGGCGACTGGGGCGGCCCGGCCCGGGGCCCGCTCTTCTCGGCAGAGGACGCCATTCTGGACGCGCCCGCGTGGAGGCTCATCTGGGCGCTATCCACTCTGAAGGACCCCGACGGGAAAGTGCTGATCGATGGTTTCTACGACGACTTCCGCCCCCCCAACGCCGAGGAGAAGGAGCTCATCGAGAAGGTGCGGGCGAAATCGGCGAAGTCGAACTCTGAGACGTTCAAGCAGCGCCTAGGCGTTAAGCAATGGAAGCGGGGAAAGCGCCTCGAGGATTTGTTCGAGGGCTACCTTTGGGGCCCGATCATCAACATCGACGGCTTGGTGAGCGGCTACACCGGACCGCGGATCAAGACCACCCTCCCCCACAAGGCAACGGCCAAGCTCGACATCCGCCTGTTTCCCGACATGGATCGGGAGGACATCATCCGAAAGCTCAGAAAACACCTCGACAAGCACGGCTTCCCCGAGGTCGAGATCAAGTGGCAGACCTTCGGCAACGCGAAGAGCGGATGGAACTCCGCTAGGTCCTCCTACGATACCCCCCTCGTTCATTCGGCCCTCCGGGCCGGAGAGAAACTGGGGGCAAAGGACACCGTCGTTTGGCCTATCTATTTTGCCTTTGTTCCGCTGGGGATGTTCGCCGCACCGCCCTTCAACCTTCCCATCGTCTCCGCCGGGCTGGGCTGGATGGGGAACGAACATCAGGAGAACGAATATTTCACTCTAGACGGAGTGCGGATCTACGAGAAGTGGGTCGCAACGTTCCTGCACGACTTTGCGCAGTCCTAAGAGGAGCGGCCCGACGGCGCGCGAAAAGCAAGACGTCCACCCAGCCAGGAGGCCAAAACGTAACCCAAAACAATAGGAGGCGGCGATGAGCGAAGCCAAGGTGTTCACGAAGGAGATGGCACTCGAAAAACTGCAAAGAAACTCGGACGACAAGGTGTGGTTCATCTCCAAGCTGGTGCTCGCCTTTCAGGACAAGTACGGTGATGAAGTCTTCGATATCCTGAAGGAGGTCGGTACTGCTTGGGGGAAACGGACGGCGGAGAACGTGGACAAGATGCTCGACGAGCGGGGGCTGGACCGCAACGATCCGCGAAACTTCCGGACCTGCCTGCGTGATTTCCTGGGTTTCCTAGAGGGGGTCGAGCACCAAGACGAGAAAGTGATGCCGAAGGAAGACGGGAAGCTCCGGGTGGAATACGAGATCACGCTCTGCCCGTTCGTGAAAGTCTGGAGAGAGATGGGGATTCCCAACGACATCCAGGAGAAACTCTGCCTTGGCATCGGGAACCAGGGGGACATCACGGCGACGACGCATCACGGAATCGAATATTCGAGCGACTTGGGCCTGCCGAAGGGCACGGGGCCCTGCAAAATGGTCCTAGATAAAGTGCGTTAATATGTGATGTTGATTAATGGCTCTTGGAGCAGATAAAGTCATGGGGCAAGCTACCCCGCCCCTGCGCAATCCTTGAACTTATCGGCTTACCGAACGTAGCCTGTGCATGGCGAATTAGCAATTGTGCGGAGGTGGAAGCTGGTTAGCTCTCATTTCCCTGACAATTCCCTGTTATTTCCTGTTCGATAATTGGGGCTGAATCCACCAAACTCTTTAGCTGCAGGCAATTTCAGAGATTTATTGGGGATTTGCCCCCGAAAGTTGAAAAAAATCCCTGTATTTTCCCTGTTAAACAGGGAATTCGGGGAGAGGGGATCGTTGCAGACTGCACCCCTTCCTGCCCAACAACCCAAACGAAAATGGGTTTAGGACACTTTTGAATTTTTTGACGGGAGGGGAGGGATGATTCCGCCCCTACCCTCCGTTTTCGACCTGGGTGACGGAGCCGGTCTCGAGGGAGCGGATGAGGGCGTCGGTCACCTGTGTGAGATGCAGGCCCTCCTCGCCCGTCGCGATTCTGGGCTCGCCTCCCCCCTGGGATTGCCCCCCGCCAGTTCGCAGGCGAAGGTCTCTATCTGACAGAGGTAGAGGTTTTCAGAGGGAAATTCCATTGACTCGCCCCCTCCGAGGTCCGGAGGGTGAGCCGGTCAGCGGGTCCGATCCGGTAGGGGCCGATCCGACCCGTCCGGCAGATTTCGGCCGCCGCCCGCAGAACTGGCTCGAAGCGGCACTGCAGCCCGCCGCGGAGGGTCACCCCGGCGGCCTGGCAGGCGTCGATCATCCCCTGGGCTTCGCTCGCGTTTAGCGCCATCCGCTTATCGCAAAGCACGTACTTGCCCGCAGCGGGGGGGGGCTAGGACGATGGGGTGGTGAAGTGCGTTGGGCGCGGCGATGTATACCGCGTCGCTCTCCGGGTCCCGGACGAGTTCTTCGTGGGAAAGGTAGGCGGCCCCGACGCCGTGGCGGGAGGCGGACACCTTGAGGCGCGTTTTCGAGCACGTTCCAGCGCAGGCGGTCAGGCGCCCGGTTTCCGAAGCTTCAATGGCGGGGGCGAACCGGCCGAGCCCCACAATTCCCCAACGAACCTCCATCGCGTCCTCGCTGTGCATGGCGAATTCCTAATCAAGCGGAAATCGGTGCCTGAAACAAGCCTCGGCAATGTGACAGCCATGTAACATTTCTCAATTCAGCCTGGGTAAGCACTGACCTACCTCAAGTTTATCAGTCCAGGTTAAATGATAGGATTATTGCCTGCTTTTAGTATGTGCCGATGAGTCGAGGGAGGAAAATTTATCCCCAATAGTGGTATATTCCCGTACGATTTAATGGGATCGAATTTTTGCGAAGCACAGGGATTCCCGAAGTAAGCCGGTTCTTCACCAATCCACGTAGCCGTCCGGGAAATCGCTGCGGCGGCGGTCCCGACGCGGACCATCGTCAGAGGATTCATAAAAAGGGGGAAGAAGAAATGAAAGCGATCCACCTTGATTCTGTCTCCCCTCCTTGGCCAGGGTACCCGCAGGCTGTGGCCGTGGGGGGGTTCTGTTTCATTTCAAGCCTTATGGGCCTAGATGGGAGTGGGCACCTCATTTCCGGCTGGGATGATCTCCCGAAAGAGGGAGCGTCGCTGGCCTCGGGGTTCTCTTATGGCGATGCGATGGAAGGACCCGTGGGCGCGCAGTCCTGGTTGGTGTACTACCAGATGCAGTCCTTGATGGCCTCCCTGGGCGGCACACTGGACGACGTGCTCCGCGAGCACATCTACCAGAAGGATAAGAGATTTTGGCCCTCGTACGAGAAGGTGCGAAAATTGTATGAACCCAACGCTCCGGCGCCGGCCAGCGGCATCGGTGTATGCGGGGGGAGCCCCGACGGGAACGTCTGGATCACCCAAGACGCTATTGGGATCGATCCCAAGGAGTGGAAGTTCGAAGGACGCAGGAACCCACTCCGCCCCACCGGATCGCGGCCGGTGACTTCCTTTTATTCCCAGGTCGTGGAAGGGGGGCCTTATTTGTTCGTTGCTGGTCAGATCCCCCTCGACACGACCAAACCGGGAAATCCCCTGATACGTACCTACGAGGATGTCCCGGAAGAGGGCCGTTTCCTCCAGGTCGGCCGCTCCCACACGGATTCGTGCGATGGCCCGATCGCGTCTCAGACATGGTTCACCTATGACAACATCAGGCGGATTCTCGATGGCGTCGGGAGCGCGATGGAGGAGATCGTCAACGTCACGGTTTTCCTTCAGGACATCCGGGACTATCTCATATTCCACGAAGTCCATAAGCATTTCTTTCCCGATTCTCCCCCGGCCCTGACGGTGACGGAATTCCGGGAGGTGGGGCACAAGGAGGGGACTCTGCTGGAGATCGAGGTCACGGCGATGCGCCCGGCCGATGGGTTAGAGCGCAGGTCCATTACGAAGGCTGGATCGCAGAACCCGGGTTCGCATGCAGCGCTGGCGGTAATCGCCGGACCGCTCGTTTTCCTTTCCAGTTTGTTGGGTGTCGATGACAACGGGAGGGCGGTTGAGAACCTCTCCGCTCTGCCCCAGGCGTTGCGGTCCATCGCCGCCGGGCTCGCGCAGGCCACCGGGCGGGCGGAGACCACCTTCCAGGCGGCCGCCATTTTTGAAAATATGAAGGCCATCCTGAAGGAGGCGGACGTTACGCTGTCGGCGGTGGCCAAGCTCGTTCTGTACCTGGAGGATTTTCGCGACTTCCTCGCTTTCGATTCCGTCTGTAGACATTATTTTCCGGGAGCCAAGCCTTCGCTCTCGTGCGTTTCGATTCCGAAGGTGAGCCCCGTTCCAGGAACGCGGCTCTGTGTGGAGACCATCGCCGTCAAAGATTGAGAGCGTTCCCAGAGGGTTTTTCATGACCGATCTGTGGAGTTTCGGACGCGGTGCGATTGCCAGCGATGGACGCTCTCCCTTTTCTGAAGCCGCCGACCTGCCCGCGGAAGTAGTCTTCTCTCACCGGAGGAGGAGTCCCCATGCCCCGCATCACACCTGTCACGGATGAAGCCAAAGGCACTCACGAGCCCTGTTTCGAACGCTCGCGGGAACTTTGGGGCACAGTCCCCAGTTTCTACCGCGCCCTTGCCCACACCCCCAAGGCGCTGGAGCACATCATTGAACTTACCTATGCCCTGCGTAGCCGCTGGCGGGACGACCCCGAGAGGATGCGGCTCATGCAGCTCGCCATCCTCAAACCCAGCATAATGAACCAGTGCCTACTGTGAACGGCCCACAACAAGGGGCTTGGTCAAGCCGCGGGACTCACGGAAGCGCATTTCGAAGCTCTCATGGGGGCCTGGAAGGCGAGCTCCCTTTTCGACGAGCGGCAAAGGGCCGTCATCGGCTGGGCCGAGACACTCACCGACAACCGGGCGCGCGAGGACGATTCCGCCTTCGCAGCCATGAAGGCGCACTTCGACGAGCGCGAGATCGTGGAGCTGACCCTATTTACCTGCATGTTCAACGCCTGGAACCGCTTCCAGGACGGCCTCCACAACGAACTAGAGGCACCGGAGGCCAGGGTGTGCTGGCAGGATTGGAAAGGATCGGTGGCCGCGCCCGGCCGGAAGTGATCCGTAAGAGCGGCCCTCCAGGTGTCCCGGGGTTGTCTATAGCGAATCCCTAATAATGCAACAATTTGATGTCTAATTGGGAATTCGCCATGCACAGGGTCATGATAGAAGGAGAGGAGTCGTTTTGCGCAACCCGCATTTTCATGTTCGAAAGTGCGACGTTCTCATTTTGGGTTCGGGAGGCGCGGGCATGCTCGCTGCCCTCGCGGCCTATGAGGCAGATCCTCACCTGGAAATTCTCATCGCCGTCAAGGGTCTCTCGGGAAAGAGCGGATGTACCCGGATGGTCCAGGGTGGCTACAATGTCGTTCTTTCTGAAAGCGATTCGATTGAAAACCACTTCATGGACACCATCAGGGCTGGCGCGTGGCTCAACGATCAGGATCTCGCTTGGCTACTTGTTAGCCGGGCTCCCGACTGTGTGAGGAGACTCGAAACCGTTTGTGGTGCTTTCTTCGATCGGAACCCGGACGGGACAATTCACCAGAAACCCTTCGCCGGTCAGAGTGTTGACCGCACCGCCCACAAAGGCGACCTCACCGGCATTGAACTGACGAACCGCGTGTCCGAACAAATCGTCCGGCGCGGCATCCCCGTTCTTGAAGAGCATCGGGCCGTCACTCTTCTTCCTGTTGGTGGGGGGCGGGACCGAATCGCCGGGGCGATTCTCCTCGACATCCGAACCGGAGAGTTCATCGCCGTCAACGCAAAATGCACCTTGCTTGCCACAGGTGGTGGACCGACCTTCTATAAGTATTCGGCCTGCGCCCAGGAGTTGGCCACCGACGGGATGGCAATGGCCTGGGAGGCGGGCGCTAAGTTTTGCGACATGGAGATGGTCCAGTTCCATCCGACCGGCATTCTCACGGGCGATAATCTTCAAATCACCGGGACTCTGCTGGAAGAGGGATTGCGCGGAGCGGGGGGGCACCTCCGGAACGCCCGGGCTGAGCGGTACATGAAACGCTACGACCCTGACCGGATGGAGCGGTCCATGCGCGACCTCGTGGCCCGTGCCGGATACACCGAAATCCAGGAGGGTCGCGGAACGGCGAACGGCGGCGTCTATATCGACGTGAGCCATCTCGAGACCGATTTCGTCAAGAAAAATTTCAAGGGAATGGTGGAGCGCTGTGGGGACCTCGGGTTCGATCTTCTGGGGGGGCCGGTTGAAGTCTCTCCAACGGCACACTACATGATGGGCGGCGTTAAAATCGACATCCACTGCCGCACGAACCTCCCCGGCCTATTCGCGGCGGGCGAAGATGCAGGCGGGACGCACGGAGCGAACCGCCTTGGCGGAAACGGCGTGGCGAATTCCACTGTGTTCGGCGAGATGGCAGGAGAAGCCATGGCGGATGAGGCCGGAGGCGTCCCCCTGGAGAATTTTGACCGAACCTACGGCTGGGAGTCGATAGAAAAGACAATGGCTGCACTCGGCCGCGGTGATTCTCCCTATCCTATCCGGACGTCGTTGAAGGGCCTGATGTGGGAGAAAGTCGGCCTACGGCGGAACGAAGAGGATCTCAAAACGGGCCTTGATGCACTCGAGACACTCGGGGAGCAAGCCGCTGGCGCCCGTGCCGAAGGAGGCCAATCCTTCAATGTCGCCTGGCAAAATGTCCTTGATGTGCGCAACCAGATTACCGTTGCAACGCTGATCGCACATAGTGCTATCGAACGCGATGAAAGCCGCGGCAGCCATTTCCGTGACGACATCCCTGATCAAAAAGACGATGGTCTCTACAACGTTTTTATCATGATGCGGGAAGGGAAAACGGTAGTCGAGCGCAGCCCGGTTCGTTTCACCCGCGTTCGACCCGGCAAGGAGGTCGCGCCGTCCGTCTCCCTGACCGAAGATTTCGTTGATTGACCCATGAAAATTGAATCCTGAGAAAGGAGATCTGATGGACGCTCCATCCAGCTCCTCCATACGGCCCCCGTTTTGGGACTTGGCGTCGTGGCGCGCTATGTATCCGGGCATGTGGTCCTGGGTGATCCAACGCCTCTCGGCCGTTGTGTTGCTCGTGTTATTTCCGATCCACGTACTGAACCCCTACAAATCGTGGATACGCATCGCGGTTCTGGCGCTCGTCATCCTTCACGGGATGCACGGTCTCAAGGTGATTCTGACCGACTTTGGATTTCCCGCGCGCCACCAGCGCAGGTTGCTTTGGGTGCTGACTGCGGCGGGCGTCGCAGGGTTTTATTGGCTCGCCAACCTGCGCAACGCCCAATGGGGCTTTATCTGATGGAAGAGAGCGGAATCATTTTTCGTGTAAGGCGAGGAGGTAATGTGGAGGATCCAGGCGAGCACTTCCAGAACTATGTGGTTGCTTCCCGCCCGCGAATGACCGTCCTGGACGCGCTCACTACCATCCAGAGCGAGCAAGATTCTTCCCTGGGCTTTCGCTACTCCTGCCGGGTGGGTATGTGCGGGACATGCGCTCTTCGGGTGAATGGCCGGCCACGTTGGGCCTGCAGGACGCGCCTTGAGGATTTGCGAGGGAAGATTACGCTGGAGCCCCTGGCGAACTTTCCCGTACTGCGCGACCTTGCGGTGGACATGAACCCTTTCTTCGCTGGTATGAAGCGGGCACGCGGATGGGCCGAGCCCACCCTGGATGCCTCCGCTACTCCGGCAAGGATTCCGCCCGAAGGGAAAGAGCGGGACCGGATCGAACCCCATATCGAGTGCATTACCTGTGGTATCTGTTATTCTGCCTGCACTATAGTGGGGCACGAGCCGGGTTTTCTGGGTCCCGCCGCTTTGAACCGCGCCTACACACTGGTGTGCGACAGCCGTGACGCCGCAGGTGAGGAGCGACTGACTGAGGTGGCCGGCGAGCATGGAATCTGGCGGTGTCACAGTCAGTTTAACTGCATGGAGGCTTGCCCGAAGGGGATTAACCCGACTGCGGCCATCCACGGTCTCAAACGACGGGCCATAGCGAACGGGATGAAATCCTTTGTATCGTCCGTCCTCGAAGGACACGCTCCCTGCGGCTAAGGAAAATTATCTCTCCCGCGGGAGGGGTTGGAGGAGGGCTCACGCATGCCGAGCGCAACCGGTGCAACCATTAGCGCTGATTTGATCCTGGCAGTGGCATACGAGCTCAACCGGCGCGCAGCGATCCACATACCGAACGATGTCCGAGACAGCATTCGGGACATGGCAGATCGTGAGACGGAAAAACTTTCGAAGTTCGTCTTGCTCGAGATCGTCAACAATTACGAAGTGGCCAATGCTGATCGCCGCCCCATGTGTGCTGATACGGGACTTCCCCGTTTCTACGCCAAGATCGGAAACGAGGCCCGAATCGAGGGAGGGTTCGTTGCTTTCGAGAGGAGCATCCGCGAGGCGACGGTCCGGGCGACGGCGGAGATCCCCCTCCGTCCCAACCGGGTTCACCCTCTCACACGAAACGATTACAACAACAACGTCGGCATCCACGCGCCGAACGTGGACTACTCTTGGGAGCCGGACGCCGACTGGGTAGAATTGACGGCGTTTCACAAGGGTGGACTCTTCGGCGGTGACTACCGGATGCTTTTCCCCGGAGACGGAATCGACGGGATCCGGCGATTCTATCTCGATGTCATCAGCGAGTTCTTCAAGCGGGGGCTTTCTTGTCAGCCGGCCATCGTGGGAATCGGAATCGGTGGTACGAAAGATACCTGCGTTCGGCTGGCGAAAGAAGCCGCCTGCCTGCGTGTGGTGGAGGACCGAAATCCCGACCCGTTAATCGCGGAGCTTGAGGAGAATCTGGCCGAGTTGGGCCGCCGTTCCAGCCTGAGCGCAATGGGCTTCAAGGGACAGGGGGCCGTGATGGATGTACATATCGAAGTCGCCTACACCCACACGGGAGGAATGCCAGTCTCCATCCACCACCAGTGCTTTGCCCTCCGGCGGAGTACGGCGCGGATTCACTCGGACGAAGAGGTAGCCTTCCGTGAGGATCCGAAGTGGTTTACCGATTATTACCGCCGCGATTCGGTGAGCTGATTCTTTTCTGTTTGATGCCTGTGATGGTTCGTGGTTTTCCGGAATGAAGGGAATGAGCACTTCCGACCTTTCGATGGATGAGCACCTGCTGACCACGCCGGTCTCGAGAGAGACTTTGGACCGGCTCAAGCTCGGCGATATTGTCCGCATCGACGGTGTGATATTCACTGGACGGATCGGTCTTTACACAAAACTCTTTGACGAAAGAGCCGAGCCACCCGTCGATATCGCATCGCTCACGAACGTCACTTTCCATTGCTCGCCCGCAGTGGGCGAGAAATCACCCGGAGTGTGGGAGGTCTCCGCCGTCACCGCAACGGCGAGTTTCCGGTTCGAAAAGCACCTGCCCATGCTTATGGAGGAGTATGGCGTGCGCTGCGTGATCGGAAAGGGGGGGATGTCCCGCGAGGTCTATCAAAACCACTTCAACCGTCTCGGTGCGGTGTTTCTCAACACGGTGGGGTACGGTATCGGTGCCCAGTATGGGCGGGGCGTTCAGAAAGTGGAGGCAGTCCACTGGCTAGAGGAATTGGGCATCGCCCATGCCCTGTGGGTGCTTCGGGTGAAGAACTTCGGTCCCTTTCTCGTCGAGTGCGACACGAGCGGGAACAGCCTCTACCAGATGGCCCTCAAGGAGACGAACAAGGAGTTGAAGGGCCTTTACGAGGGTCTTCCCCCACCCATCCTCAAGCGGAAGGGCGAGGTGCACAACCCCGAAGACGAAGTGTTCTGATATAAAAGGCAGGTGCCTGCACAGCCAGTGTCTTCGCGAACGAGGTAGCCGGAAAAAGAGGCACGGGCGTCATCAAATCCTTAAACCTCCAAAGAACCTGCAAGGTGTGCATGGCGAATTCCTAATCAAGCGGCAATAGGTGTCTGAAACAGGTCTCCGCGATGTGACATCCACGTGTCATTTTTCTATTTTTTTTCTGGGCAGGCGGATTCTTCCCCGCAGTTTCCGAGGGTGTATTCAGATTTAATGCCTAGTGTACTGGTCCAGCGATTCTGGGGTTATTATATTCCAGATCTGTTCGGCATAATGTCTTGGGTCGCCGGAGTTTGTTATATTCTACGAGGTCTGACAACAGGGACTCTTTCGGAGGCCATGATGCGCGCGAAACAGGATCAACCACAGATTCCTTTCCCCGAAAGCGGGTGCCGCTGACCTGTCCGCGGCGACTTTGTTAGCAATTCGCCATAGACTGGTTTGCGGTGCGATCTTTCCGCATCGCCCGTTCGTCTGTGCTTTCTCCTCTTTCAGGCAAGCACTCAAATCCGCTAGCAGAGCTTCTCGATCCACCCCTCGACCGATGAAGACCAGTTCCGTCATCCGTTCCTCTTCCTTGCCCCAAGGCGCTTCAGGTTGCACTGCACAGCGATCGCCCACTTGATGGAAGATGAGCCGCTCCGCCATCCCGGCCACGTGGAAGATCCTCTTGCCGCGAAAGATCGCGATGGAGAAACGCTTCATGAGGTCCTGGAAAGACTCGGGATCGAGAGGGCTGAGGGCTCGAAAAGCGATGGCGGTGAAATCGCTCTCGTGCACGTGCGGCCGCGAGTCATGGCAGAGATAGCCGAACTAATTGTCCAAATGGCGAAGGAGAATCCGGGTTGGAGGTACACTCGAATTCGAGGTGCGCCGGGGATGAGACACTTGCCTGTCAACTGGGTGGGCGTCGCTCTGATTATCATCGCAATGACCCTATCTATAAGGAAGCGTAGGTGCCGGGCATGGGGAACTCCGGCATCGGAGGCCCTATCTTCTTTGTTCTGGAAGCATTTCTTCTCTTCGATGAAATCTTCAGAGCGCTGGACATCCCCGAACCCAGCTTTCAAGTAAGGCGGTGGTTCATCAATGTTACCACAGGCACGTTGGTCGTTGTCCTGCTGTCTTTCATGTACTTCATAATGATTGCTGTCGGATCCGAAACGAGGTATATCTTCCGCTCACAGGAAGCCCTCGTCGGGCAACGGGGCGTAGAAGTTGCTGACTTGGCGCCTTCATGGAGAATAAAGATGCCCGGAAGAACGATTTGACGGCTGAGGCGAAAAAACCCGTGAGAAAAAATTTCCGTTTTCCATGAGCAACCCGAATGAGTCCATCACCGACGACGTCTGAGGTCGAAGGGGAGGGCGCCACTCCTCCAGCGTTTCACATCATGCTGAAACCCCGGGGGTCGGTCTGCAACATCAACTGCGCCTACTGTTACTTCCTCTCCAAGGAGAAGCTCTACCCAGGCAGCCGTTTCCGCATGACAGACGCACAGCTGGAGGAATTCACGCGCCAGTACATCGAAACCCAGCGCGTTCCCGAGATGAGCTTCGGCTGGCAGGGGGGCGAACCCACCCTGATGGGGCTGGATTTCTTCCGGACGGCTGTGGGATTCCAGAACGAACACCGCCGGCCCGGCACGCGCATCCTCAACGCCCTTCAAACCAACGGCGTCACCTTGAACGACGAGTGGTGCCGCTTCTTCCGGGAGAACCGCTTCCTAGTCGGGATCAGCTTGGACGGCCCCCCCGAAGTGCATGACGCCTACCGCATCGACAAGGCGGGCCGTCCCACCTTCGACCGAGTGATGGCCGGGGTGGAGCTACTAAAGAAACACGGCGTCGCGTTCAACATTCTCACCACCGTTCACGCGGCCAACACCGCCCGCCCGCTGGAAGTCTACCGCTTCTTGCGGGACGAAGTGGGCGCTCGGTTCCTCCAGTTCATCCCCATCGTCGAACGGGAAAATGAAACAGGCTTTCAAGAAGGAGCGCGGGTGACCGAGCGCTCGGTGTCCGGCCGACAATACGGAAAGTTTCTCATCGCCATATTCGACGAATGGGTGCGACGAGACGTGGGCCGGGTCTTCGTTCAGCTCTTCGATGTTGCCCTAGACGTCTGGGCAGGCCGACGGCCCGGCCTCTGCGTCTTCGAGGAAACCTGCGGAACGGGCCTGGCCATGGAGCACAACGGCGACCTCTTTGCGTGCGATCACTTCGTGGAGCCGCGTCACAAGCTGGGGAATCTCCGAGAGGCCCCGCTCCTCGCGATGGTGGGCTCGGAAAAGCAACGGCAATTCGGCCTGGCCAAACGGGAGACGCTGCCGCGCCACTGCCTGAAGTGCGAGGTCCGCTTCATGTGCAACGGCGGGTGCCCCAAGAACCGTGTCCTCCGGACACCCGACGGCGAGCCGGGGCTGAACCATCTGTGCGAAGGATACAAGGCGTTCTTCACCAACATCGACAGACCGATGCGGTACATGGCGGCGGATCTGCGGGCCGGACGCCCGCCCGCCAACATCATGCTTCGCCTGGCGGAAGAGGACGGGGCGAAACTCCAGGGCCGTTTCTCCCGAGCCCGGCGGAACGACCCCTGCCCCTGCGAGAGCGGCCTCAAGTTCAAGCGTTGCCACGGCCGATAGCGCCGACTGGCCGAACCGCCCTTAGAAGTATCTCAAACTCGTTGAACGGTACTCTCGAAATCAAGATTCGAAGGATTGTCCAGTAAATTCAGTGGAACTTGAACTCACAGGCAGATGCCTTCCTGTGTGTGGCGAATTCCCAATTAGACATCAAATTGCTACATTATAGGAATTCGCCATAGACAGGGGAAAATTCCATTTTCGGAATAACAAAATATGAATTTCAAGATAAAAAAGAGGGCAAACGAGTATGTCCAATCCAATTCAAAACAATAAGGAACTCAGAACGTTCTACGGGGAGCCGACAGAAAGGGGGAGCAAGAAGCAACTAAAAAAGCTCGACCAACATTGCCGCAATTTCATCGCTTTGTCTCCCTTCCTCGTCATCGCCTCGGCCAATGCCGCCGGAGCGGACGCCTCGCCGAGAGGAGATGCCGCCGGTTTTGTAAAGGCGATCGATGACTATACCTTGCTGGTTCCGGATCGCCCCGGAAACAACCGCGTCGACACTTTGGGAAATATTCTAGATAATCCAAATGTCGGGCTTCTCTTTCTCGTCCCGGGTATCAACGAAACCCTTCGCGTAAACGGAAAAGCGGGGATTACGACTGAGGAGGACCGCCTGCGGTCTTTTTCCGTAAAAGGAAAAACTCCCAAGACGGGCCTTGTGATCAAAGTGGAAGAAGTCTATTTCCACTGCGCCAAGGCGATCATTCGCTCCAAACTGTGGGCGGAAGAGACGAAAATCCAAAAGATGGACTTTCCCCCCTTTGGAAAAATCCTCACCGACCAAATCGATGGATTGAGCGAGGGCGACACGGAAAGGGTAATCGAAGAAATAGAAGAAAGCTACAAAATCCATCTTTACTGAGAGGATTTCGCGATCATATCTTGAATGAGCTAATTCGGATCCAGAGGGGTTCGTTGACATGCAACCGATGAACTTGCTCATTATCATGTCCGATGAACATAGCCGGCAGTCACTTGGTTGCTATGATTGCCCTGTGGTGAAGACGCCAAATATTGATAGGCTGGCTGTCTCCGGTACGCGATTCGCTAATGCCTACTCAAATAGCCCGCAGTGCATTCCTTCGCGCGCCAGTCTTGCCACCGGTCGATATGTCCATGAAATCGGAGCATGGGACCAAGCGTGCCCTTATGACGGGCGAGTGCCGGGCTGGGGTCATCGCCTCCAGGCCGCAGGGCACCACTTTACCTCCATAGGAAAGCTGCACTACCGATACCCAGCAGACCCGACTGGAATTGACGAACAAATCATACCCATGCACGCGTCCAGAAGCGGCATTGGGGATATTTTTGGTTCCGTGCGCGATGAACTGGGGCTTCCCGTTCGGCAGAATTGCGATTCCCTGGCGAGAAACATCGGTGCCGGCGAATCCGCCTACATCAGATATGACCGCGAAATCACCGACAGGTCTTGTCAGTGGCTGAAGGAGGATGCGCTGAAATACCGGCAGCAACCCTGGGTGCTATTCGTCTCGTTGACTTGTCCTCATTATCCATTCATCGCGCCTCCCGAATTCTTCGAAATGTATCCGTTGGAAGAAATCCCCTTGCCAAAGTCACACGCCGCCGATAGCCGATCCCGGCATGCGTGGATAGAGTCTTTGCACGATAGCGCTCCTTACGACGACTATTTCGATGATAAAAAGCGCCGCATCGCGAAAGCCTCCTATTTCGGGATGTGTTCTTTCGTTGATTCCAACGCAGGAAGAATTCTCGCGGCGCTCAAAGAGACCGGACTCGCCGAATCTACACGAGTTATCTATACTAGCGATCATGGCGAAAGCCTCGGAGCACGAGGACTTTGGGGAAAAGCGAACATGTATGAGGAGTCGGTCGGTGTTCCTCTGATCCTCTCAGGCCCCGGCGTCCCGTCCGGGAAGGTGTCCTCGACGCCCGTCTCGCTGGCGGATCTCCACCCGACGGTTCTGGAGTGTACTGGGGTCCCGTGGAGCGGAGAAGATGCAGAACTTCCAGGGAGATCGCTTTTTGAAATTGTGGGTAATCCTGAGGATCCGGACCGGGAGATTTTCAGTGAATTTCATGCACAGGGTGCCATAACGGGCTTGTTCATGGTCCGACGGGGGAAGTTCAAGTACATCCACTACGTGGATTATCTGCCGGAACTATTCGATCTCAATGAGGATCCGGAAGAATTAAACGATCTGTCCGCCAGCCCGAAGCATCAAAACATTTTGGTCGAATTGAAGGCGGCATTGCGACGAATTGTTGATCCTGAAGAGATGGACCGCCAGGCTAAAGCGGAACAAGCGGCGCTCGTCGAACGCCACGGGGGGCGCGAAGCCGTGATCAAGATGGGCGGCCTGTTCGCATCTCCTCCACCCGGCGAGAAGAACTGATCGGACTTTGAATTTCAGGATGTGCATGGCGAATTACTAATCAAGCGGCAATCGGCGTCTGAAACATCCCATTTTATTGTGACTGCTACTCGAAATTCCTCAAATTCGCCGGGCGTGGCGAGTCTTTTCCAGTAGCTTCCTAGGGTGTATTCAGATTCAGTGCCTGGTGCACACTTAATTGAGAATTCACCCCATAGACAGGTAAAAACAGGGAATTATCTAGGAAATGAAATTTAGCCTGCTCTCATCTCCGCACAATTACTAATTCGCCATGCACAGAGCTACAATGTCTCTATTCAAACAACCATATGGGAATTGTCAGTTAATATCTTCTGAGAGGAAACCCACCCTACAATGAACCGGGACAACGGCACCAGGATCGTCAAGTCGGGCTGCTTCTTCTGTCAGGGCGGCTGCGGGATTCTCGTCCACGTCAAAAACGGCCACGTCGTCAGGGTCGAAGGCGACCCGGACCACCCCAACAACCGGGGCGATCTCTGCGTTAAGGGCCGCGCCGGTCTCGAAGTCCTCTATCACCCAGACCGCCTGCTCCACCCCCTGAAGCGCGCCGGAGCGCGCGGGGAGGGCAAGTGGGAGCGCATTGGCTGGAATGAAGCCATCGAGATCTGCGTTTCCAAACTCGCCGGGATCATCGACCGCCACGGCCCGCTCGCCATCACGGGCGGGGACGGCACCAAGGCGGATGAGGTCGCCTGGATCGTCGATCTGTTTCTCCTGAACCTGGGCTCCACCAACCGCACCGGCCCCGGGCGGGCGCAGTGCATGATGCCTCGCCGCTCAGCCTCGAACGCCACTCTGGGCAACTACTACTCACCGGATTACGAGGGTGAGCCCGCCTGCCTCCTCCTCTGGGGGGATCAGCCCGAGATCAC
>CAZUHN010000283.1:0-10813 GCA_964620535.1 uncultured Nitrospinaceae bacterium | reverse complement strand
TTACGGGGTTCAAGGCGCCGTGGAAACTTCCTTTTCTTTCAATTTCTGCCTCCGGCGCCTCATGTAAAGGGCCTGCCGCCCGGAGTCCACGCGAATATTGTTGTGGTATCGGATCCTGCACCCATCCGCGCAAAATTGCCTCCGCTTTCCCGTCTTCTCTTGGAAGAGGGCTTCGCGGTTCGGGCAAAGGGTGAGTCAGGCCGGCTCGAGGCTCGAGATGAAGCGCGACGCGGTAAAATAGATGAAGAGATTCAGCGCGGATGTCTTGGGGTTCAATGACGCGATTTACCTTTCTTCTCGTCGCACGGGAATAATTTTTTCCAGGCGGAAGCGGAGGCCTCCCGTTTCGACAAGGGTAGCGTTGATTAGCTCGACCTGGTTCTGGAAAATTTTTCCTTCTCGCACCGTTTGGGAAAAAAAGGCTCCTGAGCCGGCCCCGCAATAAGTCAATACTCCCGAATGTAATTTTCTTCCCTTTGAATCGAAATTTATCCAAAAGGGCGGGGTCGTTTTTCTGGGGGCCGAGCAAAATTCCCTCCTGCCGGAGAAATCACACACAACCCATCTGCCAATTTTCAATGCTGAATGGGATATTGCAGGACTCGAGGATGATGGAGGATTGTTGGCCAGAGCACCCCGCGCCGGAGAATTTCCTCCACGATTGCCTTCAACCCCGGATTTTTTCTTTTTCCCACTTCGCTCTCTCGCATTCAAAATGGGTGTGCCTCCGGGTCTAAATCGAACTGTGGCGGAGATGAGTCAAACCCGCCGGTCGATCGGAGGATGCCGCGGACTCCCGCATTTGGGACAACGGTCGTCGAATGGAACCATTTCACAACAAATGGAGCACCCCATTCCCAGGGTTTCTTGTGCAAGGCATCCTGCGATTCACTCAGCAGTTCCTGAAAAGAGGGTTTTATGAAAGGCGGCTTAAATTGTGCCCAAATACGAAAAGTTTCGCTTCCCAACTTAGGGGGCCTCGAACGGGAAAAGTCACGGGCGGCAATCATATTTCGGGCTTGGACAAGAAGTATCCCTCTGTCGCAAAAGGTTGTCCGGCGATGAAGATCTTCGGAATATGTCAATTTGTGGAATCATGCCTAGCATCCGCATAAATCGGAGATGGGCATCACGGCTTGACCGGAGTTGATTTAATTTCCAGAATTTCATTCTATTTTCTGGAATAATTTCCCTTTAAGATTATAATTTCACATTATGGATGTGGAGTTTTTTCGGTTTTTCCGGATAAGAATTTCAGGTGAAATTTTTGTCGAAAGGGGATGATGATTTGTTTATCCGTCTTTTGCTTCTCTTCACCGCAATTCCCCTTTTGGAGTTGATGCTTCTCGTCGAATTGGGAGCCACAATCGGGCTGCCCCCGACAATCGGGATCGTTATACTTACGGGCGCCCTCGGAGCTTGGGCGGCCCGGACCCAAGGATTTTATGTCCTGGCGCGAATTCAAGAGGAAATTTCCCGTGAGAGATTGCCGGGCGTCCATCTGCTCGACGGGGGTTTGGTCCTCGTGGGAGGCGTCCTGCTCATCACCCCGGGTCTCTTGACGGACATTATCGGTTTTGCACTTATGATTCCCGCCGTCCGGGAGTTGATTCGGAGAAGGATCCTGAGGAAGGTCGAGAGGATGATCCAAGAGGGAAGAATCAAGGTGCATAATGATTAGAGTGCGGAAATACGGTTCTGTGTTAACGTTTTGAAAGTCGATGAATCGTCGAATGAATACTGGTTAGAGGGAAATTATTTCGCCCGGAGTGAATGGTTGCAAGGGAAGTTCTCCACGTGTGTTCAGAGTTTCAGGTGGATGCGTCCCAGAATCCTTTTGGCGGTTTTTGTGTTTCCGGTTTCCGGATACGCGACTGAATGGATCGCCTACGATAAGGCGGCTTTCGTCAAGGCCCAGGAAGCCGGAAAATGGTGCTGGTGGCCGTTCACGCCAACTGGTGAACAACTTACAGACAAGAGTTTCCTGTCATCGAAAGCCTGAACAAGGAAGAGAAGTGCAAGGGTGCCGTCGCGTTTCGCGTCGATTTCGACAGGCAGAATAATTTCCTCCGCGCGTACCGCGTACGCTACCAATTTACACTCATCGTCTTCAGGGGCCGAAAGGAAGTGGGCTGGTCGCTGGGGGAGTTGGGCAAAGGCAGAACCTGAGCCCTGTTTTCCGAAAAGTTTCATGAGGAATACGGGGGGCGCGAAGGTCCGTACCCTTTTGCTTCTGCGGGTCGAGAATTTGGAGACGCGACCTCCATCCCTCCCCTCGGATGGTTACTGTGTCCACGCTGTTTCTTTGTTCGGGGACCTGGAAATCCTGGCCGCTCTTTATAAGACGATATTTTCCAACATGAGAAATTTCCGTCTCCACGGGTCCAAGGAGGTCACCGATTGGTTCGGCACCTCAGATTGCGAGCCCGTGGATTGCCTCATCGCCGTGCATGCTTCCTTGGAAGGGTTGGAGGCCGAGGCCGCGGGGATGGCCGTGTTCGCCGTCGACTCACTCCGAGTGGCAGGGGGCGATCTCACTGTCTATATCCCGGATATCGGCGTCTCGTCCGCCCGTCTGCGGCGCGGACTGGGAGGAGCGCTCATCGCAGCCGCGGCGGAGCGGGTCCGGGCCCGAGGTCTCGAGGCCCTGGTACTCATCGTGGATACGGAGGATGTTGGTGGTCGAGATTTTTTTCCAAAAGCAAGGCTTTGACGAAACAGTGGAGATCCGAATGTTCGAGTGGAAGGCCGCCCAGAAGGGATAATCCGTATCGGTCCAAATCCTTCGCTCAGGGATGGATCAATCCCTTGAGCATTTCGGCCACATCGCTCCGCGCCACTTCTTCTTGCTGGCCCTCCCGCATGTCCCGAAAGCCGACCACTCTGCCTTCGATTTCTTTCTCTCCGATTAGTAAGACAAATCGGGCGCGGGTTCGGTCGGCGCGCCTCATCTGGCTCTTTAGGCTGCCTCCGCCGAAGGAGAGTTCCGTGCGGATGCCCAGAGAGCGGATCTCGACGGCCAGTCCGAACGCCTCGCCGGAGGCGGTTTCGCCGAGTGGAACGATGAAAACGTCCACCACCCCCTCCGCCGGGCTGGCATCTCTCCTTCCGCCCTCTCTGCTTTTCTCCTCGGATGCGAGTTGAATCAGCCGCTCCAGGCCGATAGCGAAGCCGAGGGCGGGGGTAGGGGGCCCTCCCAGCTCTTCCACCAGCCCGTCGTAGCGCCCTCCGCCGCAGACGGCGTTCTGGGCCCCCAACTTTTCGCTCGTCACCTCGAAGACGGTCAGGCAATAGTAGTCGAGCCCGCGGACGAGGCGGGGGGCAATCTCAAAGTTGAGCCCGGCCCGCTTCAGGAGGCCGCAAACTGCGTCGAGGTGGGAGCGGCAGGCTTTATTCCAAAATCCGTCGATGGTCGGAGCCCGGGAAATGATTTCCTGGTGAGCCGAGTCCTTGCTGTCGAGGAAGCGAAGCGGATTTCGTTCGATCCGCTCTCGAATCTCGGGGCCGAAGCTCTTCCCCTCCTCGCGCAGGAAATCGCGCAGCGCTGCCCCGTAAGCGGGGCGGCAGTCGGCGTCGCCCAAGCTGTTGATCTGGAGGCGTATTCCTTTCAGCCCCACCGCCTCCAGGAATTCGATGAGCATGACGATAACGTCCGCGTCGAGGGCGGGGTCGTCCGATCCAAAGGCTTCGGCGTCGATCTGGTGGAACTGGCGGAGGCGGCCCGCCTGGGGCCGTTCGTATCGGAACATGGGCCCGACGCAGAAGAGCTTTGTTACGCCGGGCTGGTTGTAGAGACCGTGTTGGACGTAAGCGCGGCAGATGGAGGCCGTAGCCTCGGGCCGCAACGTGATGGAATCGCCGCCCTTGTCCTCGAAGGTGTACATCTCCTTCGTGACGATATCGGTTTCGTCTCCGATGCCGCGGGAGAAAACCTCGGTGCGCTCGAAGACGGGAATCCGGATCTCCCCGTACCCGTACCGGACGAAGGTCTCTCTCGCCAGCCGTTCCACCTCATGCCACCGGACCGCCGAGGCGGGAAGGATGTCGTGCACCCCCCGCACCGTTTTCAGCTTCCCTTTCGCCATTTCATCCTCCGAACGCCGCTTCCGCGAGCCAGGGAAGCGCCTCGCCCGAGGGCGCCTGGACGGATTCATTCAAGTAGCCGCTGATCTCCGTGCGCTCGAGGTTGATCTCGAGGACGAAGGCTCCCGTCCTCCGGGCCAGGAGGGGCATTCCCGCGGCGGGTTGAACCACGGCGGAAGTCCCCGCCACGATGAGAAAATCACACTTCTCCACCGAGGCCATGGTGGATCGCAGCAACTCCGGGTCGAGCGTCTCGCCGAACCAGACGACGTGAGGGCGGAAGAGCGCCTCGCATTTTTCGCACACAGGCGGGATCGGGTCCACAGGCACCTGGCGGTTCTCCTGCGGGTAGCGGCTATTCTCGCACCCGGGATTCACGCAGCGCACGCACCAGATGTTCCCGTGGAGTTCGAACACGTTCTCCGATCCGGCCTCGCGGTGAAGATTGTCGATGTTCTGCGTCACCAGGGTGCAGCCGGGCGCGCCCTCCTCGATGGCGGCGGCGGCGTAGTGGCCCGAGTTCGGCTGAAGGGGGGAGAGCACCTCTCGGCGGTGGCTATAAAATTTCCAGACCAGCTTCGGATCCCGGGCGAAGGCCTCTGGGGTCGCGAGTTGGGTGGCGTCGAAATTCCGCCAAAGGCCACCCGTCCCCCGGAATGTGGGGACACCGCTCTCTGCGCTCATCCCCGCCCCGGTGAGCACAACCACTCTTTGGGCCGCACGGAGGGCGGCGACGGCCTCTTGGCTTATCATTCGGTCCCCGATGGTTTCTTTTCCAGGGTCCTGCCCTGGGGCGGACTGTGGTCTCACGCGCCGCCCGAAACTAGTCCATCCGGAGGGCGGAGGCAAACCCGCCGCCTTTTACAGACGAATTTCCATTCGCATTCGATTCCTATTCGCTCCCGATCCCTCTTATCTCGGGGCAGAGGGGCATGGCCTCCCTGCGTGCGCCGTCCTCCGCCCATTGACACGCGTCCGCCCGCCAAATAGTTTGCTCAGGTTTTGGAGCGATTTTTTCAGGGAGAAGAACGCGATGGCCCGGACCGGCGCACAGGCCTTGATCGGCGCCCTCAAGGAGAACAGCGCGGAATATCTCTTCGGCCTTCCCGGCACCCACACTCTATCCGTCTACGATGCCCTCATCGGGGATCCGGCACTCACCCCCATTGTCCCCCGGCACGAGCAGGGGGCGGGCTTCGCGGCGGACGCCTACGCCCGGGTGACGGGCCGCCCCGGGGTCACCTTCACCGTCCCCGGCCCGGGGGGGACCAACCTCGCCACCGCACTTCAGTCCGCCTTTGAGGACTCGGTGCCGATGGTGGCGGTTACCGCGACCCTCCCGGATGCAGATCGGAACCGGGGCGCCATCCACGACGTGGACATGGAGAAGGCGCTGGCGGCCGTGGTGAAGAAGTGTATTGTCCCCGATTCGGTCGACGCCGTCGGCCCCGCGGTCGATGCCGCCTTCCTTTGGGCCGCCGCCGAGAGGCCGGGCCCCGTCCAGGTGGTAATGAAGTCCGACCTTTTGCAGAAGGAGGAGGAGCGGGCGCTATACCGGCCCGCGTTCGCGCCACCCCCGCCTGGGCCCGCCGCACCGCCGGGGGATTTGGGCCGGGCCGCCGATGCGCTCCGGAAGGCGCGCCGGCCCGTTCTCTACGCCGGGGGCGGGGCGGTCGCCGCGGGGTGCGCGCATGAGATTCAGCTTCTCTCCGCCAAGCTGGGCGCTCCGGTGGTGACCTCCACCAAGGCGCGCGGGATTCTCTCCGAGGCGGACCCCCTCTGCTTCGGGACCGCCATCTTTGTGGGCTGCGAAGAGATGCTCGCTGAGGCCGACCTTTGCCTCGCGGTGGGGACCGGCTTCGGCCAGTTCGCCACCCTTTCGGGCCGAGTCCCCGTTCCGGAGAACCTCATCCAGATCGATATCGACCCCGGGCGGATCGGGAGAAACTACCCGGCGGCGCTCGGAATCGCCGCCGACGCGGGGGACGCCCTGCGGGGACTCCTGGATCGCCTCGAGGTGATGGACGGTGTCCCCCCCGGAGAGGGGCACATCCGCGTGCGCGCGGGCCGGCAACTCTACCGGGAGCGACTCGCCCGCTTCCTGGAAAAGCCCCAGGAGCCGCCCTTCCACGGACTCTTTGTGGCAAAGGCTCTCAGGGATGCCGCGCCGCCCGAGACTGTCTTCGTCACCGATTCCTCGGCGACCGAAAGCTGGCTCATGGAGCAGGCCTTCGAGATCTACCGACCCCGCAGCCTTCTCCTCTCGGAGGGCTACCAGACCATGGGCTACGCCGTGAGCGCGGCCCTGGGCGCGCGCCTCGGCGCGCCTGACCGACCCGTTTGCGCCGCGGTGGGGGACGGGAACTTCACCATGGTCTGCGGCGAGATCGCCACCGCGATGGACCTCGGCCTCTCAGTGGTCTACCTCATTTTCAACGACGGCGCCTACGGCGCCCTCCGCCATTCCCAGCGGTACGTATTCGGCGGGCGGTACAGTTGCACCGACCTCCGTAATCCCGACTTTCCGGCGCTGGCGGCCGCGTTCGGGGCGAAGGGCCGCTGCGTCCGATCGGCGGAGGATCTCCGTACCGCCCTCTACGCCGCCTTCCGCGAAGGGGGGGTTCAGGTCATCGACTGCCCCATCGATAAGGACGTGCTCCCCATGCGCTGGGAGCGGACGCTGAAGCATCATCGGGAAAAGGGGAAAGTTTAGGTTTAGGCGGGAGGCTTTCTCAGGAGGGCAGCCTCCGGAACGAGATACGGGCGCCCGGCGGGTTCTGCTCGATGGCAAGGAGGAGCAGGGCGTAGGTCTCTCCCCCGAACTCAAACTGCCAGCTTTCCCCCGGGGCCGCCTCGGCCGCCTCCTCGAAGGGAAGATGGGACTCTTCCATGACGGCGGCGGAGGGCGCTCCCAGCCGTTTCAGCTTTTCGGTGGACTCCTTGTATTTGACTTCCAGTTCGGCCGAGCGGTCGTTGATCCGTTCGGCCCCGGCGCGGAGCTGAATCGTCTCCTGGGTGAAATTCCGGATCTTCTCCCAGCTGTGGGAGCACTCTTCGTTCTGCTTCTCCTGGGAGGAGAGGAGAAGAAACCCCATCGCCACGATCCAGAATGCGGAGGTGGCCACCACCAACACGATGGGGGTTATGCGGGAGTAGAACACGGTGAAACGGGTTGTTTTCCTATAATCCCTTTTGGACTGGGCCGAGCACCTAGGGGGTGCCCCCGGTCCCGGTTTCCCATTATCGGATCGCCCGGGCGGGGCGGCCTCCTGGAGATGGTTCCGCATCCGGTCCCGGAAGACGGAAAGGCCGCGCCGCCTGGTGGCCCACTCGCAGGGGACGAGCCGATCTAGCGCCCTGGGGGAGGCGAGGCCTTCGGCGTGAACGCCCCGGAGGCGGATAAACTCGCGGTAGTCGAACCCTCCGGGGTTGAGGTGGCGCCTGGGGGGAAAGAGGCGGACCCGCCGGAGAAAGATCCGGCCGCCAACAAGGGGAGCGGATGCACGTCGCCTCACCGTATGATTTGCGGTGTTTTTTCTCCGGATAATTCGTTTTATTCTATCACGGGAAGAAAATCGTTCAGATCCGCGGGAGAGGGCACGGAAACTTGTAGGAAGCCCACCTGCATGCTAGGCTCGCGCGGCCTTGAGTGGCGGGTTCGGTGAAACCTACTCTTTTTGTTATTCTAGTTCCGGATTTTCAAGAAATTCTAACCGGTCCACGGGAGCCTTGACGTTGAGCGATCTTCTGTCCTCCGGAAGGACCCACGCTTGCGGTGCACTCCGCCCTCCGGACATCGACAGCGAGGTGGTCTTGATGGGCTGGGCCCACACGAGTCGGGACCACGGCGGCCTCATCTTCATCGATCTGCGGGACCGCTACGGCATCGCCCAGGTTGTGGCCGATCCCTCCTACAGCGAGGCGATCCACCGGCTCGCCGAGCGCGTCCGCGCCGAGTGGGTGCTCGCCGTGAAGGGGATGGTGATCCGGCGACCCGAGGGGATGGTGAACCCGAACCTCGCGACGGGCGAGGTTGAGGTGCGCATCACCGGGCTCGAGGTCCTGAACGAGGCGACCTCCCCCCCCTTCGAGATCGAGGACGAGACTGGGGCGGGCGAGGTGCACCGCCTGACCTACCGCTATCTCGACATGCGGCGCCCCTCCCTGCAGAAAAACTTTTTCCTGCGCCACAAGGCCAGCCAGGTTGTGCGGAACCATCTCACCGAGGAGGGTTTCGTCGAGGTGGAGACCCCCGTCCTCACTCGGAGCACGCCCGAGGGCGCGCGGGACTTCCTCGTGCCCAGCCGGGTGCAGCGGGGCGACTACTACGCCCTGCCGCAGAGTCCGCAGATGTTCAAGCAGATCCTCATGGTGGCGGGCTTTGACCGCTATTTTCAGATCGTAAAGTGTTTCCGAGACGAGGATCTGCGCGCCGATCGCCAGCCCGAGTTCACCCAGATCGACATCGAGTGCTCCTTCTTGAACCGGGACGCCTTCTTCGGCCTCATGGAGGGACTGATGGCCACGATCTGGAAGGAGGCGATCGGGGCGGAGATCCCCCTTCCGATGGAGCGGATTTCTTATCCTGAGGCCATCGAGCGTTACGGCTCGGACCGGCCGGACCGGCGCTTCGGAATGGAGCTCACCACCGTCTCGGACGTGGCGGCGGCGAGCGAGTTCAAGGTGTTCAAGGGCGCGCTTGAGAAGGGAGGCGTCGCCCGGGCCATGGCGGGGCCGGGCATGGCCACCGCCTCGCGGAAGGAGATCGACGGCGTCATCGCCCGCGCACAGGAGCTCGGGGCGGGCGGACTCGCCTGGGCCAAGCGGACCGAGAAGGGTTATGAGTCGAACATCGCCAAGTTCTTCTCCGGCGGCCAGCTCGAGGAGATAGGCGCTCGCGCGGGGGCGGAAGTGGGGGATCTCCTCATGATGGTGGCGGACGCGCCCTCGGTGAGCGCTTCCGTCCTCGGCCAGCTCCGCCGCGAGATCGGCGGGCGGCTCGGGCTTCCGGAAAAGTCGCCCCATAAATTCTCGTTTTGCTGGGTGACCGATTTTCCTCTCCTCGAATGGGATCCGGTCGATCGGCGCTACACCGCCCTCCACCATCCCTTCACCGCCCCGGTGGAGGAGGACATTCCGCTATTTGATTCTGACCCCGCCGCCATCCGCTCCCAGGCCTACGATATGGTGGTGAACGGGGAGGAGATCGGCGGCGGCAGCCAGAGGATCCACCAGCGGACGGTGCAGCAGAGAATGTTCGCCGCCCTCGGCCTGGACGAGGAGGAGGCGCGGCAGCGCTTTGGGTTCTTCCTCGAGGCCCTCGAGTACGGCACCCCGCCGCATGGAGGCATCGCCTTTGGCTTCGACCGGATCATGATGCTCCTCACTGGGGCGCCCTCCATCCGGGACGTGATCGCCTTCCCCAAGACTCAAAAAGCGGTCTGCCTCATGACCGGGGCGCCCTC
This sequence comes from uncultured Nitrospinaceae bacterium, assembly GCA_964620535.1. Taxonomy (GTDB): domain Bacteria; phylum UBA8248; class UBA8248; order UBA8248; family UBA8248; genus CAZUHN01. The sequence continues at coordinate 1,265 of CAZUHN010000283.1, read as the reverse complement.
CGAGGTCGAATCTAAGCAGCTGCGCGAGGTCGGCCTGGGCGGCGGGCCGCGCCGCTAAGAGGGTTTTTTGGCTGCCAGGCGCGGAGCGGCAAAGCCGCCGGAGAAAGAACCGGCGCGCGGGGTCGGCCGCGTCCTCAATCCGGCGTCCATCCTCGCCGGCGGGGAGGCGGCGCCCGCCCCGCCCGGTCACTGCTCGGGTTTTATTACCATTCTCGGACGGCCGAACGTCGGCAAATCCACCCTCCTCAACCGACTCCTTGGCGAGAAGCTGGCCATCGTCAGTCGCAAGCCGGGGACGACGCGTCGCAGACTCCTCGGGGTGCTCTCCCGACCGGAGGTCCAGGCTGTCTTCTATGACACCCCCGGCCTCGAGCGCCCCGGCTCGAAGCTGGGCCGCTTTTTCCTGGTGGAGATACAGGAGGCCTGCCAAGGGGCAGACATTATTCTATTCATGACAGAGGGGAAGGATGTGGACGCCGATCTTCAGGCCCTCAGCCTGTTGGAGGAGAATGCGGCACGCTTTATCCTGCTCATCAACAAAGTGGATACCGTGAAAGATAAAACGGCGCTGCTCCCCGCGCTGGAGCGCTACGCGGCGGTGAGCCGCTTCGAGGAGGTCTTTCCCGTTTCCGCGCTGAAGGGGACAAATGTGGAAAAACTCGTGGAATATCTCCTGGGGCGGCTCCCGGAAGGGCCTCAGTATTATCCGCCGGAGGTCTTGACCGACGCCTCCGAGCGCACCCTGATCGAAGAGTTCGTCCGCGAGCAGGTTTACCGCCAGCTGCACAACGAGGTTCCTTACGCGGTGGCGGTCCGGGTGACCGGAATGGAGCGGAACCCCGATTCCGGGCTACTTTACATCCAAGCGTCCGTCTTCGTGGAGCGGAAGAGCCAGCGGGGGATCGTGGTGGGAAAGGGGGGCTCCCGAATCAAGGAACTGGGCCAGGCGGTGCGCCCCGAAATCGAGCGCCGGCTCGGGGAGAAGGTTTTCCTGGGCTTGGAGGTGCGGATAAAGCCGAACTGGCGGCAGCGGGACGCCGCGCTTCAGGAACTCGGCTACGAGCGAGGATGATCCGGGCGCGTTTCTGAGGGTTGCCGCACCGGAAATCGGTTTTACGAGAATCGCGGATGAGGATGTTACGAAAGAATGAGCCGTGCGCGGAAACCGGCTAGCGGGCCATGGAGCGGATTCTTTTCTTGCGAGCTGCGAGGATTTTCTTTTTCCGCTTTACGCTTGGTTTTTCATAATATTCGCGCTTCCGAAT
>CAZUHN010000282.1:0-30537 GCA_964620535.1 uncultured Nitrospinaceae bacterium | reverse complement strand
TTTCTGAGCAAAGTCTTGAGCCACTAGTGGAGACCATTCGGAAACCACTTCTCATGGCGTGGCGTGGTTAATCGGGAGGAGGAGTCTTCGACTTGGAATCCAACCGGTTTCCAAGGTATGAGATACAACGATGATCTGTAGCGACGAGGATCGCTAGCGATGGTGCGACCCATGGGCATATGTGCGGAAACCATGACACGACGTGCAGCGAAGAGAGGGCCCTCGGCGTGACCGGTAGGCCTGAGTCGGCGCACGCGAAAGAGGCCCAAATGGATGAGAGGGGAATGTCGATTGCGGGAATCGTGTCCTTGTCCCGGGAGTTGGAAAGGGAGGGCGCCGACATCATCCATTTGGAGCAGGGCGATCCGGATTTCCGCACACCGGCGCACATCGTCGCTGCGGCATCGGAAGCCCTCAACGCTGGGTACATGCATTACGTGCCTGCGGCGGGGCTGCCGGAGTTGAGAGAAGCCGTATCGGCGCAATTAGAGAGTGACTATGGCATTTTGGCTGATCCCTCCGAGATCACCATCACGAATGGCGGGACCTTAGGCCTCTATCTCGCCCTCCACGCCACCGTTGGGCGTGGAGAAGAAGTGTTGATGGCCAACCCTTCCTTTGGACAGTTTCGACTGATAGCTGAACTGCTGGGGGGGCAACCGATTTACGTGGACGTCGACGATAAAGAGGGTCGCTTTCCTATTGATCCAAAGCGGCTGGAGAGAGCGATCACGCCGCAAACCAAAGCGGTGATCATTAATTCCCCGGACAATCCTACGGGAACCGTTTACAGGGACAACGAGTTGCGAGCGGTCGCCGAGGTGGCTTTGAAGCATAACTTGCATGTCATATCAGACGAAATCTACCATAAACTTACCTTTGACGATCTGCCGCATCGTAGCATTGTCAGTGCTTGTCCCGACGTAAAAGAGAGGACAATCATTGTCAACAGCTTCTCGAAAACCTATTCCATGACTGGATGGCGGTTGGGATATAACGTGGCAACGCGAAATCTTACCTCCAAGATGGTGAAGCTCTATCATAGCTCCGCGCGGTGTGCCGCCGCTTTTGTGCAAAGGGCGGGGTTGGCTGCCTTGGAAGGATCGGAAGAATGGGTGGCGGAGACGCGAAGGACTTACGCGCGGCGCCGAGAGGTGATGGCGGAAGAGTTGGAAGGCGTCCCTCATGTGGAATTTGGGAAGCCGGAAGGTGCTTTCTATTTCTTTGTCAATATATCTGACACTGGTATGGATTCAGCCGCGCTGGCTCTCAGCCTTGTCAAGGAGTCGGGCGTCGCCGTCGCCCCGGGTCCTTACTTCGGCCCGTCGGGGAAGAGTTATATTCGGCTTAGCTTCGCTTGTTCAGAGAGCCGTATTCGCGAGGGGATCGGCCGCATACGTCGCTATCTCAAGCCGGGATAGCTCTTTCTGCTTTGCGGTTCCTATTGTTGCACCGATACGAGATACTACCAGCGAACTCCTCGCATTTGCGCGGATAGGTCCTATGCGGACAAGTCTTATTCATTTTTCATAAACTCACCTTTTGACCTTGAGAAATTTGTTTTCCGAAGAAAGCGGCTCTGTTCGCCGGCAAAGGGAGGAAATCGAATCATGGCCGTTCCCATTGGCGCCCAAGAACTCCAGAAACTTTTTCCCGAGATCAACCAGATCCAGGATCCCGCTTTGCGGAAGGGCGTGATCGATATTTGGCTGGATGTGGCGTCCGCGTGTCCTTGGAACCGCTTTGAGGACATTCCCAAAAACTATGAGGCCGAACGGCATCGCGCCCTCGTGGGCCACGTCCGGGGCGTCACCTGCATGGCCATTGCGATGGCGGAGATCGCCGAGTCGCAGCACGGCACTTCTTGCGATCGGGACATGCTGGTAGCCGCTTGCTTGCTCCATGACGCCAGCAAGCCCTTGGAGTGCGAACCGGACCAAGGCGGTGCGCCGAGCGGAGGTTCAGTTCTGCCGGCGCGTGAAAGTGAGATCGGGAAAAAATCCAACATGGCGTCTATGCAGCTCATAAGATCTTGGAAAAGGGTCTTCCGCATGACCTCCCACGCCAGCCCCTTCTATCAAGCTGCAAGCGGCCTGCGCACATACCGGGACGGACGGCGAGGCGGCACCGACAAGCCCTTCATCAACATGTTCAAGGAAAGGCGCCTCAGGCCCGAATGGCTGAAACTCATCGCCGAGTACCCCGACAGATTCGTCTTCGCGCTCGACAACGTCTTCTCCATCTTCTGGACGCCCAAGAGCTACCTCGGAAAGATGGACATGTGGTGGCGGGCCCTCGCTGATCTCCCCGCCGCCGCCGCCCACGCCCTCGCGCACGCCAACGCCGAGCGGCTATGGAAGCTCAAGCCCAAAAGCGCCGAGATCACCCCGCCCTGGGTTTCGGGGAAATAGTCAATCAAGCAACTATTATGAAAATAGTTGAAGTCGCCCTGTCCAACAATTCAACTGAACCCAAAATGTCTAGAATTCCGAATAAAATTAGTAATTCACCATGCACAGGTGAAAATGCACCGAAGACGCCCAAAACCTGCATGATGAGATATCGTCTTGGCTCCGAAATGCGTACGCAGAATCGCAGCTTGGCCTGGAATACCCATTTTGATTTAATATAAGCTTATTCTAGAAATCGAATGAGGAATGTCGGACAAATCATTCTCAAACAGATTCGAGGCCTCCCTCATGCGGCATTGGGTTCTCATTGTTTCCGTCACGCTCATCCTCGGCGCCCTTCCCCCCAGCACGGCGCCCTCTTTCGCCCAGACCTCAGGGGAAAAAAAGGAAGAGTCCCCCCCCATCAAGGGCTACGGCGAGGCACAAAAATGGTTCCTTCACGCCGCCAAACAGGGCCACAAAAACGCCCAGTACATGCTCGGCATCATCTACTATCATGGCCGGGGGGTGAAAAAAAATTACCTCGACGCCCGCAACTGGTTCGAGCTCGCTGCCAAGCAGAACCACACCGAGGCCCAGTACATGCTCGGCATCATCTACTACGATGGCAAGGGCATTCCCAAGGACCTTGGCCAGGCCGTCAAGTGGTTCGAGAAGGCCGCCCAAAAAGGCGACAAGGAAGCCCAGTACATGCTCGGCCTAACCCATTACGAGCGCGTCAAGGGGGCCGGAAAGTCTCCGAAAAACTGACCGCCTTCCCTACGCCACTATGCGACGTGTGAACCGGATCGAGAATATCAAGAACGTTATAATATGGGACCGTTTCCATTATAATACATTAAACCCAGATTGTACTGGGCACGGGCATGTCCTTGTTCGGCAAGGGGTTTCCATTCACGCAGAACAGTTGCGTAGTCTCTCTTATTGTACGCATTCAACCCCTTCTGGTAATCAGCACTCCAACCTTCTCCCGCACTTCCCAGAAGCACGGCAACGGTTAGGCAGATGTTGGCGGTCAGGGTTCTCATATCCGATCTGTGTTGATAGCCAACTCGTCGGTTCAACCCAGCAGGTAGTCGATGGCGCCGTGTAGTGGCCTCTCGATGGCCCCATGTGGGAAATAGACTGTAAAGCATTTCAAACAGCCTACTCTATCTTTTTCACTATAACCAATATTGGCACCCGAGCTAGCACTCTTGCCGCTTCCGTGATGGATTCCGCACCAGTGTAATCAATCACCTTCACCTTACCTGTCACACCTCGCGGTAATTTTGCACCTTCCCACAAGGCAAACACTTTTTGGCCATCTGGTATGTCGAATTGGATTGCATTGTCAGCCATCTTATTTACAGCCGAAAAATTGCCAAATGTCTGCGCCATTAGTAAGCAGGTCTCTAACACTTGTCCCGAGGAGTGACCACGTTGGAGCTTGAAAACAACATGTGCTCCATTGGCAAGTGCAGATGCGTAATTAGGGATTAATAACTCGGCAAGTTTTTCTTGTTCGAGGGGTTTGCCTCTCATAAAAACTCCTGCTTCCGTAATCCAAAACGGTTTGTTTTTTTCGCCGGCGTCTTCAAGCAACCCTTGGTATTCGGAAGCCAAGAAATCATCATCGCCCTGCAGTGAATGCATATTCCCGACGTCGAAGTAGTTGGTCCCACCCCCAAAAATGGGTTTAAAGTATTCCAGAGCTCCATGCATCGTTCCTGGTGCTGCTGGAAGTATCACGGCATTAGAATCGGCAGATTTAATCGTCTTATAGGAGAGTTCGAGAAGGTGAAGATATGACTCTGAGTTTCCTTGAAATAAAGTCAAAATCGGGCCCTGCATGTCGGGCTCATTACCCACTTCCCAGTGGCGAATAGGATATAAAAGGCTGGGCATGTCACCAATTCCATCGCCATCGTAGCGCTCCACTGCCGCACTAAGCCACGATGCGTATGCTCCTGGATTGCATGGGGAATATAATCGCTGTCCAACCCCTGGCTTGCGTGAAAGAAATTTTGGGAGTTTTTGGGCCTCGGCGCGGCTAGAGTTGCAAAGCTCTTGGTCCCATTCAGCAAAGGGCCAAATCGTAACTAATACTGCCAAGCGCCTTCGTTGCCATTTTGAACCCATCTATCAGTCCCAGACCAGTTGTAGCTTCCGCCACTTTTTTCTATCCATCCCCAAACGAAAGGGCCAGGGTGTGGCCGTATCCAGGCCCCAGAGAACCCCTCAAGTTTGTTGCCAAGTGTGCCAAAGTGGCTGGTGCCCACATCACTTGGCCACTTTAAGGTGGATTCCTGAGCATCGGCCGGGCTCGGCATCGTCGTCAAGACGAACGCGAAGCCTGCAAGCGCCAATGCCCCTGAACATAGAGTGGATTTAATACGCATCTGTGTCTCCCTAGGTGAGTTGACGAACTGGTTTCAATCTAGATTCCCCGGATGACCACTTGCGGTCGCTTGTAGCTTAGCAAATATGACGGTCGAAGGAGATTCCGGTCCTGATCCGGCAGTCTGCATCCGGGGATTGCTTCACAGTTCAGAAAATGTCTATGAACCCACAGAGGAGGAGTGTTTGGAAGGCATCCATTTAACTTTCAAGATTACAGATCTGTTACTCGAAATCATGTGATCCATCGAATGACAGATTACAGAATACCGTTTTTTGGGCTCCGTCTGCTTTCAAACTGGCAAGAATTGTTTAACCTGGATTTCCCAAGCAAATAAAATACTTCCCCACCTTCTACGCCCCTTTTTATGTTACATCTCAAAGAGTTGACCATTCCTCTCGCTCGCAGGGGGTGTTTCTCTACCGCGGGGCGGCCAGCGGGGACGCATCGGAAAGGGTGCGGTCGTTTTTTGGGAAGGAACTCAAGTAGCGGGCTGGCCGGACCGAATTTAACGAGGAATTCGTTGTGATTTGCAGCCGTATTTGCGTCCTGACCTCTTTGTGCTAGTATTTTAGAACACAATCTGAGCCATCACCATCGGCGGCCGGAAGGAGCCATATTGGGACTCTCGGCCGACAATTTACTTTCTCGTGCAGGTACTTCGCCGCTGAAGCGGGTGCCGTCTAGGCGATTGCGCCTCGACCGTTCGAGCTGCACGGCCCGACCACGGATAAGAGAGGAGAGTTGAAATGAGATTTTCAACTAAGGTTTTTTTGGTTTGCTCGGCCGTGTTGATGGCGTTGACGCCCGTGTGGATGGCATCGACGCCGGCTCAGGCCCAGAAAAGCTGCGACGAGATGCAGGTTTTCATGAGCATCTCGCCGGGGCACCGCGAAAACGCAATGGCCTACATCGCACCGAAGCTCAAAGCAAAGCACGGCACAAGTCTCGTTGCGGAGGCGCTCGGATCGTCCGTGATCATTAAGAAGGTCAGCGCGCAGATCAATTCCCCGCGTGTGTCCATCGCGCATTGGGACGTGCCGGTCGGGCTGAAAGCGTGCGCGCAGGGAATGTGCGACTCCATCGATGTTTCCAAGGCGGCGAACGTCGGAAAACTGTTTGATTGGGGTGTGACGAAAAACGATGCGGGCAAGCCCATCATTCTTGCGACGAGCGCGGTGGGCGTCGGCCTGATCTACCGGACAGACCTCTTCAAGAAGAACAACCTGAAACCGCCGACCTCCTGGGCGGACCTTTTGCGCGCGGACCTCAAGGGCCGGGTCAGCATCACCCACCCGACGAGCACCTGGGGCACGGCGGCGCTGGTGGCGCATGCAAAGCGCAACGGCGGCAGCGAGTCCAACATCGAGCCCGGATTCAAGAAAACAATGGAAATCCTGCCCAACCTGAACAAGGTTCATCTCTGGTCGTCGGAGCTTTCGAATCTACTTCAACTCGGCGAGGTGTGGTTGGGCACCACCGGTTCGAACGTCGGGCCGGCGTTGCAGAAGAAAGGGCTGCCGGTCAAGTGGATCGTTCCCAAGGAGGGCTCGCCAGCTGTGGGCGGCGGCCTTTCCCTCGTGAAGGGCGGGCCCTGCCGGGCTGCTGCCCACACCTACCTCCATCATTATTACAGTGACGAGTTCCAGGCGATGCGGATGCGGGACGGGGGTATCGCGAGCGCCTCGAAGACAGCATGGAAGTCGATCTCTCCGGAGCTTCGCAAGAGCCTTCCGATTGAACCCGAATCCTTCGACAAGCTGATCACGCTGGATTGGGTGGAAATCAACAAGCATCGCCAGGGTTGGATCAAGCGCTGGCAGCGAGAGGTACGCTAGTCCGAAACCGCCGTTAAGGCGCATTTCGTTCTCTGTGGCACCCGGGCAGGACCCTGCGGGCAAAACGCTGCCAACGGGGTTCTCTCGGGTACGGCGGGTTTGGCTCCCTGCGTTCGGTTTTCGGTTGGTTCCGATCGGGGGGCAGACAGGAAAATATGGGAGCGCAAGAGGCCCGCGACTTGCAGGACCTTCCCGAGGCGACGGAGACGGCGCGCGAGCAGTTGAGCCTGCGCCTCGAAAGTCTCACCAAATCGTTTGACGGACAGGTTGTCCTCGATCACCTCAACATCGAAATGGCGCGAGGCGAGTTCCTCACGCTGCTCGGCCCGTCGGGCTGCGGGAAATCGACGACGCTCAACCTGATCGCCGGGTTCATTCAACCGGACTCGGGAAGCATAATCCTGCGCGACAAACTCGCGAACGCGCTCCCTCCCCAGAAGCGGCGGCTGGGAATGGTGTTCCAGTCGTGGGCGCTTTTTCCCCATATGACGGTCTTCGATAACGTCGCCTATGGTCTGCGCACCCGGGTGATGCCGGAGAATGAAATCGCGGGGCGGGTCGAGGAAATGCTCAGACTCGTCCGCCTCCCAGAGGCCAGGGCGAAGTATCCCTCGCAGCTCTCGGGCGGCATGCAGCAGCGCGTGGCGCGCGCACGCGCGCGAGCGACCGAACCCGAACTTGTCCTGCTGGTTGATCCCCTCAGCCAAATCGACCCCGCGCGCCGGAAGGAGATGGAGGTGGAGATCAAGCGCATTCACGATCAACTGAAGGTCACTACCCTGCTGGTCACCCACAGCCAGGAGGAGGCCCTCGTGATGTCCGACCGGGTCGCGGTGATGCAGCGGGGCCGCATCGCACAGGTCGCTACGCCGTGGGAGATTTACAACCGGCCGAAAACGCGGTTCGTCTGTACCTTTCTCGGCGACGCCAACATCATCGAGGGGATCGTCGAGCGAAAGGAGGAAGGCGGGACCGTCATCCGCGCCGGCGGTTTCTCGCTCACGGCCGCAGACGATCACGGCCAGCTGCGGGCGGGCGACCACGCCCTGCTGGGGCTTCGCCCAGAGAATATCGAGATCGCCCAGAATGACGCGCGCTCCGCGGACAACGCGATCCCCGCCGTCGTGACCGATGTCATCTTCAAAGGCAGCAACGTTACCTATTACCTGCGCGCCGGCGAGTATGAAATCCTCGTCCTGTCCCTGCCCTGGATGAGCGAGCGCCTGTACAGTGAGGGCGAGCAGGTGCAGCTTCTTTGTTCCAAGTCGAGCCTCCTGATCCTGGAAGAAGACCGGGAGACAGTGGATGCCTAGTCTCACGTCCGCGATAAACCGCGTCGCATCGTGGACGGGGTGGTCCCGCGGAGAGGGCACCCGGTGGGGCGCATTCGTCGCACCCATGCTGGTGCTCATTTTCATCTTCTTCGTCGTCCCGATTCTCTATCTGTTCCGCATGAGCCTCGCTGAACAGAAGTTTGCGAACGCCATCGTCCCCATCATCGGTGTGTATACTTTGGGCAACTACACCGAGATGTTGGGCGATCTCTTTTACCATGAGATGATCGCGACCTCGCTCATCATAGGGGTCGGGACAGTGGCGGCGACGCTCCTGGTTAGTTATCCGGTCGCCTTCTATTTGACGCTGACCAGCGGGTGGGAGCGCACGCTCATTCTCGTGGCGTGCCTGCTGCCGCTGTTCGTCAACATCATCGTTGCCATTCTTGGCTGGTTCATCCTGTTGCTGCCGTTCGGCATCATTCAGAACATCCTGAGCGCGCTGGGCCTGATCGAGGGCCCGATCGGCGCGCTCAAGAGCGCCTGGTCTCTGATCGCGGTGCTCACCTACGAGCACATACCGTTCGCCGTCCTGATCCTGGCGGCGAGTCTCCAGAACGTCACGCAGGACAAGATCAACATGGCGCGCGTCCTCGGTGCGCGGGAGCATCGGATCTTCTTCACGATTATGCTGCCGCTGACGATGCCCGGCATCGTCGCGACGGTGATTCTGGTGTTCTCGCTTTCGATCTCGTCCTATCTCGTCCCGATTCTGATCACCGGCCAGCAGGTGATGGTGTTGCCGATCGCGATCTTCAGCTTCACCAGCGAACTCCTGAACTGGCCCTTGGCCGCGGTAGTCTCCTTGCTCCTGCTGGTCATCGTCGCCGGGCTCACCTACGGCTTCATGCTCTTGACGAACCGTCTCACGCGCCGTGGCGAGTGGGAGATGGTCTGATGCGGATTGTACTTCGTATCTTCGTCTACCTGATCGTTGTCGTCATGCTGCTGCCCATCCTGATGAGTCTCCCGGTCGCGCTCACCGCCGGCTCTTACGTGACCTTTCCGCCCACAGGCCTGAGCGTGAAATGGTTCGTCGAGATGGGACAGGACCAGATCCTCATGGAGTCGATCGGCCGGAGCCTCTTGCTCGCCCTGTTCGCGGCTTTTTTCGGCGTGGTCTTGAGCATGCCCTGTGGGTTTGCCATCGAGCGCGGGCGGCTGACCGGGCAGACGGTGATCGAGACGCTGATCACTTCGCCGCGGATGATTCCGCAGATCGTCCTCGTCCTCGCCCTGCTGATCTACTACGAGGGAGTGCGCCTCGCGGAAAGCTTCACGGGGCTCGTGATTGCACACCTCCTTATCACAGTGCCTTTATCCTTCCGCACGCTGCTCGTCGGGATCTCCTCGCTCGACCGCAGGCTCGAGTGGAGCAGCGCAATCCTCGGGGCGGGCTGGGCTCGGACCTTCCGCATGATCATCCTCCCCCATCTCAAGACGATCATGATCGCGGCCTTCACCTTCGCCTTCATCATCTCGTTCAACAACGTCACCATGGCGCTGTTCCTCTCGGCAATCGGTGAGAGAACGCTGCCCGTGGAGATGTTCAACCGCATGTATGTGGGAGGCATGACGCCGGTCATACCGGCGATCTCATTCGTGCTTGCGGTGGTGGGGGTGGCGGCCTTTATCGCTCTCGATCGGACCATCGGCGTGCTCAAGTATCTGAGCGGGCAGTCGTAAGCGGATCCGGCGGGCGAGGGAGAAAGCGCATGCGTATTCGATCCGTTACGTTGTTCACCGTCGATCTGCCGTTGGCCGATCCGTTCCAGCACGCCTCCTCGGGGCTGATCGATGCCCTCAACAACATCGTGCTTCGCCTTGAGAGCGAGGACGGTCATGTCGGCTACGGAGAGGTCCGCGGAAACGTCCATTACGTGACCGGCGACAGCCAGGGCCGGGTGGTGGCCGTGCTCCGGGACTTGATGGCGCCGGCGCTTCTCGGGATAGACGCCTCCTCGCCGCGCGCGGCGATGGAGCGGATCGAGGGCATGATCGTCGGCAACACCTCGGCCAAGGCGGTCGTCGATTCCGCCCTGCACGACCTCCTCGGCAAGACCCTCGGGGTGCCGGTTCACGTTCTCCTCGGCGGCCGGCTGCATGCGTCGCTGCCCACTCACGCGGCTCTGCCGTTCGCTCCGCCGGAGGAGACGAAGCGAAAGACCATCGGTTACCTCGACAATGGCTTCCGGATCATCAAGCTGCGCGTGGGCCTCAAGCCCTTCGAGCGCGATGTGGAACGCGCAGCGGTGGTCCGCGAGGCGATCGACGGCCATCCCGGGAGGTCCGAGACGATCCTGGGCATCGACGCCAACCAGGGCTGGCGGCCGAAGGAGGCGATCCGCAACATTCGCAGGTTGTCGGAGTTCGGCGTTTCCTTTGTCGAGCAGCCGGTCCCGATGGGCGACTATGCCGGACTTCGGGAGGTGCGCCGCGAGGTGGTCGCGGATGTGATGGCCGACGAGTCTTGCGGCACGCCCGAGGATCTCCTGCGCCTGATTCGGGAGGAGGCGGCCGACGTGTTCCACTTCAAGATTTGCAAGGCGGGCGGAATCAGCCGGCTGCTGCGGATGGCCGCCATCGCAGAGTCGGCCGGGCGGCCCTACGCCATCGGTCAGATGGACGAGGGGATGCTGGCTACGGCCAGCGCCGTCCACTGCGGGCTCGTGTGCCGGGCGAAGTCCTACGAGGTCTGGGGCTTTCAGCGCGTCGCAGTGCAGCCCTACAGCGGCATTGAGATGCGGGACGGCCACATCCACATTTCCGACCGTCCGGGCCTCGGCATCGAAGTGGACGAGGACGGGCTCGACCTCGTCGAGCGCCTGGAGGCGTGAACCGGCGGCGGCCGGATCGTCGCCCCCAAGGGGCGCAGGGGCGCAGGGGCACAGGGGCGCGGACAGGGCGGGGAGAATGCGAATGCGAATTCGATCCGCCGCGCTGTTCACCGTCGATCTGCCGTTGGCCGATCCGTTCCAGCACGCCTCCTCGGGGAGGATCGATGCCCTCAACGACATCGTGCTTCGCCTTGAGAGCGAGGACGGTCATGTCGGATATGGAGAGGTCCGCGGCAACGTCCATTATACGACCGGCGACAGTCCGGGCCGAGTGCTGGCCGTCCTCCGGGATATGCTGGTGCCGGCGCTTCTCGGGATGGACGCTTCTTCGCCGTGCGCGGCGATGGAACGAATCGAGGGCATAATCGTCGGTAACACCTCGGCCAAGACGGTCATCGACTCCGCCCTGCACGACCTCCTCGGCAAGGCCCTCGGAGTGCCGGTTCACGTTCTCCTGGGCGGCCGGCTGCATGAGTCGCTGCTCACCCATGCGACCCTGCCGTTCACCACGCCGGAAGAGACGAAACGAAGGGCCGCCGATCGCCTCGACAAGGGTTTTCGGATCCTCAAGCTGCGCGTGGGTCTCAAGCCATTCGAGCGCGATGTGGAACGCACTGCGGTGGTCCGCGAGGCGATCGACGGCCATCCCGGGAGGTCCGAGACGATCCTGGGCATCGACGCCAACCAGGGCTGGCGGCCGAAGGAGGCGATCCGCAACATTCGCAGGTTGTCGGAGTTCGGCGTTTCCTTCGCCGAACAGCCGGTCCTAGGGGACGACTATGCCGGGCTTCGGGAGATACGCCGCAGTATTGATGCGGATGTGATAGCCGACGAGTCCTGCGGCACGCCCGAGGATCTCCTGCGCCTGATTCGGGAGGAGGCGGCCGACTCATTCCACTTCAAGCTCTACAAGGGGGGTGGGATAGCCCAGATGATGCGGATGGCCGCCATCGCAGAGTCGGCCGGGTTTTCCTATGTCATCGGCCAGTCGGACGAGGGAATGTTGGCCACGGCTGCCGCCGTCCACTGCGGGCTCGTGTGCCGGGCGAAGTCCTACGAACTCTGGGGCTTTCATCGCATTGCGGCGCAGCCCTACCGCGGCATCGAGATGCGGGAAGGGGCCATTCACATTTCCGGCCGCCCGGGCCTCGGCATCGAAGTGGACGAGGGCGGACTCGACCTCGTCGAACACCTGGAGGAGTGAACCGGCGGCGCGTCTTGTCCCGGAAACCGACTGAATCCCAGACGCTTTTTCGAGAAACACGGATGATGTGAATATTGGCAGGCTCGGGTGGGCTGCGCCCGCGCCGGAAGAAGGGGTGAGCGAGGAGGGCCGATGGAACGGTTACGTATCCCAGGGGCGCCATCTCCGACGGGACCCTTCAGCATGGCGGTGCGCGCAGGTTCGCTGCTTTTTATCGCGGGCCAGAGAGGAATCGATCCGTCCACGGGCCAACTGGTCGCGGAAGACATCCGGACAAGGGCGCGCCGGACCCTGGAAAACCTGCGGATCATTGTGGAGGGGGCCGATTCGGACATGGCGAACGTGGTGGCGACGACAGTGTATCTGCGGGATTTGGCCGGTGGCCGCCCGATAATCAACGAACTCTACGAAGAGTTCTTCGGTTCGAATCGACCTACGCGTACGATCCTGGAAGTTTCACGCCTCGCCCAAGACGATTTGGTGGAGATCACGGCTGTCGCGTTCATTCCGGAAAGGGAGTAAATCCCATCTCCTCGCGTTTTGCCCGTTCCGCGGGTTCGGCCAATTGTTCCATACCGCAAGAATGGGGCGCACTAATTTTTTTGGCTGGTCCGTGAAGGGAGGGCGGGAGAGGGCGAGGCAGGATCTTCATTCATTCTCGTCGGAGAAGATTTCTGCAATTTCCACGCGACGTCCCTCTCTCGCCGAGCGGACGCCCGCGCGGATCACGGCAAGAGATTGGATGGCTTTCCCGCCGTCCACCTCCGGCTCCGCATCGCCGCGCACGCAGGCCGCGAACTCTTCCAGCTCTTCCACGATGGTGTCGTTTTTCTTGCAGGGAACCGCCGTGGGCGCCTCTTCGCCCCGCTGTAAAATGCGCAGGCCCTCGAAGAGGGTGTAATATGCGGTTGCTTCTTTCCCGTAAACATTCAGAAGGTAATATTCCGAGGCGGAGGCGTAACTGGAGGTGAGGCTGGAAAGCGCGCCGTTTTGATGCTCCATGATGAGATTCGCGACATCAGGGTTATTGCCCGGCAGGACGAGTTGGGACGCCATGGCGGAGACGGCACGAATGGGCCCCATGAGGTATTCGAGAACGTCCACATAATGGATTCCAATTTGAAGTATGACGCCCCCCGGCATGGCGTCTGCCTGATAGCGCCAAGAAGCAAGATCGATTTTTCCCAGCCGATCCCGGCTTATGTTCCCCTCCGCCTGGACGAGCTTTCCGAGTTTTCCTTCGTTGATCGCCCGGCGGATCCACCGAAAGTGGGACTCCCGGCGGCGCTGGGAGCCCACTGAAAGAACGACCCCTTCCTCCCGGCAAATACGCGCAATCTCCCTCCCGTCGGCGACCGTGTGGGCGATGGGTTTGTCTAGAAAAACGTTTTTTTTCGCCCGTGCCGCAGCGCAGGAAGTTTCCCGATGAACATGGTTCGGGGTCGTGTTGATAATTCCCTCGACGGAGGGATCGTTCAAAATCTCCCCGTAGCTACCCGCTGCCCTGCACCCGTACTTTTTTGCGAACGCTTCCCGCTTTTCTTGCGATCGGGTGAAGCAGCTCACGATTTCGAGCTTGGAGGTCTTCCGGATCGCATCGGCGAGGACATCCGACCACCACCCCATGCCGACGGAGGCCACGCGCAGGGGTTCCGCTTTCATATTTGCGTCTCTCTGTCTTTATTGGCGGGGATTATTTCCTGGAGGCCTCCTTTTATTCCAGTCCAAAACCGGACGCAGGTCATTGCCTCTCCTCCAGGGTGAAGGAAAATGGAATGGAAAATACGGATAGGCACGGGCAAATTACGCTGATCGGGAGGATGGGGGAGACAATCTCCTCTTCCTCGAAGTGGCGAGGAATATTTTAGGAGTTTTTCTTTGATCGGGCGCCCGTACGCTTCGGATTACACGGTGCGATGGTCTCTCAAAGCTGATTTTTCGGCTTCGGGGGCGAATTTCCGCCGGAATCTTCCTTTCAGTCGATTTCATGTCCCGCTCCAACGGCCTCCAGCGCTTCACGCGCGATGACCTTGTCCTGCCGCCAGTCTCCCCCCGCTCACTCCGATGCCCCCGGTGCACTCTCCCTCGATGATGATCGAGAATCCTCCTTCCATCGCGGTCCACCGCCCGGGGCCCCGCGGCCAGTGCGAGGCCGAGGGCGGTGTCGAGATCTTGGTCCTGGCTCCCTCGGGTGGGCGGACGGTCGCTTGTTTGAGGCCGCGCAGACCGCCTTGGTGATGGAGGAATGGATCGTGTGAAACCGGCCGCCGTCCTTCCGCTCCAGTAAAAGGAGATGACCGCCGCCGTCCACGATTGCGACCGTAATCGCGACGCCCAGCTCCTCCGCCTTACGGATGGAAGCCTCCATCATCATCTTGGCCCCGCGCGAGGTGAGACGTTGGGCGGGTGCAAACGGCATGGGTATTTCTCCCCTTCATTGAGTCAAGCCCGCCAATTATCAGATGCCAGGGCCGTAACGTCCAGAACCTTTCTGTTTTCTGGGCGGCGGAAGCATCTCCCCAGCGAGAGAGCGCGGCGCAAATTGTCAATATTCGAACGAATCGAATGGTAAGAAAGGCGGCTGTACTTTTTTGTTCGCCGTCTGCAGAGGCCGGATCTCTCACCTCGTTGGACGGTTGTCAGGCCCGGCAGATGGGCTCCGGCTGGCTGTAGAAACATTCGATTAGATAATACGTGATGAGATGGTTTTTTTTCGATCAAGGTCGCATGGGCGATGCCGTTGAATTGGCTCCGGGTGATCATAATGGGAACGGTTATCTTCTTCGGATCGGCCAGGAGTTGCTGTTCGCGCATATCGATATACGTTCCGTTCAGAATGGAGTCATCGAGGGCACAGATGGCGTCGACGTAGGAGCGGACGACGTCGGCGTAGGAGGTTCCCGGGTGATTTCTCGCGAAGATTGATCGGACGAAGGCAGGGTTGACGGGCCGCCGGGGTTTGGGGAACTCCCGCGTACTTTTTGTGGCGGTCGGCGAGAGAGCGGGGCTTCCTTTTCCGATCCATACGAAAGCGACAAGGGTGGTCCGTTTGACGAGTTTGGGATGCCGCTGGGCAAAGAGGGCGGCCCGGAGCGCACCCGAGGAAAGACCGTAGGGGTGGAAAGAGCGGGTTTTGTCAGCTTACGGATGGCTTTGGTTGCCGCCAGCAGATCGTCCGCCCCCCCCGCTCGATGCCCTCCTGCTGATAAACGACGATCTGGAGGTTTGCCAGATCCTTGGAATTTTCGCGTATTTCTAAAGTGACCTCCATCCCTTTGAGTCCGACGATGGGATCTACCTCTACGTGGACGCGGAACTAAGTTGTCCTGTGGTGAATCGCAAGACTCAGCGCGCGCTCGGGGCGGCGAGGATATCTTCTTTCGTAACGGACCGTTTCAACTCTTGGGTGATGGCAATGGCATCTTCGAGCGTGCTGGAGAGATTCGGCAGGCGCTCATTGAGGAAAGCCTTGTCCAGGTGGATGTGGCTTTCCACAAGGCTGGGAAGGACAATGCGCCCTGCCAATTCGACGATCCGTACAGTCGGAAGTGGCTCAAGGGGCGGGCCGACGGAGGTGAAACGTCCGTTTTGGACAAGGAGGTCCTCCGGCGGGCCTTCGGCTCCAATTTGGCCCTACGGAACAGTGCGGTGGAATCATCAATCATCGTGTCAATTCTCTTCTCATTGCGTCCCCATCCACCTTCGTTGCGCGGAGAGATGGGTTGCCCTCGTTTCGTGCTTTTCTCTTATCGGGATAACCAGAGTGTGCCATCGGAACCGTTTTGTTTTCAATGAAAAGCGTCGTTTCGAGCCGTGCCCGCGCACTTTTGCTAATTGACCAAAAACCCGTAAAATGCGATGAATTATTGCACTTGGACAATTTTCTGGCGCCAGCCATATTTCCGAAATTCCTTTCTCTGCCGCCGGCGGGAATCGGCGGCGCGGAACCTCCGGAGGATTCTCCCAGAGGGAGAAATCCTGACTGGCTCAAATATCAGACAACGCGGGGATAGTGGCACGGGGATAGAATGATAAGTCTCAGTTTGGGCAATATCATTGAGCTTAGTTTCAACAGCCTGTCCTACGCCGCCCTGTTGTTCCTTTTGGCGAGCGGGCTTTCGCTTATCTTCGGGGTAATGCGGATCGTGAATCTCGCCCACGCCGCCTTTTTCCTGTTTGCGGGCTATCTCGCGCTGGAGTTTTACAACATTATTTTCGGGACGCTTTCTCTTTGGCCGCGGTTCCTTCAAATTGTTTCCTGGGCGATAGTATATTTCGCTTGGCATGGTCTCCAACAGTTTGTCGGAAAAAGCAAAGCCTCTTTCATATTGCTCGGCGCATATATCGTCATTGAAATTGTCACAAGTGTGGGATGGGGCTATGGCTTCTATGAGCTTTTCTTCCCCAAGGTCGGGGTAACGCCGATTGGCAAAGTCAACTTTCCGGGTCTGATTGCGGCGATTCTGGTGGCGGTGGTGCTCATGACTTTGAGCGGAATGTTCATCGAGCGCTTTTTCTTGCGCCGCCTGGGGCAGGATACGCTCGGGCAAGTGCTCGTGACGATAGGTTTCGCGTTCATTTTGCAGGACGGGTCTCTCTACACATGGGGCGGGGACAATTTTATGTTCGATCGGCCCTGGCCTCTCAATCAGAGCGTTCTCCTGGGGGGACTTTCATTCCCGCAGTACCGGGGTTTCATGGTCATCATGGCGGTTCTCGTCGCCCTTATATTGTTTTTTTCAATCGAGCGGACGCGCCTCGGAGCCATCATGCGCGCGACGGTGGACGATCCGGAGATGGCGCGGGGCATCGGGATTAACACCAATATCGTTTCGATGAGCATCTTTGCTATTGGCGCCCTCCTCGCCGCGATCGGAGGCGTGGTTGGCGGAGCGTTTTTCGGCGTGTACCCTGGCCTTGACTTCGAAATTCTCCCGTATGCCTTCGCCGTGGTGATCATCGGGGGCCTGGGTAGCCTCCCCGGCGCCGTAGTAGGGAGCATCGTGGTCGGATTCATGGAAAACTTCGGGACAGCCCTTTTTCCGGAGCTTTCCTATTTTGCGCTCTTCGCGCCGATGGCGATCATTCTCGCCATCAAGCCGACCGGTCTTTTCGGAAAGGGTTGAGCCTTGACGGGGTACAGCGCCGGACGTCTCCGAATCGTTTTCGTGTTAGCCACGTTCGCACTCCTGGGAATCGTAACTCCATTTCTGGACCTTTTTCTCCAATCCCTTGTCACCGAAATTCTCGTTTTCGGGATTCTGGCGATGAGCCTCGATATTCTCCTCGGCTACACGGGTCTCGCTTCCCTCGGCCACGCCGCCTATTTTGGTGTCGCCTCTTATGCGTCGGCCATCGTCATGACGAAGAGCGACTGGACGTGGACCTACGCGATGTTCACCGGCGCCGACGCCTACGGTTTGGGCATAGTCTACCTTTTCGTTTTCGGCCTCATCGTCGCAATCGCCTTCTCGGCGTTTTTCGGCTTTTTGGCCATACGCGCAACAGGCGTGTATTTCTTGATGATCACCCTGTCCCTCGCAATGGTGGTATGGGGGCTGGCCTACCGCTGGAGCGCAGTGACAGAGGGAGACAACGGAATCATCATACCCGCGCGCCCGACCTTGTTCGGCCTGTCTCTCGACGAGCCGATATCATTTTTTTTCTTTACGTTGGCGGTTTTCCTGTCATGCCTTGGGATTTTGTATCTTATCGTTCAGAGCCCTTTCGGCCGGACCCTCGTGGGCATCCGCGAGCGCGAAACGCGCATGGAAATGCTCGGCTACAATATTTGGTTTCATAAGTATTTGGCCTTCATCATTGCAGGACTTTTCAGCGGTGTCGCGGGGATCATGTGGACGCTGTTCAATCTCTTCGTAAGTCCGCCCGACATCGAACTCATTACCTCGGCAGAAGCCCTATTCATGGTTGCCCTGGGAGGGCCCGCCACGCTCATCGGCCCGGTTATTGGTGCGGGCATCATTCGTTCTCTGCAACAGTTCATCAGCGTTTATATCGAACGCTGGCCTCTCATATTGGGTGCGATTTATATTTCCACAATCATGATTGGGCGCCTATACGGCGTAGATGGTATTATTGGACTCATCGGTAAAATTCGAAGTGCCGCCACCACGGCGGAAAAGGCTGGGGATTAGGGGAAAGGTCGCCAGCATGGCAAATTCGTCGCCAATTGGGGAGGAAATGGCAATGAAACGAAAAATTTTGACAGTACTGGCTGGCAGTGCATTCATCCTGGCCATTGCGGCGGGGACCGCACAAGCGGCAAAGGAGGTCCGCATTGGCTTCATCGCTCCGATGACGGGCATCTTCGCTCAAATCGGGAAGGATATGAGCAACGGGTTCAAGATGTACCTGGCGCAGAACAACAACAAGATGGGTCCCCTGACGGTGAAATTCATTCTGGAGGATTCAACAGGCAAGCCCGCCGTCAACGTGCGCAAAGCGCAAAAGCTCGTCCAGCGGGACAAGGTACATATGTTCATCGGCGGTCTCCTCGCGAGCACGGGCTATGCCCTGGCTCCCGTGGCGGACCGCTTCAAGGTTCCTTACATTTCGCCCGTACCGGCCGCGGACGATCTTACCCAGCGCAAGCTATATAATTACTTTCTGCGCACCGGGTTTACGAGCAGCCAAAATAGCCATCCCCTCGGAGATTGGGCGTACGATCAGGGCTATCGGCGGATCGTCACCATCGGCGCCGACTACGCCTTCGGCTACGAGACGGTCGGCGGTTTTCAACGGGCCTTCGAGGATCGGGGCGGCAAGATCATCAGGAAAATCTGGCCGAAACTCGGGGCCAAGGACTTTGGGCCCTATCTTCCCCAGATTCCGAAGGACGCTGACGCGATCTTCACCCTTATGGTCGGGCCCATGTCGCTGGCCTTCCCGAAGCAATTCCGGGCGGCCGGTTTCAAGATGCCCATGATCGGCGGAGTGACGAGCGCGGACGAGTTCGTTCTTCCCAGCATGGGGGACGAGGCCCTCGGCTACGTGACGGCCGCCCAATACAGTGCGGCGCTCGAGACCGAGAAGAACAAGGCTTTCGTGAAGGAATATCAGCAGCGCTATGGAAAGATGGCATCCTACTACTCAGAGACATGCTATACCACGGCCCTCTGGGTTCATAAGACGCTGGAGAAGATCGGTTGGGATCCCAATAACACCGAAGCGTTTCTCAAGGAGCTCAAGACCATCCGGATCGACGCCATCCGGGGCCCGGTCTATCTCGACTCTTATGGAAACCCGGTGCAGAACAGCTATATTCGGAAGGTTCAGCGCGTTTCGGGCGATCGGCATAGCCTTGGCGTAAAGCCGAACTCGCTCTGGAACGTTGTCATCGGAAGCTATCCGGCGGTGGGGCAATTCTGGAAGTGGGGGGCAAAGGAATTTCTGAAGCAGCCCGTTTACAGCAAGAAGTATCCGCCCTGCAAATTCTGCGAATAGTGCGTTCGCACCTTCCCGCCGCCCGGAGAAAACTTCCGGGCGGCGGGAAGTTTTTCTGAATGATGCAAGGGAATGAATAGCTTTTATGGAAGCGGAAGCCTGGCTTGAGCTCCGATCGGTTTCTAAGCAATTCGGTGGCCTTCACGCCGTCGAGGGGGTGAACCTGCGCTTGGGGCCCGGCGAGCGGAAGGGGATCCTGGGCCCAAACGGGGCGGGGAAGACCACTCTTTTTAACCTGATAACGGGTGTCCTCCCGGTAACGTCCGGCGAGATTCTCCTCTTCGAGCAAAATATCACCGATTGGCCGGTTCACAGCCGCGTGGCGCTGGGCATGGCGCGCACCTATCAGGTGACGAGCCTGTTTCCGCGCCTGAGCGTCCTGGACAACGTCCTTCTCGCCGTCCAAGGGCTGCGGAAGATGAAAATGGTGATGCTCCGGCCTCTCTCCCATTACACAGAGGTTTTCGATAAAGCCGAGAGCCTTCTCCGGCAGGCGAATTTCTGGGAGAAACGGGATCAGGAAGTACGCAACCTCTCTCACGGCGAGCAGCGGCAGCTGGAAATCATCCTCGGCCTCGCCTGTGACCCCAAGGTATTCCTTCTCGACGAACCGTCCGCCGGATTGGCCACGGGCGAGTCGCACGAAATGGCCCGTTTCCTCAATTCACTCGATCCGGAAATCGCCATTCTCATCATCGAGCACGATCTCGACGTGCTGTTCAATGTTGTCTCCTACATATCCGTTCTTCATTATGGCGAACTTCTCGCCGAGGGGCCTAACGAAGAGATAAGGAATAATCCACAGGTGCAGGAAATCTATTTGGGAAAGGCTTGATTCCGTGGTGGCGCTGCTTTCGGTCGAGGACATCCACACCTACTATGGAGACTCCTACATCCTCCAAGGCCTCAGCTTGGAAGTGAGGGAAGGAGAGGCACTCGCCGTCCTCGGCCGGAACGGCATGGGGAAGACCACCCTCATTAATTCCATCATGGGATTTGTCCCGCCCCGCCAAGGAAAAATCTTTTTTCACGGGGAAGAGATCACCGGGATGCCCAGCTATGGGATCTCGATAGCCGGAATCGGTCTTTGCCCACAAGGAAGGCGCATTTTCCCCACTCTGTCCGTGCGTGAGAATCTCATCGTTGCCCACCAAATGCACGGGATCGATCGGTGGACGGTTGAGACAGTCCTGGAGCTGTTTTCCCAGCTCGGAAAGAGAGTGAACCAGCGGGCGGGCTCGCTTTCCGGCGGCGAACAGCAAATGCTCGCCATCGGGAGAGCGCTCATGACCAACCCCTCTTGCCTCATCCTGGACGAGCCCTCGGAAGGCCTCGCGCCCCTCATCATCCAGGACCTTGGGGTGGCCATCCGCTCCCTCAAGGAAGAGGGCCTCTCCATATTGCTCGTCGAGCAAAACACCCCCTTTGCTGTAAAGACCGTGGATCGCATAAACATCATCGCCAAAGGAAAGCTGATCTACGATGCGTCCCCGGAGGAGCTATGGGGGGATGAGGAAGTGAAAAAAACTTACCTGGGGATCGCCTGACAGATTTGATCGGTGAGTGCGGTGGGCAAAAGGTTTTGCTGGCCACGGTTCATTTCATCGCCAGGGCACGGGCGGATCGCGGGGATTGCCTCCAGAAATTTGACCGGTCACTTGAAGGTGTATTTCTTCCTGCGATTGTGCCAACTTCGGGTTGAGACGGATTCCGCCTCCGCGAAGAAGGCGGGAAACGGGCGGTCTGCACTTTGCGAATCGCCCCGTATCCGGCCGCCGCTTTCGTGACGCTGTTACCCGGATCTAATCGGCTTTCGCCACCTTCGTCACCTTCTCCGCTTGGAACCCCTTCGGGCCCTGGACGACGTCGAAGCTGACCTCATCGCCTTCCTCGAGCGACTTGAAGCCCTCACCCGTAATGGCCGAGTGATGGACGAAAACATCCTCCCCCTCTTCCCGGCTGATGAACCCAAACCCTTTTGCGTCGTTGAACCACTTCACACTGCCTGTTCCCATGCTTTTCCCCTTAATGGAGATTCGGTGTGGAGATGTTGATGGAAGGAGTTTCTTGCGAGGAAGGAGTCTTATGTTCCCCGGGTGAAACAGGAAATTTCTTCACTATTTTTCCCAATTTATAATAGACAGGACGAAGGAAATAATGTTCTGATATATTTTGGCAAGTTATAAGATTAATGACGACCTGGGAATTGCGCCGAAACTCGAAAAACGTTCGCTATCTTGATTGAAACTATATTATAAGTTTTTGTTTTGTGTATTTCTAATGTCGGCATTTCGGCGATGGAGGTTGTATGAAGATTTTCCAAGACAAGCTTTCTAACGGTATCCGGGTTGTAACGGCAGTGCGTGAAGATTCGGACGCCGTCGCTTTTCATATATTTTTTGGATGTGGCGGGCGCCATGAGCGGGACGATGTGGTGGGCGTGTCCCACGCTCTTGAACATATGGTTTTCAAAGGGACTCCAACCCGAAGCACGCTCGAAATCGCACGCCAAATGGAAGGTAATGGCGCCACGATCAATGCATATACGAGCGCCGAGCGCACCTGCTATCACTTTACCGCCCCGGTCGAGGTATTTGGTAAGGTCCTGGAGGTATATGCTGACGCAGTCAACAATTGCCTCTTGGATAAGGATGAATGGCAGCGAGAGCGCCAAGTGATTCTCGAAGAGTTGAAAATGTACGAGGATATGCCGCGTATGTGGGTTTCCGACATGCTGGAAACTACGATGTTCAATCTCCAAATGGGGGTGATCGGAAACCGGGAGACCATCAATGCCATTGATTCAAAGGACATGCGCGACCTTATCGATAAGTGGTATGTCCCCGGAAATACAGTTATTTCTGTGGCCGGCGGTGTCTCCCGAAAGGAGGTTGTAGAGTTTTCGGAGCGTTTTTTCGGAGAGCGGAAGGGGTCTACCCGAAAAACGAGGGCTCCCGAACTCCCATCAAAAAGCAAACAGATGGTCATTGATCAGGCCCGCCAGACCGACCAAGTAAACCTTGCAATCGGTTTCCGGGCATTTGGCATGGAGAATGAGGATGCCGCCGCGCTGCGCTTGTTGGGAGACATTCTGGGGGGAAAGATGAGCAGCCGCCTTTTCACCGAGGTTCGCGAAAAACGGGGTCTTGCGTACAGCGTCAGCGCGTCACCCCAAACCTATACGGACTCAGGCTATGTGGCGCTGAGGGCGGGCGTTGCGTTGGAGAAAGCGAAAGAGGCCACCAAGGTTATATTGGCCGAGGCAGCTCGGATGAAAACCGAGTTGGTGGACGAGGAAGAGCTTTCGGAAGGGAAGCGCCACTTGCGCGGAAACCTCCTCGTACACGAGAGTTCTTCCTACTTTGCCGGTCGAAACGGCTCGAATCTTCTTCTTCGAGAGAAGCTTTTTCCGGTGGATGAAGAACTCGCGAAGATCGAAGCAGTAACCGCCGAAGACGTAAAGCGGGTGGCGGGGGATGTGTTCCGCGAGGAGGAGATGACGCTCGCCGTCATCGCCGAGCGCGCCCTCGGTGCCAAGCTGGAACCCGTCCTGCGGATTTGAACACCCTCCTTTTTCTGCCCAAAATCAACGCGCAACTTGTTCCCGATTTCCCCATAAAATTCTGCGCTTAATCCCGGGAGCTTCCGAGAAGCTGGACGATGTAGATGAACATCATCACAAAGTCCAGATACAGCTCCAGCGCCGCCATGATGGCCGAGCGGCGGCCGGTTTCATTGTTGGTGTCCTGGGAGTAGGCGTAATCCTTCATCTTTTGGGTGTCGTACGCCGTGAGCCCAGCGAAGATGAGGACGCCGATCGCGCTGATCGCGAAGTGAATCGCCGGGCTCTGGAAGAAGATATTCACCACGGTGGCGATGATGAGACCGAAAATCCCGACGAGGCAGAAGTTTCCCACCCCGGAGAGGTCCCGCTTCGTCACGAAGGCGAAAAGGGTGAGCCCGCCGAAGGCCCCCGCCGTGACGAAGAAGGCCTGGGCCACCGAGGAGCCTGTGTACCGCAGGAGAATGGCCGAGATGGTCACCCCGACAGAGGCGCTGTAGGCGAGGAAAAGCACCGCCCCCACGCCGGATCCTTTGGTCCGCATGATGGGCCGGATGGAAAATACCAGGCCGAGCTGGACCACCACGACGAGAATGAATCCGTACGAGCTTGCGAAGATAATGTTGATGGCCGCCGGGCTTGACGCGATGTAGAAGGCGACGAACCCCGTAACAGCAAGGCCCGCCGTCATCCAGCCGTAGACGCGCTGCATGAAGGCGACGGCGTCGGCTGAGATAACCCTCTGGCCGGTGGTGCGGACAAATTCGCGAGACTGCATTTTTTTGATCCCTCCCCTGGTTAACAAAAAACCCCGGAAAAAGCGAAATCGGCGTGAACTATCGAGCCGCCGCCCGGAAACTCCCGCCGGGCGGCTCTTGGTGCGATGCGGCCTTCCGGAACTTTTCCGAAAACTCCCGGATGCGAGCGGGGCAAAAGCACTCCAGGGAGGCTTCCCCTTTGACGCGCGGGAGGTTCCACAAGTTCCCCCGCGCGGGGAAGCCCCCCGGGACTCCCTACGCAACTCCCCCATTATACCAGAGAGCCCCCCGGCCCAAGTACCGGCAATTCAGCAGAATCGCGCACCTCCCCGGCCGCCGCAGAACCCCGTCCCGGCGGCCTATTTTCGCCACAATTCCTCGCCGCCGCGCGGGAGATCGAATCCCCATCCGTTCCCGTCCGGGAGGATATCGGCGGGCGCGGCACCCGCGCCTTGTCCGGGGGCCGGGCGAGGACGTAGAGTGAAGTCGTTCCGATGTTGCGCGGCCCCGCCGCCGCCGAGGGTCTCCCCATGCGGCAGCCCATCCTCGTCCTCCTGCTCGCCGGCGCGGCCGACCGCGCCTGCCCCGTCCTCGGGGGGCGCACCCCCCTCATGTACAGCCGCACCCCGAACCTGGACGACCTCGCCCGGGCGGGACAGAGTGGCCTCCTCGAACCCCTCGGGCCCGGTGTGGCCCCCGATCCCGCCCTCGCCCTCTTCACGCTCCTGGGCTACCATCCTCGCGGCCAGTACCCCGGCCGCGCCTACCTCGCTGCCCGGGGAGAGGGACTGGAGCCCGAGCCGGGCGAGGTGGTCCTCCGCGCCCGATTCGGCCTCGTCCGCGAGCGCGGGATGCGCCTCATCGCCGAGGAGCGTCGCCCCTCCCTCCCGGAGGCGGACGCCCGCGCCATGGCGAAAGCCGTCCGCGAAGTGGAAGCGGAGGGCGTGCGGGTCCGCTACGCGTACACCGGGAGCGGAGGTGGTTTTCTCCTGCTGAAAGGTCTCCCGGAGTCCCCCTTCGCCCCTCAGGTGCGCGATTCGGACCCCGGCGAGACGGGCGCTGAGCTGCGCCGCCCCGCCCCGGCCCCCGGTGCCCCGGACCGCGAGGCGAGCCTGCGAGCCGCCCACGCCATCGCCGACTGGCTGGCCTATTCCCACGAAATCCTGAACGGGCTGGACCTCCCCGCCGTGCGGGTGGCGCGCGAAAAGGGCCTCCGCTGGGCCCTCTTCGCCCGCTGGGCGGGGGCGCACCGGGATATCCCCCCCTTCCGGGGCTGGAACGGCCTGCACGGCGCCCTCGTGGGCTCGTCCAACCTGCTTGCGGGAACCGCGAAGTGCCTCGGGATGACGTGTGTCGAACCGCTCGGCTCCCGTGACTCCGCTGGGTCCGGGGAAGAGATCCGCCGTCAGATTGCCGCCGGGATCGAGGCTATCGGGACTACCCGTCACAAATTCGTCCTCGTCTACGCCGGAGCGGTGGAAGCGGCCAACCGGGAGGGAGACCCTCGGGCCAAGGCCGAAGCGCTCGAAGCCGTCGATGAAGGGATCGGGGACGCCCTCCTCGGCCTCGCCCGGGGCGGAAGGGCGCTCGTCTGCGTCACCCCGGACCGGTCCTCCTCCTCGAACGCAGGGGGAGAGGTCGGGCCCGAAGCCGTCCCCTTCACTGCCGCGGGCGCGGGCGTTTTAGTGGACGAGGTGCGCGAGTACAACGAGCTGGCCTGCGGGGGCGGGCTGCTCGGCCGCTTCCCGGGGTTCGAAGTCATGCCCCGCCTCCTCGGCTTCGCCGGCCGGGGCCGCCCCTCCGGCCTCCTCCCGCCGCTTCTCGGCGAGGGACACGCCCCGCCCCCCACCGAGCCGCTGTGGGATATGGATTTAGACGAACCGTGATTGTTTATTTGTCGAAAGCCCCAACAATATACCGGAATTCAAGCAGTCGGTCGGTGTATGATGACCGCCGTCCGACACATGATATGGGTTTGATTTTTTCTTGGCTGTTGTGTGGATAACTATCTCTGGATGGTTTGATGGAAAAATCACGCTTCGAGAATTTCTTATATGGATAGGGGCCGCCTCTTTGTATGTCGGGTGGTGACCTGCCTCCGGTTGTTGTGCCACTTCCTATAAGAGTTCTTCTTACAAAGTCAAAATCCTAACATCCAACCTGGACCGGTTTTTTGGGGGCACGTCCGTTGGATAGTATGCCATTCATAGCTTTCTCCTCCTTGAGTTCACCTTCCGCCCCGCTGCGGATCCGCGGGAAGGCTGGCCAGCGAAAAGAGGCGGAGGCGCCCGGAGCCTTCCCCGGGCTCAGAGGGCCAACTGGCCCTCGGTGGGTTCCGCTCAGCAGAACCAGGATTCGGTGAGGCGGGGGGGGCGGATCCGGTCCGGGTCGAGACGGGGCGCGCCCCTTCCCGCCCGTTTGGGCCGCTCGAGGATTTCACCGGCGAGGGCCCGGATGCGGCCGTAGGTGCGGGCGGGGTCCTCCTCGTTCCCGGCGGCCTCTTCCACGAGCGCGAGGACGGCCTCGTGCAGACGATCCATGCGCGGGTCGGGGTGATCCCAGCGGTAGATGAAGTTCTCCTCATCGAGGGGGCTCAGGTTGAGGATCCCTTCCTCCAGAAGGGAGGACCCGGGGGGGATCAGGAGCCGGACGGCGAACTGGACCGGGTCCATCTCGTCGATGAGCATCATTTCCTCAACGAAGTCGAGGACTTCGAGGTAATCCCCGGCCGTCGTCCAGGGGCTGAAGCTGACCAGGGAGGGACGGATCGAGACCCCCGTCGCCCGTGCGATCCTGATGGCACAGCGCACATCTTCGCCGGTGTGCCCCTTTTGAAGCTTTTCCAGGACCACCCCGCTGAGGGACTCCACCGCCGTGACGATGAAGAGGCAGCCGAGCTTTCCCAACTCGGCGATGTGGTTTTCGTATTTGATGATGTGCTCGACCTTGGCTGTGAAGTCGAAGGTGACCTGAGGGAATCTCGCGTGCAGGGCCCGCGCGATCCGCATCGCGTGGCCGGGACCATTCAGGAAGTCGGGATCGGCGAAGGTGATGTGCTCCGCACCCTCGCGCACGAGGGCGCGGATGTCCTCCAGGACGGTCTCCAGGGGGACGATGAAGAAGCGCCCACCGTAGAGCGGGGGGACGGGGCAATGGCGGCAGAGGTGTCGGCAGCCCCGGCTCGCCTCGACGGCGCCCGCCAAAACGTGGCCGCCATTCCGGGCGAGGCGGGCGTAGGCGCTGAGGGGAGGCAGGCCCCCCCGCGCCGGGCTGGCGAAGGGCAGCTTCTCCAGGTATGGGGCCGCCCCACTCCCCGGCGTGCCCACCCCTGGCGCCTCGCGCGCCGGCCGGGATTCGGAGAGGGCTTCCGCGAGGGAGACGAGCGGGGTTTCGAACTCGCCCCCGATGACCGAATCCGCGCCGTTTTTTAGCAGGTAGCGGGCGTTGAGGGTGGCGTAAAGGCCGTAGAAGCAGATGTGGCAGTCCGGGTTCTCGGCGCGCACCTTTCCGAGGATGGAAACGCCGATGCGCAGGGCGGTGTGCATGGGGACGCTGATCCCGACCAAGAGGGCCCGCTCCGCCTTTTCACGGGGAAACGTCTCCACCGCGGCGTCGAGGGCCTCGGGGGCGAACCCCGCCCGGCGGAGGAAGCCGAGGGGGGAGGCGAGGTTTACCGGCTGGTGGCCGAGCTCATAGCAGGAAACGAGAAGGACGGCGCCCGGAGCGCGCCAGTCCTCCCGGCGCCGGGGGTACGGCCGGTTTCCGGACGATTCTGGAAAGGGCATCGCTTCGGTAACCGGATCAGGCCGTGAAGGATTTTCCGCAACCGCAGGCGTTTGTGGCGTTCGGATTTTCGATCTTAAAGCCCGAGCCTTGCAGGGAGTCCACGTAGTCGACGACGGATCCGCTCAGGATCTTGTGGCTTTGCGGATCGACGAAGACGTCGAACCCTTCTGAGGGATACATGATGTCGTTCGCGCCCAGTGACTCGTCGAAGTAAAGGCTGTAGCTGTAGCCCGAGCAGCCGCCCGCCTGAACGGAGAGACGAAGGCCGTGGCCGGCCTTTCCTTCGGCCTCGAGGATCTCCCGCACCTTGGCCTGGGCGGCGGGTGTGACGCTGACCCCCTCGGCGGGGGCAGGCTTGGGCTTGGTCTCATCAAAGAGGGTGAAAGTCCCATCGCTCATGTTTTGATCCTCCTATGTGAACCGCATTGCTGGAAATAATTTCGTATATTTTCCGCGCCTTGGCAACCCGGCGGGAATCCCCATCCGGCAGTTATACCAGCTCGACTGACGCCGCACACCGGAAGCCCAGGCAGGCGTGCCCGGAGGCCGCCCGCCAGGGGGCGACGAACTCGCGCGAGGCGGCGGTGACGTCGTCGTCGCTCGAGGAGTTTCCCCCGCGCGCGACGCGGTCTTCGTCCGGCGTGAGCTTTTCCCGGCTGTCCTTCGGTTTGCAAGGATAGGAGTGGGGAATGGACCGGATCCACTCCCATATCTGGCACGCCATGTCGACCACCCCGTAGGGGCTCGCCTCCTTGGGGCGCTGCCCGACAGGGAGGGTGTCGCCGCGGAACAGTCCGATGGCGGCGAGCTCATTCGTGGGCTTCTGATCTCTCCAAGGGCAGAGGCGGCCGTCCGTTCCCCGCGCGACCTTCTCCCACTCCGCCTCACTGGGAAGGCGCTTCCCCAGCCATTTGCAATAGGCGAGGGCGCTGTGCCAGTTCATCTCGCCCGCGGGGTTTTCTCGGACCAGGCGTTCGCCATCCACACGACGTTGTGCAGGGAGACGAGGGCGTCGGGGTCCGCGACGTCCAGGCACATTTCCCGGCCGGTATGAGAATCATCCCAGCGTACTTGCCCTTTCCTCCGACGGGGGACGCCTTCACCCCGGGCGGGAGGGGGTTGAGCGCCCCGCCCGCGGCCCAGGCGAGAAGAAAGACGATTTGGGCGATCGCTTTTTTCGTGATGCGAATCCGAACCATCATCTCGTGTTATTGGTTTTGACAGGTGATTCCATCCACTGAGTGGTGTTTTTCTGGGACTTGTCATCCGAAAGGGGTTGGGTCGCCTTTACGGGCAGATCCGCGAAGGTGATATTCCGGAAGTAGTCCACCAATGTCTTCTGGGCCTGGGCGAACACCTTGTTCATGTTGCAGAAGTCCTCGAAGTCGCAGTGGCCCTCCCCCTCCTGGCACGCCATCAGGGATATGGGGCCCTCGACGGCGAAGATGACGTCGAGAAAGGTGATTTGGTCCGGCGGCCGCGCGAGACGGTAGCCCCCTTTGGGGCCCTGGATCGAGAACACGACTTGGCCGCGAGTCAACAACGGCATCAGCTTTGCGAGAAAGGACTGGGGAACCTGCTGCGCGTGGGCGATCTCTCTGATGGTGTACACCCTGGCGGAGGGTTGCTGGGAAAGATAGGCGACCGCCCGCAGGGCGTAGTCCCCGGCTTTGCTGAACTGCATGAACGTCGCTCCCGAAATAATATATATGTCTATCTGCTGCGGCGGTATTTGGACATATATGAGTCCATAGGTCTTATTTATGTCTTCGGGCCGGATTTGTCAATCAATTGATGTTTCCTGGGAACGGGGCGGTGAATCGGCGTCTTTTCTGGAATTCAGCAATTCATTTTCCGGCGGGCTTTCTTTATTAAGTACATACATTGTTGTTTCCAAATGTATTAAACAATTTTCGCTGAAGAATTGCGCCAACTGAAGAGATTGGTCCGCAAATAACTTGACTGTGATAGACTCATATATTATATTGTCGTTCGATGAAGAGGGAAGATCGGCTGAAAGTGAATGAAATCTGCGGTCTAGGAACTTTGAGGCCTCCCACGCCGCCGTTACTCGAAGCACTCAACTCTCATGCGAGAGGCTCTCGTTCTATCTGATAGGGTAGGTAACGCCCATGAGATTCGAAAAATTCACCCACAGGACGCAGGAGAGCCTCCAGGCGGCCCAGTCCATGGCCGAGGAGCGAGGCCAGCAAGGCATCATGCCCTCCCATCTCTTTCTTGCCCTCCTGGAGCAGAAGGACGGGGTGGTCCCCACGCTCGTCGAGAAGGCCGCCGCCAGCCGAGAGGACCTTCTCCGGGATCTCGAATCGACCCTCGAGAAACTTCCTCGCGTCTCCGGCGGCGGGGTCGAGTCCTACTTTTTGCCCGAAGCCCGGCGCTACATGGAGGATGCCATCGCCGAGGCCAAGGCCCTCTCGGACGATTACGCGAGCGGGGAGCACTTCGTCCTCGCCGGGATCGACGGGAAGGACGCGGCGCTCGCCGCCATCCTCCGGCGAGCGGGCCTCACCCGCGAGAAGGTGCTCGACGCCCTCAAGGCCGTGCGCGGGACCCAGCGTGTGACGGACCCCGACGCCGAGAGCCGCTACCAGGCTCTCGAGCGCTACTCTATCGACCTTACCGCCCGGGCGCGGGCCGGAAAGATCGATCCGGTCGTCGGCCGCGACGAGGAGATCCGTCGGCTCATGCAGGTCCTCTCGCGCCGGACGAAGAACAACCCTGTCCTCATCGGCGACCCCGGGGTGGGGAAGACGGCCATCGTCGAGGGCCTGGCCCAGCGCATCGTGAACGGGGATGTGCCCGAGGGACTGGAGGGAAAACGCCTCAATGTCCTGGACGTGGGTGCCCTCGTGGCGGGAACGAAATACCGAGGAGAGTTCGAGGATAGGCTCAAGGCCGTGCTGAAGGAGGTGTTGGAGGCGGCCGGCGAGATCCTCCTGTTC
>CAZUHN010000281.1:0-16094 GCA_964620535.1 uncultured Nitrospinaceae bacterium | reverse complement strand
CATCGTAATCTGCTGCGATAGAACCGGTAACGAGTACGGCCGGAAAAATGCCAATGTCGTGAAAACCTATAGCCTGTCGATGTAAAAGCGAAGATCAGATCGCGTCCTTCGAGCTCGGCGCCGGAACAGGCGGCTGGGAGTACAATGAGAAGTCTGGATTGCTGAGAGTTAAACACGATTCGGCCACGGGGCACGGGTTGCAAAAGAACGTTGAGGACGCCTACCGCTTCCTCATGGAGTCTTACAGCAAAGATGATCGGGTGTACTTGTTCGGATTCAGCCGGGGCGCGTTCACGGTCCGCTAGCTGGCCGGCATGATCTATAGGTGCGGACTGCTGAGAGGCGGCAGTGGCAATCTGGTGGAGTACGCCTCCAATATTTACAACACCGAGGACAATGATGAGATTGCCGCGGGGCTCAAAATCGCTTTCTCCCGCTCTTACCCCGTACACTTCAACGGGGCTTGAGATACCGTGCGCTCCCTGGTCTTAAACGCGGGCAAAAAGTTCCACAATGCCCGGCACAACCCCGAAGTGAAATACGGGTATCACGCGATTTCCATTGATGAGAAGCGCAAGGATTTCCCACCATGCCTCTAAGATGAATCAAGAACAACAGCAGGTCAAATCATTAAACAGGTTTGGTTTGCGGGAGTCCATTCCGACGTGGGCGGGTGGTTCGACGAGCGCAGGCTTTCGAACGTCACCCTGCAGTGGATGATGGACAAGGTGGTAAAATGCAGAATGCTGGTGGACAAGAAACGGCTAGGGAATTACCAGCCCAACCCGCACGGCAAGAAACATGAATCCTACAGCGGGTTTTGGAAGTTTCGGAGCAGTCACATTCGGAAGATACCGGAAAGAGCCTCGAGCCATCGCAGCGTAGCCGAGCACATGAGGAAGACAATAAACGGATACCGCCCGAAAAACTTCCTGAAAAATACAAGGTGACGGGTTAGGATTCACGGATCGCGCTGGATGAAGACATAATCCTTCGGCTTGAGGCGTTCCTCCAGATTTGCACGTGATCGGTCAGATGTTATTTCATCCGGGCGGTTATTGGAATCGGGAACGGACCCTATGCTGCCCATGGAATCATTTTTCAATCCCTTTTCAACCGAAAAGGTTCACTCCCCTTCCCGCACTTTTTCCCGAAGGCGCTTCTTCTTGGCTTGGCCCTGTTTTTCCTTCAGGCGGCGCTCCCGGCTCGCCCCCGTGGGTTTGGTGGATTTCCGCTTTATGGGGGGAGTGGAGACCTCTCCGATCATCGCCCGGAGTTTTTCGAGACAATCGGCGACGTTCCGGCCCTGATCGCGGAACCTTTGGCTCGAAAGGAGGAGTTCTCCCTCCCGGATGATCCGCCGCCGGAACCGCGCGAGGAGGCGCTCCCGCAAGTCCTCCGGCAGGCTAGGCGATCGCAACACATCCCAGCGCAGCGTGGCCTTGGTGCTCGCCTTGTTCAGGCGCTGCCCCCCCGGCCCCCCACTCCGCGCAAAGCGGAAGGAAAACTCGCGCAGTGGGATCCGGATCCGCCGGTTAACGACAAGCATGAATATTCCTTTCTTCCCCCTTGAGCGCGGCGGCGAGGCATTTTTGAGCGACCGCCGGGAAGTCATAGCCCCGCACGCGCTCCTGCCCTATTGCGCCGAGGCGGGCGCGGAGGACGGGGTCCTTCAGCAGGCGGATGATCGCTCCGGCGAGGGCTTCCGCATCGAGGGGAGGCACCAGAATCGCCACCTCCCCGTCCGGCGCCACCTCGGGGATGGCGGCCGACGTGGACGCCACGATGGGAAGGCCGGCGGCCATCGCCTCCAGGAACACGATCCCGAACCCTTCCTGAAGGCTCGGAAGGCAAAAAACGTCCGCCCCAAAATACTCCCGGCGAACGTCCACGTCCCTGGGAACGGTGCCGAGAAAACCCACTGCTTCTTCCAGGCCCAGCTCTTTCACCATTCCCCGCAGGGGAGGAAGCATGGGCCCTCCGCCCACGATCCGCAGCCGCGCCTGCGGAACGGCGGCCCGGACCGCCGGTATCGCAGCGAGAATCGTCGTCGTATTTTTTCGCGGGTATTGGTGCGCCACGGTTAGAATCGTCGGGCGCGGATCGGTGCGCGCAGGTGGCTCGGCCTGCAAAGGGGCCCAGTCCGTGAGAGAGATCCCTTCTGGGACCACGGAGACCTTTTCCGGTTCGAGGCCGTACGCCTCGATTGCGGCGCGGCGGTTGTACGCACTAATGACGAGGACACGCTCCGCGCGGCGGGCGTTCCGGCGCTCGAGAAGGGAATGCGTCCAAAGGAGCAAGCGGGGCCATCCCCTTTCGAAGGTCATCTCTTCCGCGCTCACCCCCTTGAGGCAGACCGCATAGGGCTGACGCGGGCCGGGGCGGTAGAAGCAGCCGTCCAGGTCAAACCCCAGAATCAAGTCGAAGGAGTTTCCGCTAAGCCTGCGTCCGAGGCCGAGGTTATACATCAGGCGGCCGAGGAAAAAGGGCAGGCGGGACTTTTTCGGACGCACCAGGGTGACGCGGTGTCCCAGGGATGCAAGCCCTTCGGCAAGACCCGTGATGGCTGTGGCAGTACCGCTCCCCCGGGCGGAGTCCTCATACCAGGAGTTCAAAAAGGCGACGTGGAGCCGTTCGGATCCGTCAGAACTGGTCAATGGAGATTTGATGATTGGAGGCGCCCGGCCGGGCCCGGCCCCTCCAATGAAATTCCTCTCCAGAAGGCGGGGTGCGCGCTCCGGAGAGAAGCAAGACGGGCCTAAAGCGCCTGATCCGCCTTGGCCGCGAAAATGAAATTGCTTTCTGTCAGACCGTTGATCTTGTGGGTCCAGATCTGGAGCTTCACTTTTCCCCATGCCAGAAAAATATCCGGGTGGTGTCCCTGCTCCTCGGCCAGGTTCCTCACCCGGTTGGTGAAGCCGAGGGCCTGAACGAAATCATCGAACTTGTACTTTTTTTCGAGATGGTGCCCGTCCACCACCCGCCAACCGCCTCCCACTTGGCCATGGAACTCGGCCAATTCTTCCCCCTGCAGGGGGGCACGACACCCTTGCAGGGTACGCACTGCTTCGCGGCCAATCCGCTTATCGGGGATACGTCCTCCGCTGGATGGGAAACCGATTCTTCGGGGTCGAACCGCGATTCCGATCGGTGGGCGCCCGCCGCCTCAGCACTCAAAGAATTGAAAAACACGTTAAGTGCTAACCCCTCCGCGGTGCAACCGGGCGAAACGGCCCGCCAAGAGGGGGTGGCCCGCCGGGCCCGAAGACAAGGCACACGGCCCGCCTCCGGAAAAACCCCTATCCTTATATCCCGTTTTCATAAATATTTCGGGTATGTTGAGACTCGGCGACTCGCCTTGCGAAAATAATCCGCAGTGGGGTATTTTAAAGTTTTTCTATCTATTGTATACAATATGAATCTTCCATGACGAAATTAGTCATAAACATATAAATTCCCGGTTCTTTGTTAGGAAATAGAACGTGGCCGTCACCGAATTGAACCTGGTAGGGATGTCGGGGCAAGGGGCGGTCCAGACGGGGGAAATTCTCGCCCGAGCCATGGCGACTGAGGGAAAGTTCGTCTCGATGAATGTCTACCCCGGCACCCGCGCCCGAAGCGCGCCGGTCATCAGTTTTTTGAAAATCTCCGAGAAGCCCGGCCTCGCAAGCTGCGCCAACTACGATCCTACCGAGGTCATCATTTTTCAGGAAGAGCTTCTCAACACAGTCAAATACGCCGTCCACGAAGTGGTGGAGGACGCCATCGCCTTGATGAACAAGGGCGCCCTGATGGTGAACACTCCCCGCACACCGCAGGAGGTGAACGTTCCTTTTGAATTCGAGGGGACCATCGCGACCGTGGACGCCACAGAGATCGCGGGGCGGATACTGAGGCGCAACCCGCCGCCGGTCGGCATCACCATGCTGGGCCTCTACGCGGCGGCCGCCGGCAATCTCGAAATCGGCGACCTCAAGTTCCATATCTGCGAGCATTTCCCGGGACGGGTGGGGGAGTTGAACGCCCGGGCCGCCCAGGAGGCCTTCGAGGGGGCGCGGATCTGGCGCGGGGCCCGGAGCGATACCCGACGAGAAGCGCCCGAGAGGCCACCGGTTCAGGTGGGCGACCTCCCGCAATTCTACGAATTCGACCGCTACGATCGGCTCCCGGGATTTATCGAGGGAAGCGCATGGGTTTGGCGGAACAAGGTGCCCGTCTGCGTGGACGTCGAGTGTATTTGCAAAGGCCTTTGCATCAGCGAGGTGGTCTGCCCGGATATCGCCGGCTTCATCGTCCGCGAAGGGCTGGGAGAGGAGGTACAGGGCTACCGGATCGACGTGGACTACTGCCGAGGCTGCGGCCTATGTGCGGAGGTTTGCGTGGGAACCGCCCTCACGATGGTCCCGGAGCACGAAGTCCTCGCCGATAGACCCAAATACGAGGGAATCACCGCCGCCCCCCACCGGGCGCCGGGAGGCAAGTCCAAATGAACGAGATGGGGAAATCCTCCGCCCGGCGTACCGCGCTGACCGGGAACAAGGCGGCCGCCCATGCGCTCCACCTGGCGCGCATCCAGGTTCTCTGCTTCTTCCCCATCGGTCCCTCGGACGAGGTGGGCGAGGAGTTGGCAAAGATGATAGGCCGGGGGGAGCACGATGCGCGCATCATCGACCTCGCCAACGAGCGGAGCGTGATGAACGCCCAGGTCGTAGCGACCCAAGGCGGCGTCCGCTGCTCGTTCGCCACGAACTCCGAGGGCCTCCTCTACGCCGTCCAGCAGCTCATTTTCGCTTCCTACGACCGGATTCCCATGGTGATCACGGTGGCCCACCGGGCGCTCGAGCCGCCCGCCCTCGTCCGCTCGGACGACATGGACACCCTCATGTACCGGGACATTCACTGGATGCACTACCACTGCGAGAACTCCCAGGACGTCTTCGACACCCTCCTTCAGGCTTACCGCGTCAGCGAAGATCATGAGGTCCTTCTCCCGGCCTTCGTCACCTACGACGGCTGGGAGGTATCCCACAACGCCTACCCGACCGAAATTCCCACCCAGGAGCAGGTCGATGAATTCCTACCCCCCTGGCTCCTTCCCGAGGACATCGATTTCTTGAAAATGAACTTCGGAGATTTTTATACGACCAGCGACCGCCGGAGCGGCTACGGCTATGTGGAAGTGGACCGACAGTACATGGAGCGCCGCTACCAGCTCGACCAGGCGCTCTACGTCACGTCTAAGGGCAAGATCATCGAGGCCCACGAGGACTACAAGCGCATCATCGGGCGGGGCTACGGCGGGCTGATGGAGCCCTACCAGACGGAGGACGCCGAGGTGATCTTGCTCACCATGGGTTCCTTCTCGGCCACGGCGCGCCTCGCCGTGGACATGCTCCGGGAGGAAGGAAAACCCGTCGGCATGATGAAGCTCCGCGTGTTCCGCCCCTTCCCGGGATCGGAGCTGGTCGAGGCGTTCCGGAGTAAAAAAGTTGTGGTAACGCTTGACCGCAACATCATATGGGCGCTCTGGGGCGAGTTGCGAAGCGCATTCTTCGGGGAGGTCGAACCGCCCGCCATCATCGGGCGCATCGCTGGGGTCGGCGGGCGCGATGTAACCCACTACGA
This sequence comes from uncultured Nitrospinaceae bacterium, assembly GCA_964620535.1. GTDB lineage: Bacteria > UBA8248 > UBA8248 > UBA8248 > UBA8248 > CAZUHN01. Next base: position 10,469 of record CAZUHN010000281.1, on the reverse strand, counting down.
CATCGCCCAAATGCTGGAGGAAGGCCTTTCGGCCGCAGGCGGAAAGAAAGTCGAGACTCAAAGGTGGCATTTCCACGTGAACAAAACGCGGAATACGGTTCCCCTCCCCCAAATATGAAAAAAAGGACGATCCGATCATGAAAATGGTGATGGAGCGCGAAGACAAAGAACTTTATATGAACGTTACAGCCAACCAGTGTCCGGGTTGCCCGGAGAACCTGGCCGCCAAGATGGCCATGCAGGTCGTATTCGAGGAACTGGGGAACGACGGGGCCATCGTTTACGGACAAGGATGTGGAATTGGCCGAGACGTCCTTCAGCGCACCGGCCTCGGGACCCACGACAGCGGCTGCGCCGCGCTGAAGACGGCCATGGCCATCCGGGGAATCGACCGGCCCCTGGTAGTCATCGACGGGGACGGCCAGGTGGACATGGGGTTCGACGACATTGCCTCGGCCTTCCAGCAGGGCTACAAGTTCCTTCACATCGTTTGCGACAATCAGGGACATGCCGCGAGCGGGACCCACGCTTCGGGGACCACCGACGTGTTGGCGCGGGTGAGCTCGCGCCCCGCCGGGAAGGTGCAGGGGCGAATCGCGGGGCGGAAGCACTTCACTCTCATGCTCATGTTCAGCGGGGCGAGCTACGTGGCCACCGCTTCCGTCTCCCACGCCCGGGACCTCGAGCGAAAAATCAAAGAGGGCCTCAACCATATGCCCGCCTTCATCCAGATTCTCACCCCGTGCAACCCGAGCTGGGGCTACGACGACGACAAGGGCGTGACCGTATCCAAACTGGCAGTCACCACGGGCCTTTGGCCTCTCTACGAATGGAAGGACGGCGTTTTCCGGCGCACCGTCCCCGTACCGAAGCGGTCTCCCATCGAGGAGTACACGCGCCTCCAGCGGCGCTACAACCACCTCATTGAAGACGACTTCGAAACCATCAACGCCTACATTGACGAGGTGAACGACCTCGTCGGCCGGATGGAAAGGGGATTCGGTCTCGATTCCGAGGCGTTGCGCCGCTCGGCCTAGCCGTCCCTCGGCCGGAAAAACGCGCTGTCCATTTCGGCACCAAACGGCCCGAAATCCCGGCAGGACGAGAAGGAGCCCCCCCGAAGGTGCCCCTCGAGCAATATCTTCCTCCGGTGAAAACCGTTCCCGACGCCCTTTCAGAATGGGCCAAAAGGGCGGGAAACCGGGAATTTCTCTTTCTTCCGGAAGAAAAAGGAAACGCCCTGACCTTCTCCGCATTGGACGCCGCCGTGAGCCGGACCGCCCGTGCCCTTGCCGATAACGGAGTAGGGGCCGGCTCCCGCGTTTCCCTTCTTTTAGGAAACAGCATCGAGATGGTCCTTCTCTTTCTCGGCGTCATGCGCCTCGGGGCGGTGGCCAACCCCTTGAACATCCTTCTCTCGGCCAATGAACTCGCCCCCCAGCTGGAGGATGCCCGGCCCGCTCTGATCTGTGCCGACGCGGCGAACGCTGAAAAGCTGGAAGGGTCGGATTTCCTGCCTGCCCCCCTGGTCCGGGCGACGGGCGGAGCGGAACTCGAGCTCAACGAGATGAGGTCCGCGCCAGAGGTACCTTCCGCAGACCCTTCCCCGGCGGGAGACGCCCTTCTTCTCTTCACCTCGGGTTCGACCGGCCGCCCCAAGGGCACGCGGCTAACTCACCGGAACCTCCTGGCGGGGGCGCGTTTCGTGGCCGAGGCCCACCGCCTCACCCCCGAGGATCGCTCCCTTGTCATCCTCTCGCTCACCCACATCAACGGGGAGGTCATCGCTTTCCTCGCCCCGCTCCTGAGCGGTGGAAGCATTGTCCTACCGAATCGTTTCCGCACCGGGCCTTTCTGGGGCTGGTTGCGAAATTTTCACTGCACCTGGTTCAGCGCAGTGCCCACCATTCTCTCCATCCTCATCCAAAAAGATAAAGAGACGGGGAGTCCGGCCCCCGGAAATCTCAAGCACGTGCGCTTCGCGCGCTCCGCATCGGCTGCTCTTCCGGTGGCCGTCTTTCATGAATTCGAGGAACGGTTCGGGCTGCCCGTCGTCGAGACGATGGGAATCACCGAAGCGGCGGGGATGATCCTCACAAATCCCCTCCCGCCCGGGAGACGAATCGCGGGCTCGGTGGGCCTACCTTGGGGGAACGAGGCCCGCATCGAAGACGGGAATAGTTCCCCCCTCCCTCCCGGAGAGGAGGGAGAAGTAGCCGTAAAGGGTCCCAACGTGATGCCAGGATATTTCCAAAACCCCGCTGCCACCCGGGAGGCGCTCTCCGGCGGGTGGCTTCGGACCGGGGATCTCGGATTGCGGGATGATGAAGGGTATTTCTATATCACCGGCCGGAAGAAGGACCTCATCAACCGCGCCGGGGAGATGATCGCCCCCCGCGAGATAGACGAAGTGCTCTACAAGCACCCGGACGTTCTCGACGCCGCGGCCCTGGGCATCCCCCACCCCCTCTACGGAGAGGAGGTAAAGGCCTTCGTCGTGCTCCGCCCCGGGGCGGATTGCCGCGAGGAAGACATTCTGGCCTTCTGCCGGGATCGCCTCGCCGAGTTCAAATGCCCCAAGTCGACCGCCTTCGTCCCCGACATTCCGAAAGGACCATCGGGCAAGCTGCTGCGCAGCAAGCTCCGTTCGCGCTATATCGTGGAAACCTCCTAACCTTTTTTTGAGGCGGAAATGGTTTCAAACGCCCCCCGGTTAAACAGGATCGCTGAGGGGGTGTACGCCTTCTTCGGGGCGGGGCCCAGCGCGAACTCCGGCGCCATTCAAACGCGGGAAGGGATCGTCGCGATCGACGCCCAGCCGAGCCTGGACCTCGTCCGTGCGTTCCGAGGCGCCCTGGCCGGCCTCGGCCTCCCCCTCCGCTGGCTCGTCAACACCCACTATCATCTCGACCACACGGCGGGAAACACACTTTTTGCGCCCGAAACACCCATCCTGGCGCACACTAAATGTTTCGAAAAATTCCACAGCATCCTCGGAGAGGACATCCATTCCGGTCAGCCCATCAACGACTTCGACATCAAGCTTGGCCTCCTCTACGGCCCGCGCACGCATGAACTCATCTCCCCCGGCGATCCGGGCGATAAATGGATTCACAACCGCTTGACCACGCCCGAGTTTCAAGACGTGATCATCGCTCCGCCGGATCACACCTTCGCTGACCGCTTCGAAATTGTCCTGGGCGGACGGCGGATTCTCCTCGAATACCTGGGTCCCGCGCACTCGGACAACGACATTATCCCCCACCTTCCAGACGACGGGGTGATCTTCACCGGGGACATCCTGTTCGTCGGCCGCTTCCCCTGGATGGGGGACGGACACATCGACGGATGGATTGACGCCCTCGGACGGGTGGCCGCATTGGACGCGAATACCGCGGTGCCGGGCCACGGGCCGGCGGTGAGGCAAAAGGAGATCAGGGAGTTTCGAGATCTGCTCGCCGCCCTGCGGCATGCGGTTGTGGAGGCGCTCGCCGCCGGCGCATCCGAAGAAGAGACGGTCAAGCGGGCACGCCTTCCTGCGTTCGACGCCCTCCCCCTCAACGAAATGCTGTTCCCCTGGAGCGTCCGGCGAATTTACCGGGACCTTTCGTCAAGCTAAGCTTTTATATCCATGCGCGCTGTTCAGACTGCGGGCCGGGACGGAGCATCTCCCTCCCTTTCCGGAGGAGGGCTGGGGAGGAGAAACCCAGCGGAAAGCCCCTTCCTCCCCCCCCAACCCCTTCCCGGCAGAAGGGGGGGCAAAACGGCGTCCGCTTTGCCCCGATGGAAACCTGGGGGGCGGCGGCGATGATTCCATGGTTCGCCGGGCCTAGGAAATCGGCCACACGCTCGGGACCTCTAGGCCGCTCCGCTCGAGAACGCCCTTGGAGAGTTCCTGGCAGCGTGCGAGCACTTCTTCTTCGTCCACCGTCTTCACTACGCGGTCCTCCATGACGATTTTCCCGTCGATGAAGACCGTGTGCACCGAGTCGCCCGACGCCGAGTAGACGAGGTTCTGCACCTCGCTGTAGAGGGGGAACCACTCGGGCCGCTTCATGGAGATGAGGATGACGTCCGCCTTCTTGCCCGCCTCCAACGAGCCAATCTCGTCCGCCATCCCGATGGCCCGGGCGCCGTTGATGGTGGCCATCTCGATGGCGGTCTCGGCCGAGCCCGCGTTCGGGTCGTAGCGGTAGTCCTTGGGGAGCGCGGCGGCGAGGTACATGAGGCGGATCATGTCCGCATAGTTGGAGCAGTCGGAGGCGTCAGTCCCGATGGTGACGTTCACCCCCTTGGCCAGCATCTCGGGGAAGCGGCCCACGTCCGAGAGGCCGTAGGAGAGCTTGAGGGCGGTCGAGGGACAATGGATCACATGGGTCCCGGTCTCGGCCAGCATGTCGATCTCCCACTCCGTCACCTGGACCATGTGGATCATGGAGACGTTCGGGCCGAGGACACCCAGCTTGTAGAGGTGCTCGACGGGGCGGTGGCCCGTCTTCATGCGCGTGTCGGTCACCTCCTCCATCATGGCCGCGAGGTGGAAGTTCAGGCAGGTCCCGTACTTGTCGGCCATCTTCTTCGACTCGATGTAGAGCCGGTCGGAGACGCGCCCGATGCCGACCACGTCCACGCCCGCCTTGAGGAGGCCGCCGTTGTAGCCGTCCTTGTACTTTTCGAGGAACTTGAGATTCTCCCGGAGGCAGGTGTCGGTGTCGTCGATGAGCCAGTCGTGGCCGAGGATGGCCTGGTCGTAGGTCCGCCGGCCCATGAGCCCGCGCATGCCGATCTGCGAGATCCCCTCGATGACGGCGACGGGGTCGTAGGATCCGGCCTCGAAGACGGTGGTGGTGCCCGAGCGGAGGGTCTCGAGCAGGACGGTCAGCCCGCCGTAGATCTCATCCTCCGGCGTGAGGACGGTGGCAACCCTGCTGTGGACGAAGTTCGACCAGGGCCACCCGCCCAGGTTCTCCGGCGCGAGGCCCCGGTGCATGGTGTGGTAGAAGTGCAGGTGCGAGTTGACGAGCCCCGGCATGATGATCATCTGCCCGGCGTCGATCACCCGGCCCGCGTCGTAGTCCTTCTCCAGCTCGGCGGCCTTCCCCACGGCGGCGATGCGGTTGCCCTGTATGGCGACCGCGCCGTCCCGGATGATGCGCCGCTCCTTGTCCACCGTGATGACGGTTCCGTTCTTGATTAAATAATCCGCCTGGGGCATCTCCTATCCTCCTAAGATAATGGCCGGGTCTCCGGCCTCCTCTCAAAGGGAGGCCAGCGTATCTATTGTTCGAAGTGTGAATCACGCCGGCGGAGGCGGACTCCCGCCTCACCTCTGAATCGATAGAGCTGGGGAAAAAGACACAAACGCAAACCGCATATCCGGGCGGGCCCGGCGAATAAAAACGGCGACACTTCGGTCGCTATACAAACTTCCACTTGCTGTAGACGGGGAGCTTCGTTCGCTTGAGAACCCCCTTGGCCAATTGCTGAATCCGGTCCACGATCTCCATCTCGTCCACCGTCTTCACCTCGCGGTTCTCCATCGCGAACTTCCCATCGATGATCACGCTCTCGCAACTGCTCCCCTGGGCGGAATAGACCAAATTTTGCAGCTCGTTGTAGAGGGGGACCCAATCCGGCCTCCGCATGTCGAAGATGGCGATGTCAGCCTTCTTCCCCGCTTCGAGGGAGCCGATCTCCTTCTCCAGGTTCATCGCCCGGGCGGCGTTGATGGTGGCCATCTCGATGGCTTTTTCCGCACTCCCTGCGCTCGGGTCGTAGCGGTAATCCTTTGGGGTCGTGGCGGCGAGGTACATCAAGCGGACCATATCGTTGAAGTTCGAGCAGTCGGAAGCATCCGTTCCGATAGCGACGTTCACCCCTTGCGCCATCATTTCTGGAAACTTCCCGAAGGCAGAGAGGCCGTAGCTGATCTTCATCGCCGTGCTCGGGCAGTGCAGGACGTTGGTCCCCGTCTCGGCCAGCATTTCGATCTCGTCCTGGTTGACATGGATCATGTGGACCAGGACAACGTTTTTGCCGAGAATACCCAGATTGTAGAGGTGCTCGATGGGCCGCACCCCGTTCTTCGAGAGGCTTTCCTGGACGTTTTCGATCATGTTGGACATGTGCATATGCAAGATGGTGCCGTACTTGTCCGCCATGGCTTTTGATTTCTTGTAAAGCTCGTCGGTGCAGCGCCCCATTCCCACCACAACGATGCAGGGCTTCACCAGATCCACGCCGCCCCGGTACTTATTGAAGAATCTCTCATTTTCTTTCAGGCACTTCTTAGTGCTATCGACAAGCATGTTGTGGCCCTGGCTGACCAAGTCGAACGAACGGCGGCCCATCAGACCTCGCATGCCGATGCGGGAGACGCCCTCGATCACCTTGTCGATGTTGTAGGACCCCGCCTCGAGGAAGGTGGTGGCGCCTGTTTTGAGGGTCTCCACCAAAATGCCCAACCCGCCCCAGATCTCGTCTTCCGCGCGCACGATTGTGGCCACCCGCCGGTGGGCGAAGTCAGACCAGGGCATCCCGGCCAGGGTTTCGGGGGAAAGACCCCGGTGCATGTGATGATAGAAGTGGATGTGGCAGTTGATGAGGCCGGGCATGACGAGTTTGTTGGTGGCGTCGTACTTTTTCTTCGGCGAATATTTTTTCCTCAGCGCGGAGGCCTTGCCCACCTCCCTGATCTCGTTCTTGACGACGGCGACGGCGCCGTTCCGTATCACCCGACGCTGCGGATCGACCGTCACAACCGTTCCGTTTTCAATCAGAATATCGGCATTTAGTTTTCCCGCCATGGACTTCTCCAGAGGATCTGCATTCCTTCTCATGCAGGAAGGTGGGTATCGGGGCGCGCCGCCAACGCGGCATCAAGGCAAAACCCAGGAATAGAGGCCAACCAAAAACAGACCCGGCGGGTGAATCACCAAACCGGCCGGATTCCTTACGGAAAAGCGGGCGACTCCCCCTTCCCTTTCTCTTTTCTTCTCTGCACCATCTCACGGATTACTACCTGAAGAACGACTCCGACCGTGAGAATGAGGAAGGCGGCAGAGATGGGGTGGGTGATGAAAATCATGACGCTTCCCTTGCTGATGAGGAGGGCCTGCCGCAGATGAGGCTCGAGCATGGGGGTGAGCACGAAGGCGAGCATGACGGGCGGGATGGGGAAATCCATCTTCCGCATCACGTAGCCCATGAAGCCAAACATGAACATGGTCCCTACGTCGAACATCGAGGAGTTGATCGCGTAGCTTCCCGCGACGCTCAATACGACGACGATCGGATAGAGAATCCGCTGCGGGATCTTCAGAACCTTCACCCAGATTTTGACGGTCGCCATGGCCGCGGCGAACATGATGCAGGTGGCGATGAACATGGACATGAAGAGGGAGTAGATGATCTCCGGGTTCTCCGGAATGAGGGTAGGGCCGGGCGAGAGGCCCTGGGCGATGAAGGCGCCGATCAGGATGGCGGTCACGATGTCGCCCGGGATGCCGAAGGTGAGCATGGGGATGAAGGCAGCCGGGCAGACCGCGTTGTTCGCCGCCTCGGGAGCGGCCACGCCTTCCAGTACGCCCGTGCCGAGCTTTTCGGGCTCCTTCGACGACCGTTTGGTCATCCCGTAGGCCACCCAGCAGGAGGTCTCCGAGCCGATCCCCGGGAGCGCCCCGATGAAGGCGCCGATGAAAGAAGACTTGATTATCGTCTTGATGTGGAGAAGAACCTCCCGCAGCGGAAGGCGGTCATTTCCCATCGAGATGGTCCTCACCAGATCCTCCTCCTCCTTGGGGGTCTTCTCAAGTTGGGTGAGGACTTCCGAGATGGCGAAGAGCCCGATGGCGAGGGGGATGGCGTGGAACCCCGCGCGCAGGTCGTAGATCGCGAAGGTGAAGCGCTCCCCGCCGTCCACGGGGTCGAGGCCGATGACGGCCAGAAAGACGCCGACCAGCGCGGCGGCCACCCCGCGGATGAGATACTTCCCCGAGACGTAGCTCACCATCGTCATGGAGAAGAGAATGACGGCGAAGAGCTCCGGCTCCCCGAACTTCAGGGCGACCCAGGAAAGGGGGATGGCGCTGGTGACCAGCACGACGTTGGCGATGAAGTCGGCGATGGACGAGGTGTAGATGGCCATCTTGAGGGCGCGGCCCGCCTCTCCCTTCTGGGACATCCGAAAGCCGTCGATGATGGTGGCGGCGGATGCCGCGGTGCCGGGCGTGCCGATCAGGATGGCTGCCACAGACCCGCCGTAGGTGCCTCCCTTGTACAGGCCGATGAGGAAGGGGATCCCGAGGAGGGGGTTCATGAAAAACGTCATGGGGGCGAAGAGCGCCATCCCCATTGTGGCGGTGAGGCCGGGCAGCGCGCCGATCACCATTCCGATGAGGTCTCCCGCAAGGATCATGAGGATGACGTCCCACCGCATCACCCGGAAGAACGCTCCAACCGCTTCATTAAGGATGTAATCGAACATGTGGCCCTACGCTCCGTCGCTCACATTCGACCCCAAACCTTTAAAAAAAGCAGGTTCGGTAGAATATGTCCTCGATTCCCAACCTATATGAAAGGTACCCCTCGGGAAAAATGACTTTGAGGCCGCAGGTAAAAGTTTGCAGAATGAAAAAAGCCAGCGCCAGCGCGGAGAAGACGACTACAGGCCAGTTCCTATAGCCCAGGCCCCACGCGAGGGCGATCAAGAATAGGGGCGAAGCAATATAAAAGCCGAAGATCAGCAGCGCGATATAGTAGACCACCATGTATACGGCGATGGACATGATCCGGTGGATCTTCCAGCGAGTCATGTCGAGAACCGGGAAGGGATCCTTGCGGTTCTTGTAGGTGAGCGCCATGAACGTACCGATGACGACAAAGCAGATCCCCACCAGGCGGGGGAAAAACTTCGGCGAGAGGGTGTACTGCGTCCATCCCGGGATCTGCATCACGGCCAGATGGACCTGATACGGAGTGATGAGATAAATGACAATGCCGGAGGCGATGACAAAAAACGAGACGTTTCTCTCGTTGAGCCAAGACTTCATGGAGCCATTTCCCATCTGAAGGAATCCGCTCTCCCGAGGAAAGCGACGGCCCCCCGGAGGGGGCCGCCGAAGAAATCAAAACCGATCCCTTGCGGAGGATCCGAGCTACTTGCCTCCGATCCCTGCGATCATCTTCTTCGCGCTCTTGTACTCCGCCTCCCAATACTTCTGCAAGTCCTGACCGGGCATATACCCCGACTTCTGGCGCATGTTCTTGAGAAGGGCCAGGTAGGACTTATCCTTCACCGCCTTGGCGAAGCCGTTGCGGAGATGCTCCACCCTGTCCTTGGGGATCCCCTTGGGTCCGAAGATCCCGATCCAGATGACGATGTTCTCCACGGAGTCGTAGCCCAACTCCTTGAAGGTGGGAATCTTCGGCCAGTCCGGATGGCGCTTCGGCGTCGTAACCGCCAACGCCTTCAGGGGGCCTTTTTCCCCGACGTAGGAGCTGATGACCGGAGCCAGCATGAAGTCCACGTAGGACTCCTTGCCCAGGAGCGCCTTGAGTTTGGGGCCGCCGCCGCCGAAGTTCACCCAGTTCCCCTTGATGCCGGCCTGCTTCGCAAAGAGGAGCCAGGGGTAGTGGTCGGCGCTCATCACACCGGCGATGGGGAACACGATCTCGCCGGGCTTCGCCTTGGCGGCCTTGATGAAATCGTCGATCGAGTTCCAGCCGCTGTCCTTGCGCACCACCATCACCCAGGGCAGCAGGGCGAGGTTGGCAATGGACACATAGTCCTTCGGGGAATAGGGAAGGTTCTGGGCGACCGCCATCAGGGAGGCCGCCCCCTGGTCGCAGGTGCCGAGGGTGTAGCCGTCGGGCTTGGCGTCCTTGACGTGGCGCATGGCGATGGAGCCCGACCCGCCGCCCTTGATCTGGACGATCAGGGGCTGACCCAGGTATTCCGCCGCCACCGAGGAGATGGCCCGCGAGTTGCGGTCATCCCCGCCTCCGGCGGGCATGCAGTTCACCAGGACGATGGGTTTCGTCGGGAATTTGCCGGCCGCGCCCGCGGGCGACGCCAGCGCGATTGCTACAATTGCCAAAACAAGACCTGTACACCAATTTTTCCTCATTCCCTCTCCTCCTTTTTCGTTACTATTCCTTTTTCGTTACTATTGAAAAACTCCCTCGGAACAAACTGTGCCTGTCACCAAAAAAATGGAGATAACAGACGAACTGAAGTGAAAACTACCTTATGTAGAGATACTTCTTGACCACAACTTAGGCGGTCAACCTGGTGATCCGCCCACCTTAATTTCCATGCTTCCACTATATCGGTTTCGTTTATGTGTGTAAGTACGAAAAAGCATACCAAAAATCGTTTTTCATGCCAACCGTGCCAATATCGCTCGCCCGCCGAACGTATTTGGGAAAGGGCCGCATTTACTGAAATCATTGAGAAACCCCACTTGCGC
>CAZUHN010000280.1:0-4078 GCA_964620535.1 uncultured Nitrospinaceae bacterium | reverse complement strand
TCCACCATACCGCACCAAGTGATGGGAAATTTCGGGGCGGCCCGGGTGCTCTTGAAGCCGGCGAGCCGCGGGACGGGCGTCATCGCGGGCGGCCCCGTCCGGGCGGTCCTGGATGTCGCCGGCGTGCGCGATATATTGACCAAATGCATCGGGACGAACAATCCGCATAATGCAGCGAAGGCGACCCTGAGCGGGCTGGTATCCCTCCGCACGAGTGCGGAGGTCTTCGCCCTGCGGAAGCCTCTGACGGCGGCCGTTGCAGAAGCGGGCGAGACGGACTAGGAGATGTCGATAAAAAAGGCCGAAATGATCAAAATAACGCTGCGCAAGAGTCCGATCGGCTACAACCGCAAGCAGCGGGATGTTCTCCGGGGTCTCGGTCTTCGCCGGATGAACCAGAGCGTCATCCGGAAGGGTTCGCCCTGCATCCGCGGAATGGTTTTCAAGGTAAAGCATCTCCTCGAAGTGGAGGAGGGGGCGTAGTCCCTTGAGCGAGAATGCCTGAGAACGAAAAGAAGTCATCCGGCAAGGGTGGGTTCACCGGCCTGGGGGACCTGCCCCGCAACTCCGGCGGCGGCCGGCGGCGGCGCGTTGGGCGCGGCGTGGGCACTGGCCTGGGCAAGACCAGCGGCCAGGGCCACAAAGGCCAAAAGTCCCGCTCCGGCTATTCGCGCACCCCGGGTTTCGAGGGCGGCCAGATGCCCCTTCAGCGGCGGTTGCCCAAGCGAGGTTTCCGGAAGCCGTTCCCCAACGAGTTTTCCGAGGTTAACCTTCGGCATCTCGGAAAGTTCGACCCGGGCGCCTCGCTTGACGCCGCGGCCCTGCGGGCGGCGGGGGTGATACGTCGGGTCCGCAAGAGCGGGGTGAAAATTCTCGGAGTCGGGACCGTCGATAAACCGTTCCACCTGAAGGTGCAAGGCTACAGCGAGTCGGCTCGCCGGAAAATCGAGGGCGCCGGAGGCAGCGTGGAAATCGTCCCTCTTGCCGCCGCCAGAGGGGAAGAAAAGGCATGAATAGCCCGCTCGCCAACATCTTCCAGATTCCCGAGCTCAAGAAACGGATTCTCATCACGATAGGAATTCTCGCCGTCTACCGGCTCGGCACCCACATTCCGACGCCCGGGATCGACAAAATTGCCCTCGCCTCCTTTTTCGAGCAGCTCAGCCGGAGCGGTGGCACCATCATGCAATTCTTCGACATGTTCACGGGGGGCGCGCTCAGCCAGCTTACCATCTTCGCGCTGGGCATTATGCCCTACATCAGCTCCTCCATTATCCTTGAGCTTCTCACCGTCGTTTTCCCCCACCTGGAGCGGCTGAAAAAGGAGGGCGAGGCGGGCCGGAAGAAAATCAATCAGTACACCCGCTACGGAACGGTCCTGCTCGCCACCGTCCAGGGCTTTGGCATTTCCATCGGGCTCGAGCAGATGACGGCGCCAACGGGCGCGGCCATCGTGCTGGACCCGGGGTGGGCGTTCCGGCTCATGACGGTCCTCACCTTCGTCGCCGGCACTTCCTTCATCATGTGGCTGGGCGAGCAGATCACCGAGCGGGGTATCGGAAACGGAATATCGCTCATCATCTTTTCCGGGATCGTCGCCCGCCTCCCCTCGGCCATCATCAGCACCTACCAGTTGATGAGCGCGGGGGAGATTCTCCCCTTCGTGATCGTTTTCCTCATCGCCGGGATGGTCGCGGTCGTGGGGCTGGTGGTTTGGTTCGAGGCGGGCCAGCGGAGGATACGGATTCAGTACGCCAAGCGGGTGGTCGGGCGGAAGATGGCCGGCGGGCAGGAGAGCCATCTGCCCCTCAAGGTGAACACCTCGGGAGTCATCCCCCCCATCTTCGCGAGCTCGATCATCCTCTTCCCGGCGACGATCGCCCAGTTCTCGAATGTCCCCTGGATGCAGGACTTCAGCGCGATGCTCTCCCCGGGCCGTTCTCTTTACGTCATCGCGACCGTGGCCATGATTTTCTTTTTCGCCTATTTTTATACCGCCATCATATTCAACCCGCTGGATGTGGCGGACAATCTGCGCAAGTACGGCGGCTTCATCCCCGGCCGGCGCCCGGGGCGGCCGACGGCGGACTTCATCGACCGGACCCTCAGTCGCCTTACCTTCATCGGGGCGATCTACCTCAGCGCCATCGTCATCCTTCCGACCTACCTGATTCGCTGGTTCAACGTTCCCTTTTTCTTCGGGGGAACGGCGCTGCTTATCGTGGTCGGAGTGGCGGTCGACACCCAAAGGCAGGTCGAAAGCCACCTCGTCATGCGCAGCTACGAAGGGTTCTTGAAGCGGGGGCGAATCCGGGGGAGGAGTGCATAATTTGAAGGTGGTTCTGATGGGATATCCCGGTGCGGGAAAGGGGACCCAGGCAGCTTGGCTGACGAAGAGTTACGGCATCCCTCAAATATCGAGCGGCGATATGCTTCGAAGCGTCGCCCGCGAGGGAACTCCGCTCGGCCGGCAGGTCGAGGCCGTCCTCGAGGAGGGCGGGCTGGTTCCGGACGATTTGATGATCTCGATCATCCGGGATCGAATCTCCGAGGCGGATTGCCAGAGCGGTTTCATCCTCGACGGGTACCCCCGGAGCATCGAGCAGGCCGAGGCGCTGGACAGGATATTGGGCGCAGGGTTAGGGGCGGCGATTTTCCTGCACATACCCCGCGAGGAGGCGATCCGGCGTTTGGCCGGGAGGCTGAGCTGCCTGGGCTGTGGCGCGGTTTTTCCAAAGAGCGACCTCTCGGCCTGCCCGTCCTGCGGCGGGGAGCTCTATCAACGGGTTGACGATGAGAAAAACACCGTGAGAAAGCGCCTCGAAGTATATGAAGAGTACACGGCCCCCGTCGTGGAACACTACCGTTCCAATGGGAAACTTCTCCAGATCGACGGGCAGGATGAACTCAGGGAGGTTTCCAGGTACATTGCGGCCGGACTCGAACAGGTGATGGCCTCGTGATCGTACTTCGCTCGAAGAAAGAGGTGGAAAGGCTCCGCCAGAGCAACCAGGTCGTTGCAGAGGTGATGAAAAAACTCAACAAGGCGGTTGTCTCGGGGACATCGACTCTCGAACTGGATGCGATGGCCGAAAAACATTTGCGGAAGATGGGCGCCGTGCCCGCTTTCAAGGGGTACCGGGGATATCAGCACACAATCTGCGCCTCGATAAACGAAGAGGTGGTCCACGGAATCCCTTCGAAGCGAAAGTTGAAAGAGGGCGATATCATTAGCATTGACATCGGGGCGAAGTTGGACGGCTATTTCGGGGACCACGCCGTCACATATCCGGTGGGCCAGGTGGACGATAAGGCGAAAACCCTCTTAAAGTACTGTGAAGAAGCGCTCCGGCTTGGGATCGGGATGGCGATATCGGGGAACCGGCTCTTCGACATTTCCCACGTCATCCAGAAACATGCCGAATCCGGAGGCTATTCGGTGGTGAAGGTATATGTGGGACACGGGATCGGGACGAAACTGCACGAAGAGCCCCAGGTTCCGAACTTCGGGGCCCAGGGTACGGGCCCCGAGCTTCGCGCCGGAATGGTGATCGCCATCGAGCCCATGCTCAACGAAGGAGAATCTGAAGTGAAAGTTCTTGACGACAAGTGGACAGTGGTGACGGCGGACAGAGGCCGCTCCGCCCACTTTGAGCACTCGGTCGTCATAACCGATTCTGACCCGGAGATCTTGAGCGCAGCCGCATGAGAAAGCCCCGGTATCGAGGAGGGCGTCGGAAAAAAAAGGGAGATGCGCAAGAGCGGCACGAACGCCCGGCGAAGGAAGGCTCCATCGAGTTGGATGGGGTCATCGTAGAGCCGCTCCCGAACGCGATGTTCCGGGTGGAGCTGGAAAACGGCCATAAAGTGCTCGCCCACATTTCGGGGAAGATGCGGATGCATTTCATCCGGATCCTCCCGGGCGACAACGTGAAGGTGGAACTCTCCCCCTACGATCTGACGCGGGGGAGGATCACGAGCCGGTACAAGTAGGCCGAAGGAGCTGCAGGAAAGGCGGTTGAAAGGGATGAAGGTTCGCAGTTCGGTGAAGCCGATGTGTGATAAATGCAAAGTGATC
>CAZUHN010000279.1:0-2312 GCA_964620535.1 uncultured Nitrospinaceae bacterium | reverse complement strand
CGAAGCCGACGAATATGTGGTTCCTCGGCGCGTGTTTCTTCATAAGGGTGGTTGTGGCGGTTCCCGCCCGCAGGCCAACCGACAAAAGGAGGTCGGACTTGGCCATGAGCTGGACGAAAAAAGGGCTCAGGCTCCACAGGGCGAAGAAGCCTGCCTCGAAGGGATGATCATGGGGAATGACGCCTATGGAATCCTGGGGATAGATAACCGGAGCCGAGAGCATCTCTGAGACTTTGGCCAACTCGTGAGTGGTTCTCCTGCGCAGGATCCCTTTGCCGGCACAAATCAGGGGGCGTTTTGCCTCGAGGAGCATCCGGGCGAAGCGGTCAACATCCTGCGGCGAAGGGGGGAGCACCTCCGAGGGCTCAGATCGGTAGGGTTCGACCACAGCGGGTCGAGACTGGATCATGCAGGGGCTGGTGTCGGTCTCCCGAGGTATTTCGATGTGAACGGGACCCGACCTGCCGCTCAGGGCCAACTTGAAAGCCCTTGCCATTATTGACGGTATATCCTCGATCCGTTCAACGCGGACGCTCCATTTCGTCACCTTTTTAAACATCTCGAGCACAAAGTCGGTTTCGTCCACCCCGTGGAAGGCCTCGAGCCCTGCTTCGATCGGCACAGCTCCCGATATGTGCACCAAAGGAGATGCGGCCGAGTACGCCTGGGCGACCCCTGCCAAAGAATTGGCCGCGCCTGGGCCAGCGGTAACGAGACAGACGCCGGGGCGGCCGGTAAGCCTCCCGTGCATGTCTGCCATGACAGATGTGCTGCTCTCCAACTTACAAGTGACGAGCTTGATGGAGGGTTCGTCCCTGAGGGCGTCGTAGATTTGAAAGATGTGCGATCCGGGCAGACAGTACACCCTGTCCACCTCCTCCGCCTTTAGGGCCTCAACGACCACCTCTCCTGCGTGAAGTGCACGCCCCGTCTCTATGGTCATATCCGAATCCCCTTCCTGCTAAAAAAATCGAATGAAGTCTATGCCGCTTCGCGACAATAGGACTGAGCATTCCTCCAAGTCGATCGCGGCAGGACACTTCTCCTGCTTTCTTTGCCCCGCACCCTGTCCATGGCGAATTACTAATATTGACGGTTAGACAGGCACCTGAATTGGGAAATGTCCTCCCGCAAGCAGAAGCGCCTTGATAGGCGTGCGCTCTGGGCTGCGCGGAATGCCGGAAAACGAATCACCCGAAGGGTTTGACTAGGTGATCGGCCAGCCACTCCGTCGCCTGTCCGGCGGCGATCTCGAGTTTCGAGCGATCGCTGTAGAGCGTCATATGGGAAGTTTTGGGGATGATGAAGAGTTTTTTCCTCGCCGTCGGAATCCTGTTATATGCGTCAATCTCGAGATCCCAGAGTGTGAGGTCGTCTCCCTCGGCCACGAGGACCAGTGAAGGGGTGTCGAGAATCCGAGGGAGGAACGGGTGGACGCTGTAGTTCATCAAAAGCTCGACGGATTCAATCGTGCTCGAGTTCTGATAGAGGGGAGCCTCGGTCTCCTTGAGCTGGATGAAGGTTTCGTAGGTCTCGGGGAAGGGCCAACTCGAGAGGGTCCGATCCGGATCGGGCGTGGCGTGGGGGATATAGCCTCGGGCGCTTTCGTCCCGGTAGCGTGCTTTTCGGTCCGCCAGAACAGCGTCCATGAGCTTGCGAAACCCCATCGTTCCGTGCACCCGCCGCATGTTCCGATAACCTTCGACAACGGGAATGGTCGAGACGATGCACTTCACGCGCGGGTCCGTCGCCGCGAGAATCAAGACGTGACCGCCGCTGTATGATATCCCCCATGCGCCGATTCGGTCCGGATCCGCCTCGGGCAGCCCCTCGGCGAAGCTGACGGCGCTCTTGTAGTCCTCGATCTGGGCGTTCGGGTCGAGATGCTGTCTCGGCTCCCCGTCGCTCACCCCGAGACAGCGGTAGTCGAAAAGCAGCGCGGCCATCCCCGCCCGGGCGAAGAACTCCGCGTAGTGAGGCATGACCAGCTCCCGGACGTAGCACCATCCCCCGGCCATGACGACCAGCGGAAAGGGCCCCTCTTTCCCGTCGGGCGTATAGAGCCAACCACGGCAGGTTTCCCCCTTGCTGCGGAACTCGACCTCTTTTCTCATGGCGTGGTTTTCCTTTGGATGGGAAACCTGAAGGAACAATTAAGCCGGAATAATTAGGAAACCGAGTCCCATGTCATGATGCCGCGCCGAGCGCTCGCAATTTCGGATGTGTTTTACGTATGGAACTCCTCAAATCTAGCAGAAAGATCCATGCGAGGCACCTGTGGGTGGCGAATTACTAATTCGCCACCCACAGGC
>CAZUHN010000278.1:0-4763 GCA_964620535.1 uncultured Nitrospinaceae bacterium | reverse complement strand
GCCTTTTCGACCCCCTTGCGGATGGCCTCGGGCACTTCGTTAGCCTTGCCCATTCCGATGCCCACGTTTCCTTCGCGATCCCCCACGGCGACCAGGGCGCTGAAACTGAAGCGGCGTCCGCCCTTCACCACCTTGGCGACACGATTGATGTAGATCACCCGGTCGATCACCTCCCGCTCGGATGGCTCTCCGCCCACCGCCGCGGACTCCCGTCCGCCCGGCCGGGGCCGCCGGCCCCTGGCCTTCCGGTCGTCGGCCTTTGGGGGCGCCTCGCCCGTGGTCTTGGGAGTTGGACTTTTTTCTTTGACTTCCGGCTCAACCATCAGAATTTCACTCCCGTTTCCCGGACCGCATCCGCCAGCGCCTTCACTCGGCCGTGGAACAAAAATCCGTTCCGGTCAAATACCACTTTCTCGACCCCTTTGGACTTGGCCCGATCCCCCAGCAACTTACCCACGGCGGCGGCGCCTTCGACGTTGCTTCCTTTTGCCTTCTTCGGGTCCTTGGCCTTCTTCTGACCCTTGGACTTTTTCTGGTCCTTGGCCTTTTCCTGGCTCTTTACCTTCTCCTGGTCCTTGGCCTTTTCCGAAAAATCTTTCTCGCGCGAACTGGCCGCCACCAGCGTCCCGCCGACGAGGTCATCGATGAGCTGGGCATAAATATGCTTGCCGCTCCGGAAGACAGTGAGCCGGGGCAGCGCGGCCGAACCGCTGATCTTCTTGCGGACCCGCCTCTTCCTGCCCAGCCACGATTTCCGCCGGTCTTTTCCCGACATCCCGCTCGGCCTCCCGGGCTAAACGCCCGTCTTGCCCACCTTCCGGCGGACGGTTTCGTTCAAATAGCGAATCCCCTTGCCCTTGTAAGGCTCGGGGGGTCTGACCATGCGAATTTCAGCTGCGATCCAGCCGACTACCTCCTTGTCGATTCCCTTCACCTTGATGGCGTTTCGCTGGCGGTCACTCTGGATCTCGAACTCGATTCCTTCCACCGGATCGACCTTAACCGGATGGGAAAATCCTACGTTCAAGACAAGCCCTTTGCCATCGGCCTGAACGCGATAACCCAAACCGATGATCTCCAACTCCTTCTCGAACCCCTTCGATACCCCTTCCACCATGTTGAAAATGAGGGACCGCGTGAGGCCGTGGAGCGATTTGTCCGTCCGCGATTCGGTCGGCCGCGTCACGCGGATCTCCTCTCCGTCCAATACGATCTGCATCCGGTGATGCAGATCGCGGGAGAGGCTTCCGAGCGGCCCCTTGACCATGACCGTCGAGCCGTCAACCTTCGCCTCCACCCCTTTTGGGAGGACGACCGGCATTTTCCCGATTCGCGACATGGCTC
Organism: uncultured Nitrospinaceae bacterium; assembly: GCA_964620535.1. Lineage (GTDB taxonomy): Bacteria > UBA8248 > UBA8248 > UBA8248 > UBA8248 > CAZUHN01. The sequence goes on along the minus strand of CAZUHN010000278.1, from coordinate 3,419 downwards.
CTTTCTCACCAAATCTCGCAGATAACCTCGCCGCCCAAGCCCAGCTTGCGGGCCTCCTCGTCGGTGACGATTCCCTTGGACGTCGAGAGAATGGCAATCCCCATCCCGTTCAACACCTTCGGAATGGACTCGTGGTTCACATACACCCGAAGCCCGGGCTTGCTCACCCGCTTTATGCCGTTCAGGACCTCGCGCTCGCCGCTCCGGGGAAGAAAGCCGATGCGGAGGTTCTTCTTATCCCCCTCGCCGGTGACCACCTCGTAACTCTTGATGAAACCCTCGGAGCGCAGGATCCCCGCGATCTGCGACTTGACCCGACTCATCGGCATTTCCACCTCGGTGTGGCTCGCCATAAACGCGTTTCGCAAGCGAGTCAACATGTCGGCGATGGGATCGGTCATGCTCATATTCGCGCTGCGCTCCCTACCAACTGGATTTCATGACCCCGGGGATCTCCCCCTTCAGGGCCAATTCGCGGAAACAGATCCGGCAAAGCTTGAAACGCCTCAAATAGCCGCGCGCGCGGCCGCATCGCTGGCAGCGGCTGTACGCCCGGACGGCGAACTTGGGCTTTTTCCGCTGCTTCGCAATTAAGGATTTTTTGGCCACAGGCCCCTCATACCTTCCGGAACGGGAAGCCGAACGCGGCGAGGAGTGCCCTGCCTTCCTCGTCGGTCTTCGCCGTCGTATTGATGACAACGCCCAAGCCCAACGCCTTTTCGAGCTTGTCGAAGTCGATTTCCGGAAAAATAATCTCCTCCCGGATACCCACGCTGTAGTTCCCCCGCCCGTCGAAAGCCTTCGGGCTCAGGCCGCGGAAATCGCGCACCCGCGGCAGGGCGATATTCAAAAGGCGGTCGAAAAAATCCCACATCTTTGCCCCCCGAAGAGTCGCCTTCACGCCCACGGACATTCCCGCCCGGAGCTTGAAGTTCGCGATGGACTTTCGCGCCTTGGTCACGATCGGCTTCTGCCCGCCGATGACGGCCAGCCCGGCCAGGCCCGCCTCGATGGCGCTGGCGCTCACCACCGCCTCCCCCAGGCCGATGTTCAGAGTGATCTTTTCCAGGAGGGGGACTTGCATAACGTTCTTGTAGCCGAACTCCTTCCGAAGCTCGTCCACGACATTGTCCTTGTAGAACGTCAAAAACCTGGGTACGTACGCCATTGTAATCTTCCTTTGCCCTCTACTACTACCCTCTACCCTTACCCTCGTTTTTCCGCGGACCTTCCGCCCCGCCGGCGGGGCGCGCCGCGGGACTATCCGGAGTCGAGCATCTCTCCCCCGCGCTTGGTGACGCGGACCCGCGCGCCGTCCTCCAACCGTTTCCGCGAGATGCGCGAGGGCTTGTTCGACTTGGGATCGACGGGCATCACATTACTGATATGAATTTTCCCCTCGCGTTCGACGATGCCGCCCTGCTGCGAAGTCTGTGACGGGCGCGTGTGTCGTTTGATCATGTTGAGCTTCTCGACGAGAACGCGGTTCTCCTCCTTCAAGACGCGGAGGACTTTTCCGCGTTTTCCTTTTTCGCGGCCGGCGGTCACCTCGACGATGTCGCCTTTTTTCACGTGCGTCTTCTTCGTCATCGCCGGTATGGCCACCCCTCAAAGGACCTCGGGCGCGAGAGAGACGATCCGCATGAATCTCTTTCGCCGCAACTCACGGGCGACGGGACCGAAAATGCGCGTTCCGACAGGCTCCCGCGCCTCATTGATGAGGACGACGGCGTTATCGTCGAAGCGGATGTAGGTGCCGTCGTCCCGGCCTATCTCCTTTGCCGTGCGGACGACAACGGCCCGCCGCACCTCGCCCTTTTTCACCGGGCTGTTCGGTGCCGCCTCCTTTACGCTGACAACGATTATATCGCCCACACTTGCGTATCTGCGTCGGGAGCCGCCGAGCACCTTGATGCACTGGGCCCGTTTCGCCCCCGAGTTGTCCGCCACACCGCAAACCGTCTGCATCTGGATCATCTCTTCAAACCTGTTCTCCGCTACTTGGACCGGACGAGGACATCGAGCAGCCGCCAGCGCTTTCGGCTGCTGAGGGGGCGGGTTTCGATGATCCGCACCTGGTCCCCGGCCTTCAGCGTATTTTCTTCGTCATGGACGAGATACTTCTTCCGCCTCCGCACCACCCGCTTCAGGGTCGGGTGAATAAATGTGCGGACGACCTCGACCGTGGCGGAATTGTCCATCTTCCCGCTGACCACCTTTCCCTCGCGGACCTTCCGGCGGCCTCGCGCCACTTCCATGACCTATCCTTTCTCCGGCGCGGCGGCGGCCCCGGCCTTACGCTCGGTTTTCAAGGTAAGAAGGCGGGCAAGGTCACGCCGGAGAATTTTGATGCGCGACGTGTTGTCGAGCTGCGCCGTGGCCTTGCGGAATTTCAGGTTGAACAACTCTTTTCGCAACGCCTCCTCCTTTTCATCCAGCTCATCGGAGCTGAGTCCCCGAACTTCTTCCATCTTCACGAGCGAGATCCCCTTATGTCGATACGATCTGCGTTTGCACCGGAAGCTTTTGGGCCGCCAGGCGAAGGGCCTCCCGCGCGATCTCGGGGGACACCCCGTCCATCTCGTAGAGGATCCGCCCCGCCTTGACGGGGGCGAGCCATGCCTCGGGCGAGCCCTTTCCCTTTCCCATCCGAACCTCGGCGGGTTTCTTGGAAACGGGCTTGTCCGGGAAAACGCGAATCCATATGCGCCCCCCGCGCTTGACGTGGCGCGTCATGGCGATCCGAGCCGCCTCAATCTGCCGGGCCGTTATGCGCCCGGTGACAACCGTCTGCAAGCCGAAGCTCCCAAAAGCCAGCTTAGCCCCGCGCAGGGCTTTTCCCCGGTTTCGGCCCTTCTGCTGTTTGCGGTGCTTGGTCCGCTTGGGCTGCAACATGTCGAAATCGTCTCTCCGGGCTCAGTTTCTCGGCGGTCCGGCGTCGGGACGCCTTTTCGCCTGGCGGATCATCTCGCCCCGGAAAATCCACGCCTTCACGCCGACCATCCCGTAGGTCGTCTTCGCCTCCGCGATGCCGTAGTCGATGTCCGCCCGCAGGGTCTGAAGCGGAACCCGCCCCTCGCGGTACCACTCCGTCCGGGCGATCTCGGCGCCGCCGAGCCGCCCCGAGCACTGGATCTTCACCCCCTTTGCGCCGAACCGCATGGCGGAGGTTACGGCCTTTTTCATCGCGCGGCGAAAAGCGATCCGGCGCTCGAGCTGCATAGCGATGTTCTCCGCCACGAGTTGGGCCTCCATCTCGGCCTTCCGCACCTCCTTGATGTTGATGTAGACCTGCTTTCCGGTGAATTCCTGGAGGTCGGACTTTAGCTTGTCCACCTCTGTGCCCCGCTTTCCGATGATGATACCGGGCCGGGCCGTCCAGATGTTGATCTTCGCCCGCTGGCTCGCGCGCTCGATCT
>CAZUHN010000277.1:0-4372 GCA_964620535.1 uncultured Nitrospinaceae bacterium | reverse complement strand
GGCGCAGGTCGTGGCCGCGGAGGTAATGGTGATGCCGCGCTCCTGCTCCTGCTCCATCCAGTCCATGGTGGCAGAACCCTCATGGACCTCCCCCATCTTATGGGTGCGGCCCGAGTAGTAAAGGATCCGCTCGGTGGTGGTCGTCTTGCCGGCATCGATGTGGGCCATGATGCCGATATTCCGTACCTTTCCGAGCGGCGTCTTCCTGTCTGACACGATGAGCCTCTTTTTCTTATTTACCAGCGGTAATGAGCGAACGCCTTGTTCGCATCGGCCATGCGGTGGGTGTTCTCGCGGGTGCGAACGGCCCCGCCCGTGCTGTTTGCGGCATCGACGATCTCGGCGGCAAGCCCTTTCACGACCACCCGGTCCCTGCTCCGCGCGTTTTGAATGATCCAGCGGATGCTCAAGGCGGTACGGCGCTCCGGTCGGACCTCAACGGGTATCTGGTAAGTAGAGCCGCCCACCCGGCGGGAGCGGACCTCCAGGGCGGGCTTCACGTTGTCGATGGCGCGCTTGAACACCTTGAGTGGGTCCACTTTCATCTTTTCTTCCACGATATCCATCGCGCCGTAAAAAATTCGCTCCGCGACATTCTTCTTCCCTTTGAGCATGATCCCGTTGATGAACTTCGTCACCAACCGGTCCTTGAATTTCGGATCGGGAAGGACGGGTCTTTTGGTTGACCGCTTGCGCCTGGCCATCGAGCGGGATCTCCTCTCTCCCCGCCCATTCCGTCCGAAGCCGGAAAGGACGGCTCTTACTTGGGCCTTTTCGCCCCGTACTTGGACCTTCCCTGCTTGCGGGCTTCCACCCCGACGCTGTCGAGCGTACCGCGCACGACGTGGTATCGGATGCCCGGCAGATCCTTCACTCGTCCTCCGCGAATGAGGACAATGGAGTGCTCCTGCAAGTTGTGCCCCTCGCCCGGTATGTAGGTCGTCACTTCCATTCCGTTCGTCAGCCTCACCCGCGCCACTTTCCGGAGGGCGGAGTTAGGTTTCTTGGGCGTGGTGGTGTAAACGCGAACGCAAACCCCTCTCTTCTGGGGGCAACTCCTCAGGGCGGGACTGTCCGTTTTCTTCCGGATCCGCTCGCGGCCCTTGCGGATGAGCTGATTGATAGTCGGCAACGCCGCCCCCAGCAAAAAAGAAAAACCCAATAAAAACCGAAAAAATGTGCCCAGGTTGTCTCCCTGGGCCTGCAACGGTCAAAATCTGACGGGCTGGAATCTGCGAAAAACCCCTCGGGTATTGCCGTAACCCTTTTTATTTCAAAATGATACAACTAATCCTCGGGCCGCAGAACTCCCCCGATCCAGAAAAGAAAACGAGCGATTATATACGTTATCGCTACCCTGTCAAGCTTGCGGGAAGGTAGAAATCGGCCAATTTTGGCCGTTATTCCAGGGTTTTCTCGTCTGCGGCGGGAGCGGCCGCCTGCTCCACTTCGACTCCGAGAGCCCCGTCCTCGCCCCCCTCGTTTTCCACGATCGGGACATCCGCGCTCACGAGAGGGGTCAATTCCACATCGAGCGAGAGGAGTTCCACATGCTGATAGTGTTTGGCCCCGGTGCCGGCGGGAATGAGCCGGCCCATGATGACGTTCTCTTTCAGGCCGTGCAGATGATCCACCTTGCCCGAGACCGCCGCCTGGGTGAGAACCCGGGTCGTCTCTTGGAACGAGGCCGCCGAGATGAAGCTGTCGGTGGAGAGCGATGCCCGCGTGATCCCCAGCAGAATAGGCCTCGCCGTCGCCAGCTCCTTTCCTTCCGCCTCGGCCTGTTCATTTCGAAGCTGGAAGGTATCACGGGTGACTTGCTCCCCGATGACCAAATCGGTCTCCCCCGGGTCGAGGACCTCCAGCCGCCGCAACATTTGCCGCACGATGATCTCGATGTGCTTGTCGTTGATGTTCACGCCCTGAAGTCGGTATACCTCCTGCACCTCGTTCACAAGGTAGTTCTGGAGGGCATTCTCGCCGAGCACGGCGAGAATGTCGTGGGGATTGACCGCACCGTCCATCAGCGGCTCCCCGGCGCACACGTAGTCGTCCTCGTGAACGTTGACGTGCTTTCCGCGCGGGATGAGATACTCCCGCTCGTCGCCCGTATCCGAGATGACCAGAACCCGCCGCATCCCCTTCGCCATCCCGGCGAATTTCACTACGCCGTTGATCTCAGAGATGATCGCGTTCTCCTTCGGCTTGCGAGCCTCGAAAAGCTCCACCACCCGGGGCAATCCGCCCGTGATGTCCTTCGTCTTAGAGGTTTCCCGGGTGATCTTGAAGATGGGATCTCCCGCGGAAATCATATCACCCTCCATGATGGAGAGGTGCGCACCGGCAGGCAGCGGATAGGTGGCCACTTGCGCGCCGGCCTCATCGGTCAAAATCAATCGGGGTTGGCGCTTCTCGTCCGCGTGATCCAGGATCACGCGACGGGAGAGTCCGGTAACCTCATCGATCTCCTCCTGCATCGTGACCCCCTCGATGACGTCCTCCAGGGAGACGCGGCCGTTCTTCTCGGTCATGGTCGAGGAAGTATAAGGGTCCCATTCGAGGAGCTTTTCTCCTTCGGTGACCTTGGTGCCCTCGCGCGCCTTGATGATCGCGCCGTACACAACGGGGTAGCGCTCGCGCTCGCGGCCAGTTTCATCGCATATGGCGACCTGGCTGTTGCGGTTCATCGCGATGATTTCCCCCTTCGCGCCCGTTATGGTCCGAAGGCCGATGTGTTTGACGATTCCTGCCCGCTTTGCCTCGACCGTGCTCTGCTCGGCGGCGCGCGTGGCCGTCCCGCCGATATGGAAGGTGCGCATGGTGAGCTGGGTTCCCGGCTCGCCGATGGACTGGGCCGCGATGACGCCGACCGCTTCGCCCATCTCGACCAACCTCCCGGTCGCCAGGCTCCGGCCGTAGCACTTGGAGCAAACTCCCGCGCGCGACTCGCACGTGAGCACCGAGCGAATCATCACTTTCTCGACGCCGGCGTTCTCAATGAGCCGAACCTTCTCTTCGTCGATCTCTTCGCCCGCCGGGCATAGAATTTCGTCCGGATTGAAGGGGTCCTTGATGTCATTCAGCGCGATGCGCCCGATGATGCGCTCGCCGAGCGTTTGGATGATCTCCCCGACCTCGACGAGAGAGGTCATCTCGATGCCGTTGACCGAGCCGCAGTCCGTCTCAAAGATGATGATGTCCTGCGCCACGTCCACCAGCCGCCGGGTGAGGTAGCCGCTGTTCGCCGTTTTGAGGGCGGTGTCGGCGAGTCCCTTTCGCGCGCCGTGGGTCGATATGAAGTACTGGAGCACCGAAAGACCTTCCCGGAAGTTCGCGGTGATCGGCGTCTCGATAATCTCGCCCGAAGGCTTCGCCATCAGGCCGCGCATCCCGCCCAGCTGGCGAAGCTGTGCCGTACTCCCCCGGGCACCGGAATCCGCCATGATATAAATCGGGTTGAACTCATCGTGACCGCCGTTCTCGCTCTCGCGCGCCCGGGCGAAGGCCGAGCCGCTCATGACCCCGCTGTCCTCGGACTCGAGGTCCTTGAACATCTCGCTCGCGACCTCTTCGGTCACGTGCGACCAGATGTCGATGATCTTGTTGTAGCGTTCACCGTCGGTGATGAGTCCGTCGCGATACTCCTTCTCGACTTCAAATACTTCCGCTCGCGCGTCATCGGTCAATTCATTCTTACGCACGGGGACCTTCATGTCGTCGATGGAAATCGAAATGCCCGCCTGGGTGGCGTGGTGAAATCCCAGATCTTTCAGGTCATCCAGGAAGCGGACCGTCCGCGCCCGGCCGGCCTTCTCGTAGCACAACGCCGCGAGCTGGGTGAGCGCCTTTTTGTCCATTACCCGATTGGCCGGATCGAAGGGCATCCCCTCTGGCATGATCTCGTAAAGCAGGACGCGGCCCACCGTCGTCTCGGCGAGAGAACCGTCCACCCGGACCCGGATCCGCGTCTGGAGGTCGACTTCATTCTGGTCGAAGGCGATGCGCACCTCGGCGGTCGAGCCGAAAAGCCGCCCCTCCCCCTTTGCGCCCCCCCGAGGCTTGGTCAGGTAGTAGCAGCCCAGGATGATGTCCTGGCTCGGGACAGCGATCGGCTGGCCGTTCGCCGGCGAGAGAATGTTGTTCGCCGAAAGCATGAGCACCCTCGCCTCTTCCACGGCTTCGACGGAGAGGGGAATGTGCACCGCCATCTGGTCTCCGTCGAAATCGGCGTTAAACGCCGCGCAGACGAGAGGATGCACGCGAATCGCCTTCCCCTCCACGAGCAAGGGCATAAACGCCTGCATGCCGAGACGGTGCAGGGTGGGCGCGCGGTTGAGGATGACAGGATGGTTCTTGACGATTTCATCGAGCA